>NZ_JBUPVZ010000002.1:0-428765 GCF_055486375.1 Bacillus sp. 11C
AAGTCTTTCTTTTATTTTATTACACGTGAATGGGTATTTTAAGGAAAAAATAAAGACTGTCGAGATTTTCTCGACAGTCTGAAGCCCCTTAAAGGGGGCTTGCGTAAACTTTATTCATCTTCATATAACTGATAAACCCTTTTCAGCCTTTCTTCAAGCTGTTCAAAATGTACAAAACGGGCTTCTCTCAGAAACTCAGTTCCATCAATGAACAAAAGAAGCACAGGGACAGTGAAGACTGAAAATCTGCCGGCGACCTCTTCTACATCGTCAGCATTGATATGCCCCAATGTGATGTTTGGAAACTGATCCAATAATATTCTGAGCTGCGGCAGAACTGCGTGACATACTGTGCAGCCGGGTCTTGATATATAGATAAAACTAAATTGATGCTGTTTGATAAAAATCTCTATAGCATCTAATGAATGTAATTCTGTCATCTCTTTCATCAATTTACTCCTTCAAATTGGCCTGTCTTTCATGACCAAGCTCATTGATACGTATCATTCACTATACACATTTATATTTTTTATATCCGCTTTTTTGCTTTGCAGGGTACCCGCAAGTTTGCTTGAAAATCCCAAAACAAAAGAACAGTTACCGCTTGCCAGTAACTGTTCTTACATACTTGCGTATTAAAAATGCAAAGCGTAAGCCCCTGAACCGATGAGTGCAACCCCGATGGAGACTGCAATCAGTACCAAGTTATATTCAAAACCGCCTGCGCCATTCGCAAATCCTTTCGCTCCATGGACTTTTACGATGGCACCTAACATAATAATCGTGATGATAGCAGCTCCAAGCGGGAGGAATACACCTAAAATAAATAGAATTCCGCTTACTAATTCCCCAAGACCTGATAAAGCGGCCGCGACGTTACCTGGTTTAACCCCAATTGACTCGAACCATTGTCCGGTTCCTTTAATCCCGTATCCGCCAAACCAGCCGAATAATTTTTGTGATCCATAAAACAGAAACACCACACCAATCATTATACGAATAAGTAACAATCCTGCATCTTCCATTTTTATCTCTCCCCTTCTTTGATTTCATCTGATTCTTTGCTGACATTGCCACCAGTAATCATCAATTGAATATATGTTTTTTTATTTTTTATGTGTCAAATCAATCTAATTCTCTCACTTCAAACGGCAGCAGCCCTTGTTCAATTTGTGTTCGATGCGGTTCATATTGCACAGGCAGCATCAATTTTCCGCCCATTGTTTCTTGTGATTCATCGTGTGCAAAGCCCGGTGGATCAGTTGCGATTTCAAACAGGATTTCTCCATGTTCTCTGAAGTAAATCGCATTAAAATAGTTTCTATCCCGAACAGGAGTTACACCGTATCCGTGAGACGCAATATATCTTTGCCAATCTAATTGATCTTCGTCATCGTTAGCCCGCCAAGCAATGTGATGCACCGTGCCGGCTCCCATTTGTCCGCGGCCAATAGGCGTTACTTTAAGGTCAATCACATTTCCGATATCACCGACAGAACGATAACGAATGAAGTCTCCTTCCTTGCCGACTCGTTCCATCCCCATGATGTTTTCTAACAGTTCACCTGTTTTGTCAGGTTGTGCTGATAACAGGGTTGCACCTCCGAAACCTTTGATGGCAACATCACGTGTTATATCTCCAAAAGTCCAAGTATTACCTTCTCCTTCTTCTCTTTCCACGATTTCTAAGTGCAGGCCGTGCGGATCATCAAATTCTACATATTGTTCTCCAAAGCGCTCGATTTTTGTGTATGGAACGTTGAATTTCTCAAGTCTCTTTTCCCAAAAAGCGATAGCCCCCTTCGGCACGACATAAGAAGTCACGCCAACTTGCCCGTCTCCAATGATGCCTTGGCGGGCCCCCGCCCACGGGAAGAAGGTGATGATGGTTCCCGGTTTCCCGCCTTCATTCCCAAAATAAAGATGATACGTACCTGGATCATCAAAATTGACGGTTTTCTTGACCAATCGAAGCCCCAGCACTCCTGCGTAGAAATCTGCGTTCTCTTGAGGGTGACCGACAATTGCTGTAATATGATGGATTCCCATCGTTTTTTTAGCCATATTTATCCGCTCCTTTACGTTTATTATTTAGATATACTCAACAAACTCATTCACAGGCTTCCGGTAGCCGCGCGGCCTCCTGCTCTCTGTTTTTTCTTTCCCAATTGTCATCATCATGACAACTTCAAATTGGTCATCTATATCCAAAATACGTTTCACGGCTTCAGCATCAAACCCGATCATAGGGCAGGTATCCCAGCCTTTTTCCTTAGCACTCAGCATAAACATCATCGCAGAAAGTGAAGCATTCCTTATCGCCTCATCTCTCTTAAATGGTTCTCCCCTGTTTTCATAAAACGAAACGGTGTCTTGAACCATGTGATCATACTCTTGCTTATTTAATACCCCCAACACCTTTAATCCTTCATAGATGTCAGCCGCTTGCTGATATGCCTGCTTATCCCCCAATACCAAAAGAACCGCAGATGAGCTAACCACTTTATATTGTCCGTTTGCCGCCTGCTTCAGCTTTTCTTTTACATCCGGGTCAAGCACCGTCACATATTTTGTATGCTGTAAATTAAAAGCCGATGGAGCCAATGAAACCAATTCAAACATCTCATTGAGTTCTTCTTTTGTGATTGGATGATCTGGAAGGAAGTTGCTTGCAGATCTTCTTTCATGGACTAGCTGTGAAAATTCAGCCAATTACGATACACTCCTTTATATCTCGAATTCGAGATATTATTTTATAAAAAAACACATTGCATATCATTTAAAAGAACAGACAATGCTTGTGACATCTCTTCATTATTCAACAACACTCAGGTTTGCACTTGATCGTTAATATCTTATCTCGAATTAAAATATCTTGAATATGAGATAATAATAAAATACGGATGGTCTAATGTCAACAGGTTTTTAAAAATCAGGTGGGAATTTTTCACTGAAGCAAAATTTTATTTGATGAAAATCACAGCTTGTTACACAATACGCATTGGTTTTCTCTGTTAGCTTTTAGCCCGGCTCCAACTTTTTTTCTGCCACCTTATTTATTAGTAAACAGGAAACAACGTTGCTATAGACCCACTCGAAATTCAGTTGGTATGATAAGCAAAGTGATTTCACAAGAAAGGGTACGTTGAGTGAATAACAAGCACTCCTATTTTTTGTGCAGTTTTACAGGAGGAAAAAATGGCAAGTGAAAGAGAACAAATAAGCAAAAAAGTTGCTTTGATTGCATTAATAGCCAATCTGATCTTAATGGCCGGAAAGGTCTTTTTTGGCCTTATAGGCGATAGTGATGCCGTTTTTGCAGACGGTATACATTCCGCAGCGGATGTCGTTGCTTCGATTGCTGTTCTGGCAGTGATCGGTATTTCCAATAAACCGCCTGATCAAGACCATCCGTTTGGTCATGGAAAAGCTGAAGTCATTAGTGAGGCGATTGTAGGAATTATCTTAGTGATCGTATCCGTTTATATCCTAATAGAAGCGATTCTGTCCTTTGTTGAAGGGCCAAGCGTTCCACAATACAGCGCATTGTTTGCAGCTCTGATTTCATACGCAGCTAAGCAGATCTTATATCGTTATTCCATCAAGAAGGGGGAAAAATGGAACAGTAAAGCGATTATAGCGATTGCATACGATCATAAAGGCGATATCGTTGCCTCTCTCGCCGCTTTTATCGGCGTCCTATTGGCGATTATCGGGAACACCTGCGGATGGACTTATTTGTTGTACGCCGATGCAATTGCCAGTGCGATCGTGGCTTACCTCATTTTTAAAATTTCAATGGAATTAATCAGGCCGTCTGTTGATGTTCTCATGGAGAAAAGTGTTGATCCCAAGCTGATAGCGGAATATAAAGCGATTATTTTTGAATGTGATCAAGTAAAACGAATCGATAGAATCCGCGCGAGAGAACATGGCCACTATAAATTGCTTGATGTGCGTTTATCTTTAGATCATGATTTGACGATTAAGCAGGGACACGATATTGCCCGCGAAATCCGAAATGAAATCAAAAGACAGTTTCCAGATGTGGAAGAAGTGCTCATCCATGTGAACCCCTATTTTGAAGAGTAGAAAAGCTTCTTTCATAAAGGAGCCAGGCTGGCGAGGTTTTCTCGACAGCTTTTTTTGAATTTCAACCATACAATATATCGGATTGATATCTATCCTCAGCCCCTAACCTGATTTTGCCGCAAACTTTACCTTTAGGCCTCTGCCATCATATATAATGTGGGATATATATAAAGAGTTCACCAATCAAAGAACAGAAAGGTTGATAGAATGAAGAAATTTTTTTCGATTGGAGAAGTTTCAAAGTTATTCAATGTTAAAATCTCTGCTCTTAGGTATTATGATGAAATCGGTCTTTTGAAACCGGAATATAAAGACGAGCAAACAAACTATAGATACTATTCCACCCAACAGTTTGAGCGGCTGGATACCATCAAGTATTTGAGGGCTTTAGGCCTGCCAATCAATAAACTTCTTGATTTTTATAATTCTCAAAATACAAACACTCTGATTCATTTACTGAAAAGCCAGCAAACTGAAATTGATCGCAAAAAGAGAGAATTGGAACGCATCGAGAAAAAGATCTCCCGCCGCATCATCCAAATAGAAGATGCCGTTCACACGCCGTTAGATCACATTTCAAAAATCAAACTTCCCGCCTTACGTGTGGCTTATTTACAGCATGAGTATGTTCTCGGCCATGATATCGAACATTCATTAGCAGAATTGAGAACCCGCCTGAATGTAAACGAGGATATCTTTATAGGCAAGATCGGTTTATCGATTTCAGCAGCACATGTAAAAGCAAATCAGTTCGACAAATATTCCAGCATATTCATGATCCTTGAAGATGAAAGTGAAAACACTTCATCAGAAACCATTTTTCCTTCAGGAGAATATCTGCAAATGAGGTTTAAAGGATCACATTCAGAAGCCGAACCCTATTACAAAAAGTTGCTGGCATATATGAAAGAACATCAGTATGAGGTAGCAGCTGACTCAATTGAAATCACACTCATCGATTATGGAATTACGAATCATCTAGACAACTATGTGACTGAAATCCTGCTGCCAATCAAATCAATCTCATGAATATGTTTTCAATCTCCCTTGACTCTCTACTAACTTGAGGGTTTATTTTTTATACAGGAAGCGTTATTGGAGGAGAAAACTTATGTTTGGAACCATTTTCAACACAGTTATGATCATTGCAGGAAGTGTCATCGGAGGATTATTTAAAAAAGGCATTAAAGGCGAATACCAGGATATCCTGATGCAGGCAATGGGGTTCGCAGCTGTCGGACTGGGGATCAATGCCCTTACACAGCATTTGCCTGATAGTAAATATCCCATTCTATTTATCGTGAGTTTAGCTCTCGGAGGATTGCTTGGCCAGAGCATCAATCTGGAATTGCGGTTCAACAAGCTGGTGAACAAATTCTCTAAAAGTAATTTAGCGGAGGGGTTATCAACTGCGATCTTATTATTTTGTATAGGTTCGCTGTCCATATTAGGCCCTATTGAAGCCGCGCTGAATGAAAATTATACGTATCTCCTGACAAACGGGATGTTAGATGGGATTACCTCCATTGTGCTCGCTTCGACATTTGGTTTTGGAATAGCAGCGGCTGCCATTGTGTTATTTGCCTGGCAGGGCTCCATCTTTTTATTTGCTAAAGTAATGGAGAGCGCAATCAATACAGACCTTATAAACGAAATCACAATTGTGGGAGGCATACTCATCCTCAGCTCAGGGTTAAGCATTCTGGGAATCAAGAAATTTAAAACGCTGAATCTGCTGCCCTCCCTATTGATCCCGCCTTTTGTCATTTTCATGATTCATGTATTTGGATTGCGGTTTTAATGGCGATCTTCAAACACACGCTTCAAGGAAGGGGACAATGCCGCAAAATAGAATCTCTCTAAAGAGGCTCTATTTTGCGACACAAACCAACCCTAATGCGGCAGTTTTCGGACAGCAGCTCGCTTCACAACACGCGCACAAAAAATACCAAGGTAAGATAACCCTTGGTATCATGATGAAAATGGCCTGTAATTCTTACAACAAAAGAAATCACTTTATGTGCTTTAAAACGTTCCTGAATTCCATGCCACTGCCTTAGCCCCCGTTCTACATTCGCAATAGCAAGGATGTCTTATTATGCGACCGGCATCAGACAGATTATGCTCAGTCACCGGAACCAGAAGCCGAATACCTCACAAGAATTAAATCATTCGATACTGTCCTCTGTATGGTTTTTTCACCTCTGGGTGCATTTTCATTAAAGTATTCATAAATGATGTCATATTAGAAATGTGTGCACCAGTTTCCATCTCAATCTTTCTTTTCAGTTCCATACTGCTTATTGGTTTATCCTGCTGCTTTAAAATGTTTAACGCTGCTTCACGAGAGGCTTTTGCTCCAGCTCTGCCCTGCCTTCTTTTTTTCTGCTGGATTGGCTTTGATGTGATATGAGATGGCTTTACATCATTTGCTGCTTGTTCAACGAGCGTGACTGGCGATGGGCGCTTCTTTTCTTTTTAGACCGTTCTAATGCTCTGAAGCGCGAAAAGATTTTCTCCCGCTCCAGCTGGAACTCACGAAGTATCGACATTTCATGTTTATCTATTTCTGCTAATCTCAAACACAAAGCTTCTCTTTGATCAGCCATCTTCTCCCCCCAATTAAGCAGGCGGACAAGAGCTTTATTCCACCTGCAGATCTGAGTGATCGTTCAACTCTTTAGTACCGTGACCAGGGAAATCAAAATATCTATGAAGATGAGTGCGTTGGTAATCCTATATTAGCTTTAAAACAGCGCTTATCACGACTTTTTAGTTCGGGACATACTTAGTATATAACCGCCTATTCCCCCTATAATAGCTGGAATCAGCCATCCCAGCCCTATGCTGTACATAGGAAGAATCTGAGTGAAAACGCGATTCACTACTTCAATTTTCACCCCAGCTTCATTCAAACCGTCAAAAAGGCTAATGATAAACGTGAACAGTAAACTGCCCTGATATACTTCAGCCTTCCCTTTAAATACAGAATGTAAAAACGTTAAAAAGATTAAGGAAATCGCGATTGGATACATCGTCATTAAGACAGGCATGGACACTTTAATGAGCTGTGTTAACCCTATATTTGCGACAAGCGTACTAAACACCGCTAACATGACAGCAATTTTTTTATACGAAATGGTCGGAAATAATTCATGAAAAAAGGAAGAGCATGCTGTAATCAGTCCGACACTTGTTGTCAGACATGCGACTGTGATCATTAAGCCCAAAAAGACGGAGCCATAGGATCCGAAATAATAGGATGAAACAGTAGACAAAACCTCGGCTCCATTGTCTAAAAGCCCCAGCTTTTCAACACTGGAGGCTCCCATATATGAAAGGGCAGTATAGATAAGAGCTAAGAGTGTCGCAGCAATCGCAGTGGCTTTTGCACAAATTATGACCAGCTGTTTTTTGGTGGCAACACCTTGTTCTTTAATTGCATTCACAATGATGATTCCAAAAACAAACGCTACAAGGGCATCCAGAGTCAGGTATCCTTCCTGAAAGCCTTTAAAAAACACATGTGATGTATACCCTTTTGATGGTGCTTGGATTGTTCCGATTGGATGAACAACAGCTACCACTACAAGCAATCCGATAAATGTCAATTTAATTGGCGTCAAAAATTTTCCGACTACATCAATGATTTTTGTAGGGTTGAGTGATAACAGACATGCAACTGTGAAAAATAAAATTGTAAATATGATTAATGGAACAGGGCTTGCATCATCTGATAAAAAAGGTTTCACTCCAATTTCAAACGATACGTTCCCTGATCTCGGGATTGCGAAAAAAGGCCCGATTGCCAGATAGAGAATCGTCGTAAACACAATTCCAAACACCGGATGCACACGGCTGGCTAACGATTGTAAATTATGTTTACCTGAAAAAACAAATGCTGTCATTGCCAGCAATGGCAAGCCAACTCCTGTTACTAAGAAGCCAGCATTTGCGATCCATACATTTGTTCCAGCCATTTGACCAAGCATAGGCGGGAAAATGAGATTTCCTGCTCCAAAAAACAATGCAAATAGCATTAATCCTATAATGATGACATAGGAAGAAGAAACTTTCTTTGACATGATAAATCCTCCGATTACCGTAAATACTTTTTTAAATGACCAGCAAACATTGCAGCTGCTATTTACATTGGCACGGCGTTGACTCTAAAATCATAAGCTTGTGCCAGTTTTACATATTTTTATCAAGTTCAATAAAATCATGATCATTTCGTTCGATAGGCTCCCATAGCTGGGTTCAGACTTTTGCCATGCAAGATTCTTGTTCGATAGAATCCTGTGCAATCATTGCATCTTCGCTCTGTCACAGGACCCCGGGTTTAGCCGGCTGAATAAATTGACGACTGCGCATGTTCATAGATTTGATACTCTTCCATTTTCTTATTCACCATTCCCCTTTGATTTTCACAAGCCTAAATCGTTCCAAAAACCAATATACCAGAGCCATAAGGACAACGGTTCCCCCCGCTATGAATAGAAGCACTTTTTCTTTCAAAAGTGAAGCAGTGCCCCTAGAAATTGTATATACTTCGGTGTCGGTTTGCCAGACGGGAAATCATGAATGGGAGGAACCGAATCAGCATTGTGCCCAGCACGACCATAGCGCCTACACTTCACATACGATCCAAAAATACCTCCTATCGCTGCTCCCGCGACCTAATATATTAAGCAGCGTCATAAAAAACATAAACCAGCCCTTGTCTACATTGGCTGGAACATTAGCTGTATAATTGATAGAAAATGATTCATCGCACATTCCGAAAAACAGATGAAGTTTCTTCTTTCCAGTCCACCTGTACTTATCCAACATGGAAATTTCATAAAACAAATGCCAGGCATTTACCATTAACGTCAAAAAAAAGAGCATTCATCGGGTTGAACGCGCCCAGCAAAAAATGGGCGGCAACAAACTCTTATCGATCCTGCAAATATAATTACACTCATGATGACGGATAAATTGCACTACATCCTAAAGAAGGCATCACTATTCCATAGTTCCCAAAATAAAAACCCGGCAAAAAACGGAATCGTATACGAGGAAGACCGAACGAAATGCAGCCCCGATTTGATTTCTTTTTGTCATAACATTCACACCTTGCAACATTTTATCTTAAAGTACCTTATAAAATCCATATAACAAACAAGATAATTGTATGGATTACAATTATCCTTTGTATATTAATAGAGAACCCTGCTGCTCACCTTTAGAAACCATTCGTGTGAATTTAGACAATAGAGGCACAAATATCTAATGTCTTGGAAGCCTGAAAGAAAGGCATTAAAGCGCCCATTTTCATCCAACTTTTCTCTAATCTCGTTTGAATATCGCAATAAAGTCTTTCATACCTACTGAATCTTACCACAAAAACAGACAGTTTTAGGACGAGCATAAAGCCGGCAGTTTATATGTAAAATCAAAACAGCCATATAACATATCACCAACGATATGTTATATGGCGAGCATAAAATGATTTCTTGATGTCTATTCTTTATAATTCAGCAACCTTAGCGCATTTAAAATCACAATTATTGCAGCACCTGTATCACTCAATACAGCAAGCCAAAGTGTAAGCCAGCCAGGAAAGATAAAAACTAATGCTATGACTTTAATCATGATGGAGAACCAAATATTTTGTTTAATAATAGCTAAAGCTTTTCGGCTTAACTTCATTGTATGAGGAAGTTTATCAAGATGATCTGCCATTAAAATAATGTCTGCTGTCTCCATTGCAGTATCGGTTCCTGCACCTCCCATAGCAATACCTAAATCAGCTGCTGCGAGTGCGGGAGCATCATTGATGCCGTCTCCAACCATTGCTGCCTTATGGCCCTCTTTTTGTAATGTCTTTATAGCCTCTACTTTCTCTTCTGGCATTAATTCTGCAAAATAACGATCCACATTAGCTTCTGATGCAATCACTTTTGCAGTTCCTTCATTATCCCCGGTCAACATGACTGTCTGTTTAACTCCGCTTTGTTTTAACGCTTGTAAAGCTGAAGCTGACGTTTTCCGTATTGTGTCAGAAACAGCGATCATCCCGATGATTTGATTTTGGGTTCCGATTATAACGGCTGTCCTGCCTTCGTTCTGCTGTTCTTGAATATATTGTTTTGCATCCTTTATATCTGCATTCATTTCTTCAAACAGCTTAAGATTGCCTGCGTAATAAATATCTCCTTGAATGGCCGCTTGAACGCCTTTTCCTACGATATTCTTGAATAACTCGCCATGTTTAGGCTGGATCCGTTTTTCATAGGCATAATCGACAATCGATTTGGCGACAGGATGCGCAGAGTGATCCTCTAATGTGAAAGCGATCGAAAGCAATTCTTCCTCAGATAGGTGCAACGCCTTAATGTCAGATACTTGAGGCTTTCCCTCAGTTAATGTTCCTGTTTTATCAAATGCCACAGCAGTGATTGTTCCAGCAGTTTCCAAAAACGTTCCGCCTTTTATTAATACACCATTCTTTGCAGCGTTACCGATAGCTGATACGATGGCAACAGGTGTAGAGATCACTAAAGCGCAAGGACATGCTACAACGAGAAGTTCAAGCCCTTTGTAAAACCACTCGCCCCAAGTGCCAAATCCAATGAGTGGAGGAAATACCATGATTGCTAATGCAAGAATAAACACAACTGGTGTATAAATACTTGCGAATTTATCTATAAAGGCTTCTGTTGGCGCTTTTTGTTCTTGCGCTTCTTCAACCAAGTGTATAATATTGGAAATTGTTGTATCCTCAATCAACTTCGTGACCTTGATTTCAAGGGAACCATGTTCATTGATAGTCCCAGCATATACCGCATCTCCAATTTGCTTATCTACGGGGATGGATTCTCCTGTTATCGGAGCCTGGTTGACACTGGATTCGCCCCGGGTGATTTCACCATCTAATGGAATCTTATCACCTGGTTTAACAACGATAATATCACCGATGGTTATGTCTTCAACTGGTTTTTTCATCAGCTCCGAACCAACTTGGACCCAGGCTTCTGATGGTGCCAATTCCATAAGATGGTGAATGGAATTTCTTGTTCGTTCAATTGACTTCGTTTGCAGGTAATTACCAAGGGCAAATAACCAAACAACTGTAGCGCCTTCAAGCCATTCTCCGATGAAAGCCGCTCCAATCGCTGCGGCTGACATTAAAACATTCATATCAAGTGAACGGCTTTTGATTGCATAATATGCACTTTTAACAGGTTTATACCCGCTTACCGCCATAGCGATAAAGTAGAGCGCTGCCGACATCATGGCAGGCATTCCATAAAAGGAACCGATAAAACCAAGGGCGATGAGTACACCAGATAAGATGACTACACGCTGTTCATTTTTGTTTTTCTGTATCGATTTCTTACCTGATTGCAGGGAAGCTTGATAGCCAATTTTTGAAACCTCATTGATAACATCTTTGACACTGCCCGAATGTTCAATTTTCATTTTTCCAGTGGAGAAATGGACAGTGACATGTTTAACGGAAGGAAGACCATTTAAATGGTTTTCAATACTCTTAGCACAACTGCTGCAGTCCATTCCCTCAATATCAAACGTTTTGGTGTCCCCTTGATGTAAAGGTTCAATAGAAAACCCTAGTTTTTTTATTTCACTGGCAATTGGGTTAAATGCTTCTTGGCTGCTTGCTGCCACTTGCATTTTCGCAGTACTGTAATGAACCTTTACATCAGCTATATCCTTTAATGTACGCAACCCTTTTTCAATTGTTTTTGCACATGCAGGACAATCCATCCCATGAATCCTGTATGACCTCTTCTCCCCGGAAGGAAGAGGGTTCGAGAGTATCTCTGTTTTCTCTACTGTGTGCTGCTCTTTACTGCCGCAGCAGCTTGTTTTTGCTGAATGATTCTCTGCGGGTGATTTGCTCTGACAACAACTTGATTTACCTGTTTCTTTCGATGAATGGCTGCTGCAATTTTTCTCTTTATATTCAGTTTCTTTAGTAGAACGACAACATTTGTCAGCCAACTCAATCCTCCTCATCTATGTGACGTTCACAACAGGCAACATCATGTTGAACATCTTGGAGAACAACATCGAACATGGTTAATAAATCCCGAATATGATGGTTTTTCACACTGTAATAGCAGTATTTTCCTTCATTCCTTCCCACAATGATTCCGCATCCTTTTAAACACGCAAGGTGCTGGGAGATGTTTGACTGGTTTCCTTTAATTTCTTCTACAATTTGAGAAACCGTTTTTTCCTGATTTTTGATGCTTTCAAGAATTTGAATTCTTGTTTTATTAGAAAAACCATGAATGAGCTTCACTTTCATATCTAAATCGATATTTTGCAATTGCATGTATTCTCCTCCTCACATTAGAAAATCCTAATATGTTTATTATCATATTAGCAATCCCTAATATGTGTGTCAATTAGGCAATCATCGTTACCTCTTTTCATCACAAAAAAGCAGATCTCGCAAAAGATCTGCTTTCTATTACATGATTTGTTTCTTTTGTTCCTGATCGATCTCCGGCTGAATTTCCTTCGTGAGTTGATGCCCTTCTATATCTACATTCGGAATAATCTTGTCTAGCCATTTTGGCAAATACCAGGCTGCATTCCCCATCAGCTTCATGACACTTGGAATCAGTGTCATTCGTACAATAAATGCATCAAAGAGCACACCAAAGGAAAGAGCCAACCCGTTGGCTTTAATAGAAGCTTCACCAGCAAAAATAAATCCTGCAAAAACGAATATCATGATCAGACCTGCTGCGGTGACAACAGGACCGCTGTGTTTTAATCCAGCTTGAATCGCTTGGACTGGATTCTTTGTTTTCACATATTCTTCACGCATTCTGCTTACAAGGAATACTTGATAATCCATGGCTAATCCAAACAGTATCCCAATAGATAAAATCGGCAAGAATGCGAGTATCGGCCCTTTTTCAGGTATTTTGAAAAAGTCGATCAGATTCCCGTCTTGCAGAACAAATACACAAATCCCAAGAGTGGCTGTCATCGTCAATATAAATCCTGCAACAGCAACAAGAGGCACAAGCAACGAACGGAATACGATTGTCAGCAATACAAACGCAAAACCAACAATGAGTACAGCAAACACCGGTATCGCATCATTAAGGCGGTCTGAAATATCAATATTCACTGCAGTCGATCCAGTAACGAGCAAATCTACCCCGTTTTTATCTGATAAGCTGCGTACATCCTTTACCAAATCCTTCGTTGTTACATCATTTGGACCTGTTGTAGGAACTACCGTAATGATGGCAAAGCTCCCTTCTTTATTAGGCCTTGCAGGAGTGACACTTGATACATGGTCTAGTTCCTTTATTTCTTTCACTGCATCTGTGAATGCTTCCGCCTTATTTCCTGTCACACTTGTGGCGTCCGCTACGATTGTTAACTGGCCATTGAATCCTTTTCCAAATCCATCGGCAAGTAAGTCATAAGCCCGGCGATCTGGATTATCCTTCGCTTTCATCCCTGCATCAGGCAAGCCCAGCTCCAAATGCATAGATGGGCTACTAATGACGAGCAAAATGAGAATGCTACATACACTTAACATGATAGGATTTTTTGTGACAAAGCGTCCCCAGACATTTGTTTCAGAGCTCTGTTTTTCTTTTTTCTTGTTTGCTTTCGGAACCATCCGTTTCCCCGCTATCGACAAGACGGCAGGCACAAGCGTGATTGAAGCGAGAACAGCCATCAGTACACTAAGTCCTGCTGTCAGCCCCATTGCGGACATAAAAGGAATGTTAACAACCGTCAATCCGCAAAGTGCGACGATAACAGTAAGTCCGGCAAAAACAACTGCACTCCCAGCTGTTCCTGTAGCTCTCGCAATTGATGCATTTTTTTGTATACCTTCGCCTAAAAACTGGCGGTGTTTCGTAAAAATAAATAAAGCATAATCAATCCCAACCGCAAGACCAATCATTCCGGCTAATGAAAGACTGACGGAAGCAATATCGAATACCTGTGTCCCAATCAAAACCAGTCCAATGCTTACACCTAATCCAATGAGTGCAGTTAAAATCGGCAAACCAGCTATTAATAAAGACCCGAATGTAATGGCTAAAACGACAAAAGCCAGGATAATGCCGACAATTTCAGACACTCCGCCTATCTCCATTTCGGCTCCCGGTACATCTCCGCTAAGTTCAGTTTGTAGTCCCTCATCATCAGCCATTTTCAAACTGTCTTTTAAGTGTTTGATAGAGTAATCTTTTATATCATCTGCTGAAGATTTATACTTGATATCAGCATAGGCAACCGTGCCGTCTTTCGCGATTGTTCCTGTCACAAAAGGACTTGCGATCGAGTCAACGGAATCATCTTTATTGATTTCCTTGAACGTATTTTCGATTGCTTTTTTGGCTGACTCTGCAGTAAGTTTCTCTCCATCTTCAGCTCCGAAAATCACCCGTATGCTCCCTTTATCAGGGCCGTGAGGAAATTCTTTATTAATGACATCCATCGCTTTTTCCGAAGGTGTGTCAGGTATAGACATATCCTCAGAAAAACTTGGTTTTAACGTGATTGCAAGGCCTATCGATGCAACTAACACAACGATCCACGCACATATGACTTTTACGCGATGGCGAGCAACCCATCCTCCTAATTTATATAACATTCTTGACATGATAATCTCCTTTCAACACATTGCTTGATCACTTTCTCATTGTAGATGACAACGAAATAAAAAAAACGTACATTCGGGCATGTACGTTTGGGCAAATTTCAAATATATGATGTTATTCGTCTAATGTCAGAATGCCTCTTTGCATGGCAATCGTCACTGCCTCAGTTCTTGAATTCGCGCCTAATTTATTGTAAATGGACGTTAATCTAGACTTTACGGTTCTCTCAGAGACACCCAAATCAAAGGCGATCGCTTTGCTTTTAAAACCTTTAGCAATGGCTTTTAGAACAATGACTTCCTTTTCTGTCAGCTGGGTATGACTGTTCTGCTTCTTCATCCGCTCCAATTGGATTTCTTGCAGACGTTTTAAGATATCAGGCTGCAACAGCACGTTTCCTCTTATTGCTGCATCCATTGTATGAAAAAGGGTTTCTGAACTCGTATCCTTCAACAGATATCCTTTCGCACCTAGTTCAATTCCTTCAATCATTAAATGATCTTCATTATACGTAGTCAAAATAATGATAGGGATGTCGTGTTTTTCTTTGATTTGTTTAATGGCTTCTAACCCGCTCATCTCCGGCATATACAAATCCATGAGAATAATATCCGGTTTTAGTTCATCTGCAAGGCGGACTGCCGTTTTGCCATTTTCGGCCTCTCCTATGATGGTGTAGTGATCATTCGTTTCAATTAAAAGCTTTAGACCTTCCCTCACGACAAGATGGTCATCAACGATTAAAACCTTATTCATCTTGCATCTCTCCCTGAATTGGTACGGTAATCTCAATTTGTGTTCCTTTAGATTTTGTACTCTTTATATTGAAATGGCCTTTCATTGCTCTGACGCGTTCATATATGCCGAGAAGCCCATAATGTCCTCTCTTTTTCTTGCTCTTTTCAACATCAAATCCTTTGCCATTGTCCTTGACAGTTAAATGGAGCCTCCCCTTATCATCATCCCAAATGGATACCGATATCGATTCTGCTTCAGCATGCTTTGCTGCATTCGTTATACATTCCCCAATGATGGAATAACAGTTTTCAGCTGTACGAACGTCTAACACCTGATGTAATCTGTAGTCTAAAAAACCGCCCATGCCTGTCGACTCTTGAAAATGATCCATTAGTGAGGTAATTCTTTCTTTTAGAAAACCGATTTCTTCTGATTTGCTGCGCAGATCGTCAATCGCTGAACGCGCGTCCGCTAATGTACCTCTCACTCTTTTCATCGATTGTTGGATGATTTCTTTTGCTCTCTCTGTATTGCCTTTCGTGAGATGAACATGAATAGCATCCAGCTGCATATTTAAACTGACTAGCCCTTGAGCAAGCGTATCGTGTAAGTCCCGTGCCATACGCTGTCTCTCGTTTTGCAGCGTCAGCTGTTCGACCTGCTGATGAGCCAGCTCCAGCCTTTCAAGAGTCAGCTGCGCTTTTATCTTTTCATCGACTTGGGCAAATAATGTAGCAGCATAAGTCATAATCACGATCATAATAGGTACGGCAATGACAAGAAAATGCAAATATTCACCTTTGTGAATCTGATGTGGTACATTGATTGACAGCAGAAGCAATAAATAAAGGATGAGGAAAGCCCTTCTTCTGTCTGCCATTCCTGCAATCTGTCCAATCAAAAATGCATAAAGGCCAATGATGATCAGCACTAAGAAGCCAGTCATAACATTAGCCAGTATAAAAGTGATCAAACCTTGCAGCACAAAATATAGAATGACCCTTTTCTTAACCCAGCGATATGAATGCCAATGCAGCAAAGCAAAAATGGCGGTCAATACTGTGAACACATGAAGCAATAAAATGGACCAGCTCCCATTAAGAAATTGCAGCACGATAGAGGCTACATAGATCATGAGAATAAAAGCCATTCCCGGAACTCTGAGTGCAAGCATATTTAATGCCCGTCTATCATGTGAGTAATGATTTTCTTTGAAAGGATTCCTAATCAGCAAATCTCATCCACTTCCTTTAACAGTTTAACCGAACAGAGACTAACGAAAATCGATCCCATTTCATTAACGTGCAACAACCATTTATCCAATCATTTTATAGGAAGAGAATGAACTCAACAATACCAAGTGCACTGCACCATTAGATGTTCCCAGCATATGATCATTGCCCAAACGTACATAAGCGTTCTGCCTTTATGTACGTTTTATCTTTTCAAATGTACATTTAAAATAATAAAGAACTCACTATTCATTGAAGGAATGATCATTATTGAAATCACTTGATCTCACTATTTTATCATTAAAAAGAAAAGGCATCCGAACTGAGAAAGTGTTAAAAAATCAGTGCCTTGATCAATTAAGCAAGGTGAACGAAAAAACAGACAAGCATACAAACAAAAATGCTCAATCCAAGAGACCGTGTAAAGAAAAAGAGGAATGAATATGTATTGGTTTTTAGGTGCTTTATTATATTTTCTCATCGGTACTTGTATATTCATTGGAGTTAGTAGAGACAGTCATTCAGGCTCATGGATACTCCTTGCATTAGCAGCTCCACTCATCATTGTTGGCTATCCTTACTTTTATTCAAAGCAGCTTCTTGCCAAAAGATAATGAAATAGCCGCCATACAAACTGCACATTGGTAAAATGATCAATGTCGGGATACAATTTATGTATCTTAAGGAAAGGAGTCTTGCCTTATGAGTCAAAGAGTGTCTTATTATGATGCTGCACCTGAAGCTATGAAAATAATGATGGATATGGAGAAATATACGAAACAATCTTCAATTAACCGAACTACGAGAGAGCTAATTAAAATTAGGGTTTCTCAGTTAAACGGCTGTGCTTTCTGCATAGATATGCATACTTCCGATGCTCGCAAAATGGGCGAAACTGAACAGCGAATCTACTGTTTACATGCTTGGAGTGAATGTGATTTTTATTCACCTGCAGAGAAAGCAGCGCTTGAACTATCTGAACACATCACGCTCATTTCTTCTAAAAGGGTTCCTGATGAGTTATATGATCGAGTGCGGGAACATTATGATGAAAAGCAATATGTTGACCTTGTTCTCATCATCAATCAAATAAACAGTTGGAATCGAATTTCAATTGCAATGGGGAATCAAGCAACTTCAAGATAATAAGAAGGAGTAAGACTTATAATGAATCTTACTCCTTTTTTCTCATTCTCTAATATTCACTTTAAAGTACTTCTCAAATGCGGTTTTCCCGCTTGGTGTAACCCTAATGGCTCTCGTTTTCGGCATACGAACGATCCATTCTTCTTCTAGCATGCGCAGCAATAGAGCGTTTCCTAACGCTCCTGCAATATGATGCTGCCGCTCACTCCAATCCAAACAGCAGCGTGCAAATGCTCTCCTCTTGTTTCGCTGCTGCTCTTCGTTGATGCCTAAATTTGAAAAGAACAAAGACCCCTCTGAAGTCACCTCAAAGTCTAAATCGGCTTTTTTTAACATCCCCTGCTCAACCAGTGAATGAGTGATTTGCACGCCCACATAACCTGCCAAATGATCATAACAGGTGCGGGCGAAATGCAAGTCACTTTTCTCTTTTGAATCTTTTAAAGATGTGACTTTGGCTTTAGGGGCAATCAGAAGCAATTGCTCAATCACGTTTGCTGCATCTGAGTCAGACAATCTGTAATACCTATGTCTTCCATGCTTCTCTACGCTGATCAGCTCTTCTTCAAGCAATTTTTTCAGGTGAAAACTTGCGGTTTGAGGTTTAATGTTAGCGAGATATGCAAGCTCTCCCGCAGGGTGTATCCTTCCATCCATTAGGGTGAGTAGAATGGCAGAACGCGAGGGATCAGATAACAATGCAGAGATTTTTGCGATATTAGGATTCATGTTTTTCCTCCTTACATTCATATTTCGATGATAGTTGAAATGTTAAACCTTTACAATATGAATGTCATGATGACAAGGAGGAATAAGCGTTGGACATTGAAAAACAAGACACTCTTCATTTTAAAGAAATCAAACCAAAAATCATGTATTATGGCACCTCAACATTTCTGCTTACGACATTGAATGAGGATGGTACCACTAATATTAGTCCTATGTCTTCTTCTTGGGCTCTCGGAAACTATATTGTCCTTGGAGTAGGCCTAGGGGGAAAAGCCATTGAAAACTTAGATAGACACAAAGAATGTGTCATAAACTTGCCTGGCCCGGAATTATGGGAAAATGTTGAAAGAATTTCATCTTATAGCGGAAAAAAGGATATACCGCATTTGAAGAAACAGCTCGGGTTTACATATCAAAAAGAAAAATACGAATCAGCAGGGTTAACACCTTTACAATCAAAAACAGTTTCACCAACACGCATTAAAGAATGCCCGATTCAAATTGAAGCCGAAGTCAAGCATATTCGGATTCCTGAATATGACCCATCATTTGCGATTGTAGAGACGCAAGCATTACATTTTCACGCCGAGGAAAGTATCATATTGAACGAAAATCATATCGACCCTTCAAAATGGAGTCCCCTTATCTATAATTTCAGACATTATTTTGGATTAGGAAGAGAAATAGGAAAAACCTTTCGTTCAGAAACATGACCCTTTTTAACGTTTATAGACCAAGCTTGTGACTTGGTCTATTTTGGTATCTATGGAATTATCCTTTTTACCGCACAACGCATTCATAGACCCTCATGGGGTGCACTTCATTTTAGTTCTTCTTCATCACGATTTTCCAGAATAAAAAATAGAGTATTCGATTATTTTCTTAAAGCCTAATTTAGCTGCTAGTGTAATGGACGAATTATTGCAAACATCACAATCCCAACTAGGAATAATCCCATGTTTCAGACCATATTTTATAAACTCACTTCCCACACCATAAGCTAAACCCATGCCTCTGTAATCTTCAAGTGTATAGATATCCATTTCTGCACGATTATGACCTAAAAATATAGAGGTACACTCACTAACAACATGATTGCCATGTAATACGGCAAATCCAAAACCTTTTGAAGAAAAATGTGAAACAGAACCCCAGTACTCCTCATAATATGCTTTGTTAAATTCCGTGCTGTTTGAGATGATGTCTTCGTCTATCTTTTTTAATACAAACCCCTTTGGAAGTTGTAATTCCGTTATAGACGGTTTTTGCTGAAAAGAAAATGCGACTCTTTTCATTTGATTCAATTCGTCTTTCAGGATTGTTTTCATTACTCTGTCCCATGTATCGCTAGAACTAAACAAGGTAAATCTTTTTGTTGATTTCGCTTGTTTTTCATAATATTCAGCAATGAAATCATTAAAATCTTGATTCCCCTCTTCTCCCGCAATAAAGTAAATTCCTGATTCAGTCCCTATCAAAAATGATTTAGGGAAGTTGTGGTCATCTACATAAACAACTCCCGGAATCGTTTGTTCTAATATTGAATAGACAAATGTTGGGCAAACTTTTTCATGAAACCTTGTTTTTAAGCCTTTATATTTTTCTTTTGTTAACTCCTGCAAACTGACAACTCCTTTAAAACAGCGTCTCCTTCATGATTCTGTTTAAAAATCAATTTTCCTCTTTCACAAGCTAAATAACTTTCCTTTTAAAGCGGACAGTTCACGGATCACAGTCAAGTTAAACCAAAAAACAGGTGTCTGCATTCAGCTCGCAGACACCTGTTTTTCATTTTTTCATTACACGCTGAGTATATCTATTTTATTCCCCAGTTTCAGCAAACTGTTTTAAGCGGTCTCCAATTTCATCACGGACTCTTTGGAAAAACGCCCACTTTTCTTCATGTGTTCCTTGTGCTTTTGCCGGATCATCAAATCCCCAATGCACACGTTTTACATGCGGAGGCGTCATTGGACATTTGTCAGCTGCATCACCACAGAGAGTAACAACCAAATCAGCCTTGTTTAAAATGTTCGGATCAATCATATCCGAGGTTTGATTGGAAATATCAATCCCTGCTTCTTTCATCGCTTTGACAGCATTAGGATTTAATCCATGAGCTTCGATTCCTGCGCTGTACACGTTCCACTTGTCTCCAAGGTATTTTTTCCCCCACCCTTCAGCCATTTGACTGCGGCAGGAGTTTCCGGTGCATAAAAAGTAAATTGTTTTCTTTGACATGTTAACCTTCTCCTTTTTGAAACATTAATGGATGATCATCAGCCAAATATACAGGCCGACAAGTGTAATAAATAATGTTGGGATTGTCAGAATGATTCCTGTTTTAAAATACGTGCCCCAGGAAATCTTCACACCTTTTTGTGAAAGGACATGAAGCCATAATAGTGTCGCCAAGGAACCAATCGGCGTTATTTTAGGCCCTAAATCTGAACCGATGACATTTGCATATATGAGCGCTTCTCTCATCATCCCATGTGTATCTGTGCCGGCAATAGCCAATGCATCAATCATGACAGTCGGCATGTTGTTCATAACAGAAGAAAGAATCGCCGCGATAAAGCCCATTCCAATCGTACCCGCAAACAACCCTTGGTCAGCCACGGCTTGAATCACATCTGAAAGGACATCTGTCAGCCCAGCATTACGGACACCGTATACAACAACGTACATGCCAATCGAAAAGAACACGATAGCCCAAGGCGCTCCTTTCAGCACTTTTTTTGTATGAACGGCTGGGCTCTTTTGTGCAGCAATTAAGAAAAAGATGGCAATGATGCCCGCTACCACTGATACAGGGATAGATAAAAATTCGCTGGCAAAGTATCCAATTAACAACAGTCCTAAGATATACCATGATAGTTTGAACATCTTTTGGTCTTTTATTGCTTCTGCAGGTTTTTTAACCTCAGTCAGATCATAACGTTTTGGTATGCTTTTTCTGAAGAAAAGGTAAAGTACAATGATACTCGCCAATAACGAGAACAAGTTAGGGACAATCATTCTGGATGCATAATCAATAAACGTAATATCAAAATAGTCCGCTGAAACGATGTTGACCAAATTGCTCACAACTAACGGAAGCGAAGTCGTATCTGCAATAAACCCGCTGGCAATGATAAAAGGAAAAACTAATTTTTCATTGAAATGTAATGCTCTGACCATCGCTAATACAATCGGTGTCAATATAAGGGCCGCACCGTCGTTTGCAAATAATGCGGCGACGATAGCTCCTAATATAGATACATAAATGAACATGCGCACACCGTTTCCTTTTGCAGCCTTTGCCATATGAAGCGCTGCCCATTCAAAGAAACCGATGTTATCAAGGATTAACGAGATAATAATGATGGCCACAAAAGCCAATGTCGCATTCCAAACAATACCTGTCACAGTTAACACATCATGAAAATTGACAACTCCGGCTATTAGAGCCAAAACAGCTCCTCCACAGGCTGACCACCCGATAGACAAGTTTCTCGGCTGCCATATGACCAATACTAAAGTTAATAAAAATATGGATAACGCCAAAATGACTGAAGTCAATCTAATACCTCCTTATTGGCAAGACGCTTGAGTTTCCCTTTGTTTGATGTGCAGTAACAATTCGTCCTCCTGATCGATTTGATGCAAAATCAATTGCAATGTATCAAACTCGGGGCATGATTGATTGATTGAATAGTACCGCCATTGCCCTCTTCTGTCCTCGTTCACAAATCCTGCGTTTTTTAATTTTCGCAAATGCTGGCTTATGGCTGGCTGACTCATGTCGAACATATCAACCAATTGACAGACACAATATTCTTTTTCAAAAAATAATTTCATCATCATCAGCCTTGTTTGATCACTAAGTATTTTTAAACAGCTAGTCATTGCTGCAACTCCTATTTTTGTATCAACAGTCAAATGAACTCCTCCTTTAACCCAATATATAATGAAATCATAATATATTGGCCCAGTGATCAGACACCCCAATAAAAAAGAGGCACTATCCGTACATAAAAATGAACATTAAGTTTTTCACAACGTCATTATATAAGTTTTCACTTATATAATCAATCGTTTATATTTACCTAAACAAGAAAAAATCCTGCTTGATGGGAACAGGATTTCAACAAATCATGAGCAAACAGCTTCATAAGGCTCGTCAAAACATATGATGGCTGTTTTGCCATTCGTCACTCTTTTTTCTAATGATGATTGACCCTTCTAAAATTGCTGCCCTTCACTTCAGCTACGTCATATACGGTAACAAAGGCGGTTTTATCAATTTCATTAATAATTTCCTTTAGTTTGGTTTCTTCTAAGCGGTTGATGACACATGTGATTTCTTTGAATTTCTCATGGGAAAAACCCCCGTAAGCTTCTTTATATGTGGCGCTTCGGCCTAATTGATCACGTATGGTCTCTACCATCAATTCAGGTTGGGTTGTAATAATTTGAAACATTTTAGAACCGCTTAAGCCTTCCTCCACGACATGAATGACTTTGGATGCAATGTAGTAAGCAATGACTGAAAGCAATGCTCCTTGCAAACCAAATACGGTGGAAACAAAAATAAACACAAAAAGGTTTAAGAATAAAATGAGATCGCTCGTTCCGAATGGCAGTTTTCGGGATAACAGCACAGCAAGCATATCAATTCCATCTAATGCGCCGCCATTACGCAGCGCCAACCCCATTCCGAATCCAAGGATAATCCCGCCGACAACGGTTATCAACAAAGTATCCCCTTCGATGATGGCTGGAGTGTGGTGCATAAAACTTGTACCCGCGGCAAGTGATGCGATTCCGATAATTGATAATAACGCAAAGCGTTTTCCAATTTGCTTATATCCTAACCAGACAAACGGAATGTTAATAGCAACAATCAGAATCCCCAGCGGTAAATTGAATAGCTGTGACCCAACAATGCTGAGGCCTGTCACCCCTCCATCAGATACGCTGTTTGGAATGAGTACCGTTTCCAGTCCATATGCCGCTATGATTCCTCCGATTATGACCATGATGACTTGCAGGATGATTTTCGCTTTAAATTTCTTATGTTTTTCGTTTGTATTCATACCATTCCTCATTTCAAATATTTTTTATATTTAAACTATACCATAATAGATTTTTCTGGCTAAAAACATGCTTTTAAAAGTATTCGTCAATCATTTCTGTAAGCAGGCTGCTGATACCACTCTATTTCATAAAGATAACCTTTGTGATTAAGAACATTCAATTCACCTGATGAGCCAGTTGAGATCTATGTCTCAATCCATCTTTTATGAGTAACTTGGCAGCCACCAATAATCTGTTGTAGCTCGGTTGATTCATATCCAAATCGTGTCTTGCATGTTAGGAAGTTTGTTAAACTACATATTAAAACGCACGAAAAAAGTAAATTCCTCGGTATCATCCATATGGCCGAGCGGAATGGACAATCGACATATTCAGTGAAAAACATGATGAAATATGCGGAATGATTGTCCGAGCCATCGCAATAGAGTATTCCGTTGCTTTTTCAGGACCTATCAATGTGGTCATAGAAGCGGTTCCTTCAAGCAGCAGTGTGAATTGGTATGCTACATTCACATTCCTCCTGAATGGAAAAGCTGAAAGCTCTCATATCTTCCAGGCAGCTTTCAGTTTTTTTATACCTTCTTGTATGTTCAATTCGGGAACCCCTGCAAATCCAAGCGACACCCTTTTAGCAGGGGGATGATTTTGATAAGAAGGAGTTACAGGATAAATTTTCACTCCATGTTCCTTCGCCTTCTCAATTAACTCTTTTTCGCTAAATGGCAAATAAACGTCAAGTAAGATGCGAAGTCCAGAGTTTTCTCCGCGAATCCTGACATGCTCTCCTAATTCTCTTTGCACAGTCTCTAGTAAAATGGCTCTTTTTTTCCGGTAAAGCTTTCTCATTCTGTTGATGTGTTTTTGCCACTCTCCACTTTTTATAAAGTCAGCTAGCGTGAGCTGACTGTGGCAGGACACCGTTTGCTTATATAAAGACGCGATTTCATGGCCTTTTTTTAAAAGAGACGAAGGAAGAATCATATAGCTGATACGCAGCGAGGGAAGAAGAGACTTAGAAAAAGTGCCCATATAAATGACACGGTTATGCTGGTCAAGCCCTTGTAAGGATGGGACCGGCTGTCCGGTGTATCTAAACTCCCCATCATAATCATCCTCTATGATAAATGACTGATTCTCAGCAGCCCATTTAAGGAGCTGAATTCTTCTGTTAATCGTCATAATGGTTCCAAGCGTATATTGGTGAGAAGGCGTGACATACACAAGATTTGGCTGATGTTCTTTGATCGTCTGTATACAAATTCCTTCATTATCGACTGGTATAGGAAGGATATTCATACGATTGGCTTCGAAAATCTCGCGTGCTCTCGGATAACCCGGATCCTCATATCCTATGAAAATATTCTGATCAAAAACTTGACACAAGATTTGGAGAAGGATAGGGTTCCCGGCTCCTATAATCACTTGTTCAGGGACACAATGAACACCCCGTGATTGATACAGGTACTCTGCAATGAGCGTCCTCAGCTCAAACTCTCCTATAACCTGTCCCGGCCGATAAAGCTCGTGTCCATATTGGTCTAAACTATTGACCATGCTTTTTCGCCATGCCGAAAAAGGAAAGTAAGAAGAATCTACATTTCCATAGTGAAAATCAATCCACTCTTTATGTTCCTGCTCTTTTTGTTGAATGGGTAATGTTCGCGGCATTTTACGATAGGCAAAATCAGAATCGCAATAATCAGCAAACCACCCGCTTCTTGGCCTGCTCACGATATAGCCCTCAGCAGCAAGTTGTTCATAGGCACGTTCTACAGTCGTTTGGCTGATGGATAGCTGACTCGCCAAGAGTCTTTTTGAAGGGAGCTTCATTCCTTTTTGAATACGCCCCTGATGCATGTTTTCTTTGAAATCCTGATAAAGCTGCTGATAAAGCGGAATATCCAGATTTCTATTTAAAAAAGGCGTGATATCCATTTACACGTTGTTCTCCTAACTGGTATGCATTTTTTTATGAAAACTGGCTGTTTATGAAAGGTCAATTCCAGTTTATAGTCATTGTAATCCTTAGATGCTGGTTTTGTTAAGAAAATCCAGATCATTAAAAAGACATATATTTGGAGTGATTGCAATGAACAAAACAACAAATGGCTGGATAAATGGTTTTATAGGCGTCCTCATTTTCAGCGGCTCACTGCCAGCAACCCGCTTGGCTGTGGCGGACTTCACCCCATTGTTCCTCACCGTATGCCGTGCTGCGATAGCTGGTATATTGGCTGGAGGCCTCCTTCTCATCTTCCGGCAGCAGAATCCTGCTAAAAGAGACATCATTTCACTACTGGTGGTAGCATTCGGCGTGGTGATCGGTTTCCCGTTGCTGACAGCCTTAGCACTTCAGTATGTCACCTCCGCACATGCCATTGTCTTCCTTGGGCTTCTTCCGCTTGCGACAGCGGTATTCGGCGTACTCCGCGGAGGTGAACGTCCCCGGCCAGTCTTCTGGATGTTCTCAGCTGCTGGCAGTTTACTAGTAGCGGGATTCGCTCTGATCCAAGGAGGAGGATCATCCCCGCTCGGCGACGCGTACATGCTGGCTTCTATCATCGTATGCGGGCTTGGTTATGCAGAAGGCGCCAGGCTTTCTCGACGTCTGGGGAACTGGCAGGTGATCTCTTGGGCACTCGTTCTGTCGCTTCCTCTTATGCTGCCTTTGTCGTTCTTTTTTACACCGGACTCATGGTCGAGCATCGGGGTACCAGCGCTGCTCAGTCTTGCCTATGTATCCTTATTCAGTATGCTGATCGGCTTCGTCTTCTGGTATCGAGGTCTCGCCCAAGGCGGAATTGCGGCGGTTGGGCAGTTGCAGCTTCTTCAGCCATTCTTTGGACTGCTGCTTGCCTCAGTGATTCTGCACGAGAAAGTCGGCTGGGCACTCGTGGCAGTGAATATCGCCGTTATCATGTGCGTGGCTGCTGCACGGCGATTTGCAAAGTAAGGCAGACCTTTAGAGTAAACTTCAAAAATACATGAAGGCATAAAAAATACCAAGGGCCAGCAACCCTTGGTATCACTCATGCGGCCGAGGAATTGCCCCCCCACAGGGTTATCCCCGCTTAGCCCCTATAAAAGTGAAAAGGGTCTTTTATTTGTTAATCACAATCGATAATTTATAATTGACATGCTTGTTTAATTCCACTAAAAATTGATCTAGCGTTTCATTAGATGGAAATTTGCATTCAAGAAGATAACAGCCATCCCCGCTAATTTTATAATTATTGATGACATATTTGCCTTGTGTTTTTATAAATGACAGATATGGATGATGATGGGTGCTTTTTGTATAGATATTAAGCAAAGCATGTATATAACACCCTAATTTCACTTGGTTCACTTTAATGGTATATCCCTCAATCACACCGTTGTCTTCTAATTTGGCAATCCTCGAGGCGGCTGCTTGCCCTGTTAAATGAACTTTTTCTCCTAATTCTTTCATCGTGATACGGCTATTTTTAGATAACTCCTCTAATATTTGCATGTCTGTGTGATCCAACATGAAATCAAATCCCTTCAATATTCAATTAAAAAATCATCTGTTTCATCATCTTTCTATAAAGGTGCAGTCCTGCATATAACTTTAAAATTCGCTTCTTTTAAAGTACTCCGATTCTACCTTAATGACAATTAATCCAAAATAAAATACATATTTTCAAAAATCAAGTCAATCGACAGAAAGACTTGATTTGTTCCATGTATTTATTCAGCGGCTATATGTAAACTATACGCATATTAAAGAAAAGGAGTTTTATACATGAACATTCAACAAATTCGTAATGCTACACTTGTTGTCGAATATGCAGGCAAAACGTTTTTAATAGATCCAATGTTAGCTGAGAAAGGTGCTTACCCTCCATTCCCAAATGCGCCAAGGCAGGATCAAAACAACCCTTTGGTTGAATTGCCAACTTCTGTCGACAATATTATTCATCATATTGATGCTGTCATTGTCACTCATTTACATGATGATCATTGGGATAAGGCAGCTAAAGAGTTATTGCCAAAAGATATCAAGCTGTTCTCCCAAAATGAAGAAGATGCAACAGAAATACGAAATGCCGGATTCAAAAACGTCGAAGTACTAACAAAAGATACAGTCTTTGAAGGCATTCAATTAAGCAAAACCAAAGGCGAACACGGAAGAGGAGAAATTTTAAAACTCGCAGGCCTTGTATGCGGCGTTGTGTTCAAACACCAAAGTGAGAAAACATTATATGTAGCTGGAGATACAGTCTGGTATGATGCGGTTCAAGAAGAGATTGGAACACATCAGCCGGACATCATTGTAGTGAACGGCGGTGATAATCAATTCTATGAAGGCGGTTCTCTCGTCATGGGTAAAGAAGATATCTATGAAACGTATAAGGCTGCTCCAAACGCAAAAATCATCGTGAGCCACATGGAAGCTGTAAACCATTGGGGATTATCAAGAGAAGAATTAAAATCGTTTATTCATGAAAAAGGAATCTTCTCTCAAGTGTTAGTGCCTGATGATGGCGAAGCATATTCATTTTAAATGTTTATTTAAGGACAGGAGGGGTCACAAGAAAAGTACGATGCCTAAAAGACTTCTGCCATAAAGACTTTGTATTCTACCCGCCATTAGATACACCGTTTCCAGGTGTAGAAGGTTTAGTAGAATCTGAAAAGAAAAACTTTGATGCTTTCCCGGGTTTTAAAATGCCATTCAAGCGATGATTGCTGAAGGCGACCTTGTAGCTGTTTATTTTATATTTGAAAGTAAACATACAGGAACCCCATTTGCTGGTGTCCCTGCAACGGGAAAATCCGTTACGTTTTCTTATGATGTTGTTACGTATTTCTGACGGTAAAATTGATGTGCATGACATTCTCCGTCAGCTTGGCGTGACTGCCTAAAAGCTAATGAGAGAAATAAGAAAATCATTTTACTTAGTGATCAAGCAATGCTTGGTCTCTTTTTTATTTAACCTATCCAACTCGTATTATAACCAACCTTAATTCGTTTTTGTTCCTTGATGAAAGAATAGTTGCCATCTTTCATCAAGGAACTTCCATATAGAGCTGCGCCATGTTTGTTGTTTTCTTGTTTCATCAATGATCTGATATGAAGCTAGTGCAACATTAGGAGCCAATGTATGAACTTCAAAGTTTTGGAGAGTCTTCAGAGGATTTCGTTGCTTCTCATTTTAATAACTTTTCCTCAAGCTGTTTTAAATGTTTTTTCTGCAAAGTCCTTTCACCCCTTAAATAGAATTCAATATATCCATATTACAGGAGATCATATCCTCAAAAATACTTCCTGCGATGACTCCGTAACATGGACAATATTGATCCAAAAACGTTTCTTCTTTTAAGCAAATTTCAAACGAACATATTTATTACATGGTAATATTTAGAGGCATAACTTTTACATGAAGCTGAAACCTAGTTGATGAGAGGAATGAAAGAATGAGGAAACTCGGAAAGATATTTTACGGCAATGCCGCCCTCCTGCTGCTCGTTTTATTGCTTGCTGGGTGTGCGGGCAGTAAGAACGTAGAATCAAAACAAACTTCAAATGATGATACTGCTGCACAAACTGACGAAGATCATAATGATAATGAAGACAGCAACAAAATAAGCAAAGATGAATCAGAGCCAACAACGGGATCAGAAGAATCCGCAACAGTTGAATCAGATGACACCTCATCAGAAAAAGCAAAAAATGAGGAGAAAGGTAAAGAAGACGATGTATTGGCAGCGTATTCTTCTGAAAAAATCGAATATGCCCGTGTTTGGCTGCAGCTTGGACCTAATCAAGAGATAGATGAATTGAATGTTCGGCACATTTCGGCTGGCGAATCTATCAATCCTAATGATGACACCAGTGCCAGCTACCCAGAAGATGTGATCCAGTTAGCTGGTTCTCGATTAGTGGATGGATCAGTCACTTACCATGGTAACGGAGATGGCACGATTCATGTATACAATGTCCCTTTACGCTGGGATTCCGCTGATGATTTAGATCAAGGCGTAATGCAGGAAGTGACTGAGAATATCATTAAAAATAAAAAAACAGTGTACGTCGATACAGGAGACGATGAAAAAATCAAGCGACTCATTGACATCATGGTGATTCATTAATCAGTTATCATGTATCTAAACAGGATAGCGGGCTTTTTCATCCAAACTATCACTATAAATAATGGATAATGAGGTAAAAAGTATCGCATATTCGTTTCGGATAAAGGTTGGAGTGAAATCACTTGCTAAAAAATCCACCTATTCTATTAGTTCTGCTATCAGTTGGAAGCATACTAAATGTGGTGAGCAATACCATTGAATTATCTGGTACTTTTCATTGGATCATATTATTACTGGGTGTCGCATTAGTATTTTATAGCGCCGTATGTCTAGTGGCATACAATATTAATCAAAAGAAACATCTCAACAGTAAGTGAATGATTCTTTAGAAAAACAAGCATTTCACATGATGCTTGTTTTTCTTTTACTTGTAGCAGTTTGTCAGACTCATACCTTCAGCCTCTAAGAGGTTAAACACGGTTAAATTTTTCCATTCGCGTAAACAGTATAGGGTATAACCATTATTCTTTTGAGCAACATCACAGTAATAATCGCCGTTCCCTCGGGCCTTATTCAAAAGGTTAACGCTCAATATTTTATCCCTAAAGGAATCCTAACCAGATTTTAATCGCTGTCGCTGATATTAATAGCGCTAAAATCCATTGCAGGAATTTTGTATTTACCTTTTGTCCAACTTTTGCGCCAATAGGAGAAGCGATTAAACTAGCGATCATAAGAACCAAAGCTGGTACAAAAAGCACCTGTCCTGTGATTACCTTTCCAAATGTTGCGCCAATAGATGATAGAAATGTAACCGCAAGAGATGAAGCGACGGTGATTCTTACAGGAATATTTAAAATTGATAACATAATAGGAACGAGAATAAAAGCTCCACCAGCTCCTAAAATACCTGATACCCCGCCAATGATAAAGGCTAAGGATGAAGCTAACCCTCTATGAAATATGACTTCTTCGCCTTCCCTATGTTCTTGTCCTTTTTTAGGTATAAACATTAATATAACAGCTATAATAGCCAAAATACCGTATACGAAGTTCATTCCTTGTTCAGATATGCGATGAGAAAAGTAACTTCCTAATACACTCCCTATAAAAATACTGCTTCCCATGTAAATGATTAATGCTTTATTTAAAAACCCACTCTTACGATAAGCCCAAACACCGCCCAGTGTCGCAAAAAAGACTTGAATAGCTCCTATCCCTGAAACTTCATGAGCGGTTAATGATATCACTCCCACTAAAGAAGGAATGTACAATAGCATTGGATAATTAATAACTGATCCGCCAATACCAATCATTCCGGAAATAAAGGCACCAATAAACCCTATAATGAAAAGAGTTGTGATAAAGGCAATATCCATTTTGGTTTCCTCCTTTTCAAAGAAAAAGGGTATCTTTTTATTCGATACCCTTTCACATTCATTAGCCTTTTTGAATCCAGAATTTCAATACATCACCTTCATCAGTATGCTCTAAAAGGTCATGCCCGCCTGATTTAGACCAAGCAGCCAAATCATTTTTAGCTCCTTTATCTGTTACATGCACCTCTAATATTTGACCTGAATCCAGTTCATTCATCGCTTTCTTCGTTCTCACGATTGGCATAGGACATGCCAGTCCTTTTGCATCTAATACTTTATCTGATTTCATGTTCATCTCTCCTCTTTTAATAGAATCTTGTGTTACCGAATTGCACAACGGTTAGGCCCAATCTCCATTTCACGCTGTTTTTCTTCATCTGGGTTGATTTTCCCCATATTTGTTTCGCGAATCTCTTGATATGCATTTGGCTGCGGAGGCAAATGATCTGTCACTAGGTGTCTAAATTCTGTTTCATCCGCAATGTTCAAACCATGATTCTCGGTAAATAATGTACTTAGTTTTTTACCTACACTTCCATCCTCATTTAACTCATCAATGATCATAAAGTGTGCCGGTAATACGATTAAATCCTTTGATAACGCTTTGTAACGGCTATAAAGCGTTTTTCTTAAATCTCCTACCCAATCTTCTGCCATACCGGCTAAATCCGGTCTGCCGATTGAATCGATAAACAAGATATCACCTGAAAGGAGATACTCACCATCAACAATGAAAGAAGTGGAGCCAATGGTATGTCCAGGAGAATATATTGGTTGAATTCTAATCGTTGTTTTTCCAATGACAATGTCATTTCCTTCTTCCAACGGCTGATAATCGAATACCACTTCTTCAGCATCTTTAGGCGGTAACCAGTAGATTGCTTTTGTTTTTTCGGCAATCACTCTGCCGCCTGAAATATGGTCTGCGTGAAGGTGTGTATCAAATACGTGGGTAATCGTCGCACCCTTTTCCTTTGCAAAATCCATAAAGACACCCGCCATACGTGTCGCATCAATAATCGCCGCTTCACCATTGGAAATCACCATGTATGACAGACAGCCTTTCCCGATTCGAACAAACTGATACACCTCACCGCCGTCTTTTAAATCGCCGACTTTTACCGGCTCTAAATGCTCGCTCCACGCTTTCATACCACCTTTAAGATACGATACAGAAAGACCGGCTTCTGAAAGCATCTCGGATACCACTACAGATGAACCTTCTTTTGCGCATACGACTAGCACTTCTTTATCGGAAGGAATTTTCCCTAAGATATCTTCCACGCCATCTAAAAGGTCGAAATAAGGCACATTCAAATGTTCAAAATCATGTCCTTCAATTTTCCAATCGCTAAAATCATTTTCATTACGCACATCGAGAATGAATAAAGGTTCTTTGTTGAAAATTTTTTGTGTCACTTCTTTTGCGGTAGTTGCCTGTACAGTCATGTTTATATACCTCCTTTAATTACTCTGTTTTCCCTGTCCAATCACGCATACCGGGGACAACGTTGATTAACTTTTTAAAACCTTGTTTTTTCATCGTTTGGGCTGCCATTTCACTTCTTCTTCCTGAATGGCAAATGATATAAATTTCATCATCTTTGTTTAACTCGCTAGAGCGTTTTTCCACTTCACCAAGAGGGATATGCACAACACCCGGGATATGGGCTTCTTCATACTCCTCCACCTCCCGAACATCTAAAATGTGAAGAGGCTCGTCACTTTCTACTTTCTGCTTGAAAGTTTCTAATGAAATGTCCGGAATGGAAGATGCGTTCTCTGATGCAGGCTCGCCTCCTCTACGAAGAAAATGGCGAAATATATCTCCCTCTGTTTCAGTACCTAGATATTGATGACCTGTGCTTTTTGCCCATGCTTGCAAATCTGCCGTAAAGCCTTTGTCTGTTGCTTGAATTTCTAATACTTCACCAGCTTTTAAATCCTTCATTTTCTTCTTCGTTTTGACGATAGGCATCGGACACGCTAAACCTTTAGCATCTAATACAACATGTGCTTGTATCATGTTATTTCCTCCTTTTATCTAATAGGGGTAGGGGTATATAATCCGTCAAAAAAAGAGATCTTCTTCCTTTCACCGATATTAATGCCATGCATTCATGCCGCCTTTTACATTTGTAACACTTTTAAATCCTTGTTTTTTCAATACCTTACTCGCCTTCATACTTCTCATGCCGCTTTGGCATATAACGAAAATCTCCCTGTCTTTCGAAAGTTGATTTGTTTGTTGAGGCAGTATTGACAAGGGAATATTTTTAAAACCTTTAATATGCTTTGTACGAAACTCAAAAGGTGTTCTGACATCTAGAAACTGTATCCCTTTACTTTTCAGCTCTGATTTTAAAACTGTCGTTGTCATTTGTTTCACACCTTTTACTGGTAAAAAATTACGAATCAATATCCATAGAAAAAACAAAATGAGTATGGTATAGATGATGGCTCTGCTATCCATCGGATTCGATTCACCTCTCTTCAATTAAATAAATAAGTTAACAGTACCTTCTTCAGCATCAGCTAAATAAGCTGCTACACCAGCATAGTCGATATCATCTAATAGTTCTTTTTCCTGCAAACCAAGCAGATCCATTGTCATCGTACAAGCTACGAGCTTTACACCTTGTTCTTGAGCCATCTCAATTAGCTGAGGCAATGTTAGCGCATTATGCTTTTTCATCACATTTTTGATCATTTTAGGGCCCATACCCGCAAAGTTCATTTTAGATAAGCCCATCTTATCAGCACCTCGAGGCATCATCTTTCCAAACATGTTTTCAAGAAATCCTTTTTTTACAGGGACCAGCTCTTCTTTACGTAAAGCGTTTAATCCCCAAAACGTGTGGAAGATGGTCACTTCATGGTCATAGGCGGCTGCACCATTTGCAATAATGTAAGCTGCCATCGCTTTATCATAATCCCCGCTAAATAAGACAATCGTTGTGCGTTTTGTTTGTTCTGTCATGTTTATCCTCCCAACCTCCAATTACCCCTAGGGGTATACCGAAAGCAAAATTTTTTAAAAGTTAAGGCTATAATTCAATCATTCAAATACCGGTAGGGGTATATTATAACACATATAAAAATTCGTCAACCTTAAAAATGATAGGTTGATGAATTTTTTATCGGCTCTTCACCAGTAAGTCGACTGCTTCTTTTACTAAATTGGATGTGTCTTCTCCCTGGTCCAAACTTTCACGAATACAAAGTTCAAGATTTGTGCCAACAATAACACCTAATGCTCTATCAATTGCATTGCGTGAGGCTGCCAATTGAGTCACAACTTCTCTGCAGTCTTTTCCTTGCTCCATCATCGTCAATACACCTTTAATTTGTCCTTCTATCCGGCGTAAGCGATTTTTAACCTTTTGATCATACTCCATATCGTTGAAATCCTTTCTTTCATTAATTTTTGCAATTCATAACTGTTCACATGAATACCTTCTTTAGAAAACACACTCCCACATTTAATTCTGCCTTATCATAAACTATTATGTGTATTTTATCACGCGGAATCTCTAAATAAAAACGTTTTAGATACGCATATGGAATGTTTAAAATAAAATCATTTTGAAAAATTGGTTACATCGTTAAAATGACGATATCTAATATGGTCACATCCATGGCTACTAATTCTTCTTTATTGAGACAAAAATACCTGCAGAATAATAACGTCTAGACATGGCATAGATCAATATCAAAATAAGCAGGAATGCGACAGCCAAGTAAGAAATTTATTCACAACGCCTTTTTAAATGCTTCTTATTTGTGAACCAATAATATACCCCCACTGGTATAAAGTCAAGTGCGTGAAAATTAGATTTCGGATCGTTTTGATACGAAGTGCTGTTTTGAGACTGTAAATAAAACCACCTATCACTTGTGCCCAGCTAAATTAACAACAGTAAAAAAACAAGCCGATTTTATATTAAATCGGCTTGTTACATCCATCACTTTACAATCAGCACAGGACAGTTCACTCGTTTCGCAACTTTATGGCTTACACTGCCCAACACCATCTCCTGCAGTGAATTCAATCCCCTGCTGCCTACTACGAGCATATCAAATTGATTTTCATTTGCATAAGCAACAATGGTCGGTCCTGGTTCTCCGTGTTTCATTATTACATCATGCCGGACACCAGCTTGCTCAAATTTTTCTAAAATCGGCTCTAACTTTTTACGCCTTTCCATTTCTAACTCTGCAGAACTCGCGGTATGAAGCACTTCGGTTTTCGCTTTTGAATAATCTTTAACAAAAATGATTTCCACTCTTGCATCAGGCACCAGTTTCGCTATACGGATTGCATGTTCTGCTGATCGAATGGAATGATCTGATCCATCAGCTGCCAACAAAATATTTTGATACATACCCCTTCACCTTCCCCTTAGTGGCTTGACGGCTGTGCGTTAGGATGATTGTAAGTAGCCAGCTTTTCAATCAAATGTTGGCTTGATTCGTTTAAGCCAACCAATGTAACATCTGCATGATTCTCTTTGAATTTCAAAACAACCTTATCCACTGCGGCGACACCAGAATCATCCCAAATATGCGCCTCTGAAAAGTTCATCACAACACGCTCTTTTACATCTTCATATGAAAATGAATTCACAAAATCTTGAACAGAAGCAAAGAACACTTGTCCCTTAATGTCATAAACAGCCTCTTTCTCAGAAACAGAAGACAAATCCACCTTTACTCGTGAAATTTTAGAAGCGAAGAAAATAGCACTTAACAGGACGCCTACGATTACACCAATGGATAAGTTATCTGTTGCCACTACAGTAATTACTGTGACAACCATGACAACCGAATCAGTGAACGGAACTTTTTTAAGCGTCCGGATTGAAGACCAATCGAATGTTCCAATTGAAACCATAATCATAACGCCAACCAGTGCAGGCATAGGAACTTGAACAACCCATTCACCTAAAACGAGTATTAAAAACATGAGGAACATACCAGCCGTAAAGGTTGACAGTCTCCCTCTCCCTCCAGATTTCACGTTAATAACAGATTGACCGATCATGGCACACCCTGCCATACCGCCGAAAAATCCGGCAACGATATTGGCAATCCCTTGCCCTCGGCTTTCCCGGTTTTTATTACTATCTGTGTCAGTCATGTCATCAACAATGGAAGACGTCAACAGCGACTCAAGCAGACCAACGACAGCTAGAGCAATAGAAGTCGGGAAGATAATTGATAACGTCTCAAAGTTTAATGGAACATCGGGAATCAAAAAGTTCGGCAAAGCTTGTTTGATTGTTCCTAAATCTCCAACTGTTTGAACATTAAAGTGACCCCAAATAGAAACGACCGTGAGAAATACAATTGCTATTAAAGGACTTGGAACAGCTTTTGTAATAAACGGGAACAAATAAATGATGACTAAGGTTATGCCGACAAACACATATGTCAGACCGGATATACCAACAAAATGAGGAACTTGTGCCATGAAAATTAAAATGGCCAGCGCATTAACAAAACCTACCATGACCGATCGAGGTACAAATTTCATTAATCGCGCCACTTTTAGAACCCCAAATATGATTTGGATGATACCCGTCAGGATCGTAGCAGCAAACAGATACTGTAATCCGTGATCCTTTACCAGCGTTCCCATTAACAACGCCATAGCCCCTGTAGCCGCAGAAATCATCGCAGGCCTTCCGCCCGCAAAAGAAATCACCACCGCAATACAAAATGAGGCATACAATCCCACCATCGGGTCAACACCTGCAATAATAGAAAAACCAATGGCTTCAGGAATTAATGCCAAAGCAACGACAATCCCGGCTAATAAGTCCCCTCTTATATTTGAGAACCACTCGATATTTAATTTTTTTAACATAAAATACAGTACACCTCTTTATGATTATTTTTTGTTGACTTCTAACTCTCATAGAAGCCAGGGTCGTTTATAACTATTTAGAATGTAACAAACAAGAATTCAAATGTCTACAATTTTTTGTTCCAAAATAGATCTTTTTTGGAACTGACAGCACATTCTGCGCTATCCATCTTATTTTGTTATAATGAAATATACAAAATTCATCAGGAGTTGATGATTTGATTTTTGGATATGCACGTCCGTTTAGTCAAGATCAGGATGTAACAAAACAGATAACCGCACTTAAAGGGTTCAACTGTGAAAAAATATATATTGAACAAACAAATTCAGCAAAAAACAGACCAGAATTTGAGTCATTATGCAACAGTTTAAAGGCCGGAGATACCGTAATCATTTATAAGTTATACAGCATTGCGGACTCTACAAAAAACCTAATTGATATCATTGATTTTTTCAAAAGGAAACAAAGCCACTTTATTTCAATATTAGACAAAGTGGACACCACAAAGAAAAACGGTTCCATATTCTTCGATTTTTTAGAAAGAGTCAGCGAATTTCAATTTGACATGATTAGTGAAAACACAAAGCTTGGAATTCAAGAAGCGAAATTAAAGGGGAAAAATACAGGACGTCCGAGGAAACCAGACCATAATGTCCGACGCGCGATGGAAATGTATCAAAGCAAAACGTATACCATTCAGCAAATTACCAAAGAGACGGGCATCAGTAAAACAACACTGTACCGTTATTTAGATAATTGGAATGATTTTGATTCATAATACTCACGAATAAAAAACATACCTATTTTGGGTATGTTTTTTATTCGTGATTCATTCCCTCTCAAAAATGATCCACATAAACAACGCCGGAAATGGTTTGTGTTAAAACCGAAAAAGATAAATGTTGGGAAACACTTTGTGAAAAAGTCTCATTAACCCGCTCAATTTTTGTATGAACTGTTCTCCTTTTCCGCAGCTTCTGCATCTGCTTTGGTCACATGGACCGTGCCAAACGGATGGTTAAGCGGGGCATAAATGGAGTATAGTTTTAGCGGCGTATTGCCTGTATTGATCAGATTGTGCCATGTGCCGGCAGGTATGACGATGGCTGAATCATCATAGACATTTCGTTGAAAGTTTACCTGATCTTTGCTCTTGCCCATTTTAACGATCCCGCGGCCTTGCTCAATCCGCAAGAATTGATCGAGGTTAGAATGCATTTCCAAACCGATATCTTCTCCAATATCAAGACTCATTACAGTAACTTGCAGGTGCGCTCCTGTCCATAGCGCGGTACGGAATGTATTGTTTTGTTTTGTCGCTTTGTTAATATTAATAACAAATGGTTTCGGCCCATAATCTGTCAAGTGAAGGTTTTGGCCTGCGTTTTCATGCTTCATTTTATATGGATTCATCCAATAAACCGACCTTCCATCGCAGCACATTGGTGCATACACATAATAAGGATATTGATGTGTAACAGGTATATAATACATTTTTCGATCACCACATTTTTTATTTTATGATATTACCCTATTCGTTTATTGTGGGAATGTGCCACTTACATAACTTCTTAATAATGGCTGATGGTTAGTTCACGAGAGCAAATGAACACATCAAGTTTTGCCAAAAAACCACCATGAAAACAGGTTTTCAAGGTGGTTTTGGTGTCATTTATTCAATTATTACAGGAAAGCAACTGCCTTTCCACACTTCTTCTTTATTAATTGTCCAACTGCCACTGTCCCTTATTAGCCGCAGGGCTGTGAACCTCTTCCTCGATAAAGTGAAATTATATTAGTTATAATGTAACTTCTTTATTTCTGCCAATTAGTAAGGTTACTATAACACTAGCTATACTAACTAAAGTTCCTACAATAGAAAAAAGAATTGTCAAAAAGCCATTGGGAATAAGAAACCCTATTGGAATTCCCCCCATAAAAGCGAAAACGATAAAACATTGATATACTCCAGATATGATTCTTACAATCAAGTTGCCAAAAAACGACATAACTAATGGAGGGATGAATAAAAATACAACGATCCCAATTGATATCATTAAAATAATAGGCTCATCAAATGAAATGACATGATCTCCAGGTGAATTTTTAGCAGCCACTAGCATAACAACTATAGACATCATTAACGTAAGCAAGACCAGACAAAATCTTTTTAGCATTGTGATGACTCCTTTTTATAAAAATACAAAAATGGATATCCCGTTTTTTAAAAATTTCCATATCCATTTTATGTGATTGAATGATGAATATGCAGTTCAATCACAGCCGCACACCACTATTTCTTATGAAGACCTAACAGATACCGGTTGGTAACTGACCTCATAAAATGTCGAATTAACAGTGGCTTATCAACATAAACACAATGGAGTATGCTTCATCTTTTTTAGATGAGATGATAAAAAACAGCTTCCTCCTTTTTTACCAAAAATTATAACGTAACCTTTATCTAACGGAGTATCAAATCCTTGAAAATGAAATAATTTTGTATTCTAACTACCCGGTATTGAAATTATCACTTACTTCGCAACATCGTTAATTGCATAGATACGTTTTACTGTTAAGCATATCCCGATTTCATTTCACTCTCCCGCCTTCCATTTTCATGAATTGATGCCAAGTCATGAATTTCTAAAGGAGATTTTAATAAATCATTTCAATGAAAAAATAATGAGCCGGCTTTAGGATACACGTAGCCATAGACTTTTCCTTCATTGGAATTACGGCACGTTCCCTATTGTTTTGATGTTGCTTTTGCTCGATCTGATTTTTTTAAAAAAGTTATTGACAATAAAAAAATAACCATGTTATTATAGAATATTTGATAATACACCTACATGTATGGTAATCTTAAGAAGGTACTTATATATGGAGGTGTATGTAATGTTTCAAATTGGCGATAACATTGTTTATCCAATGCACGGAGCAGGTATAATTGAAGCCATAGAAGAAAAAGAATTTTTAGAAGAAAAACAGCTGTATTATGTCATAAGAATGTCAATCAGTAACATGACAGTTATGATTCCAGCGCGTAAACTATTGAATTCAAGTATACGACCAGTTACTGATATACTTGCATTAAAACACATTATACACATTTTTCAGCATGGAGAATCAGATAGGTTGCTGCCTTGGAAACAAAGGTATCAAGTAAACACGAACAAAATAAAAACGGGTGATATACTAGAAGGCGCTGAAGTAGTACGTGATTTAATGCGTATGAAGAAAGAAAAAGCACTTAATACAAGCGAAAAAAAAATGCTGGATCATGCACATGAATTTTTGATTAGTGAACTGAAGTTAATGAAAGGAATCACTGAAAATCAAATCAAAAGTTTTTGTTAAGATTAATTATTGGTGATGTATTGTATTTCAAAAATATCCTGAATTTTTTGATAATATTATGATTAAAAGTAAAATAAATCATTTCAAATACATTCAACTTCTTTAACTTACTTTTAGAACAGTAACCTCTATGTTATTTCTGCATTCTATTCCATTTTTATTATTTACATTTCTTCTGCGAACATTTTAGAAAAAAACGAAATAGTCACTTGATTTTTCAATCCTGATTCACACTGGCACGGACAAGGAGCCGTAGAGATGGAAGAGAGGTAGGGCTTTCATTGTTTTAGGTATATTTAAGTGATGATTTCCAGCAAAAATCAATCCATTTCCCCTTACTCTTTAAGAATTTTTCATATTCACTGTGACAGTGAATCGTAAGTGTTCTAGCTACACGAGTTTGTACCATCTAAATATATGATCAACAATAAAAATAGCGAAATCTTTAAAATGAAACACATGCCAACGCAAGAATGAAGTAACGAGTGAAAGAAGCGAAAAAGGGTTACTTCTCTTGTGATAGCAGATGAATCAGCTGTTATTTTAACTAATCCGACTTTTTTGAATTTCGCACTTGTTTTTGCCTCTTCGTTAAACAGCCCGAACTATGGCTACTTAGTATTTGGAACAGGAAAAGTGGTTTACTGAACATGGTTTGGAGGACTTGTCTTGTATTTAAATTAAAGGCAGGTTAGTGAAAAAATAAAATACAGGAAAGAAATATAAATATTTTATATACTTTCCGCATATTGTCAATCCAATATGTTATACTGTAAACAAACCTTTGAAGCGTTAAATCTTTTTCTATTACCTTTTACCATCACCCTACTCGACCGTTGAGTAGGGTTTTTTATGTATTTTACAGAGAACATAAAAAAACAGACTCTATATAAAGAGCCTGTTTGTATAAACGATTGAAGACTAAGCTTTTTGAACGTTAGCAGCTTGAGCTCCACGAGTACCTTGCTCAACGTCAAACGTTACTTTTTGACCTTCGTCTAGAGATTTGAATCCTTCGCTTTGGATAGCAGAGAAGTGTACGAATACATCGTCTCCGTTCTCACGTTCGATGAAGCCAAAACCTTTTTCTGCATTAAACCATTTTACTGTACCTTGTTCCATTTTTATTGCCTCCTAGTGTGTTACCACACAATATATACTATCCTTGCCCATAGTATCATCAAGACGAAAAGTCGATATTCATACTATCCTTTACACCGAACAAAAATAATTCTTCTTTATCATAACATGAATCGGAAATAATTGCAAATTAAAATTATCATTTTATTCATAGCGTTATTTTTCAAACATTGTCTCTCGGTTCAGAAGCGGTAAGCACAAATAGAATCTAAATCTCCATTGAATTTAAAACATATCTACGAGATCCATTAACAACTATGATTTGAAAACACCGTGAAATGAATCGCGACTGTCTTCATACCTTTTTCATTGCTAAATAGTACTTCATTATTGTAACTGTTAAAGATTTCTTTAAAAAGCGCAGCTGTTTCTTGCTCAAGTCTCCGATTCTTTTAAAAGCAGTGCTGTTACTGCTAAAGCTTTGTTTCTTCAGATAGTTTCAAACGATCTCTCATGGTATTCCCCATTTGCCGAATTCCCAAAGCCTTTTTAATGAAGAAACAGCTCAATAGTAATCAGGTTTTTTAACTCTCTTTATTTTGACAGCCGCAAATAACATGTTCCCGGGTCTAAATAAACCGATTCTCATTGGGAAGCAGGACGAGAGTTTGGCCAGATAAAGAGCCGGGTATAATTTTCATACGCCGATTGTATCCTGGCTGTCCTGCTAAAAGGTTTATTTGAACTGGAAATTAGTTTTGTATTTCCAATAATTTCTCATATGAATGGGAAAGATACTTATTATCTGCGGTGTATGACGCCGGGACTTCAAAGATAATCGTTTACGATACTTAGAAGAACATCAGGGAAGGGGAAATTTTTAAAAAATGAATGAACAAAACCTAAGGACTTTGAGAAAACTGGTTACACCCTATGAAAAGTCTGATTTACAAAAAAGTATTTTTCAGATCATTAACACATTAGTACTATTTTTCCTGCTATGGTATTTGGCATATAAGAGCTTGACCATTTCTTATTTCCTTACATTAGCCATTTCTGTCGTTGCGGCAGGTTTTTTAGTAAGAACCTTCATCATCTTTCATGATTGCTGCCACTATTCCTTTTTTAAGAACAGAAAGGCGAATCGAATCCTTGGAACAATCACAGGAATTCTGACTCTGCATCCTTTTGATCATTGGGCACACGACCATTCGGTCCATCATGCGACAAGCAGCAACCTGGACAAACGAGGCACTGGCGATATTTGGGTGCTGACCGTCGAGGAATATAAGGAAGCCTCAACGAAGACAAAAATCATGTACCGTTTGTACAGAAATCCGTTTGTTATGTTTATTTTAGGGCCGATTTACGTATTCGGAATTACCAATCGCTTTAATCGTAAAAGAGCAAAACGCAAAGAACGAATGAATACGTATGTAACGAATCTAGGGATTGTCGCTTTAGCAGCACTTTTATGTTTGACTATCGGCTGGCAAAACTTCCTGCTGGTTCAGGTGCCAATTTTTATGATATCTGGCTCTCTTGGAATTTGGATATTTTATATTCAGCATACGTTTGAGGATTCTTATTTTGAAGAAGATGAGCATTGGGAATATGTAAAAGCAGCAGTTGAAGGAAGCTCTTTTTATAAACTTCCAAAAGTGATGCAATGGCTGACAGGCAATATCGGTTTCCATCATGTTCATCATTTAAGCCCGAGAGTCCCAAACTATAAGCTTGAAAAAGCACATAACAACACTGAACCATTGCAAAACGTGCCGACCATTACACTGGCAACAAGTCTTAAGTCGTTAAAGTTCCGCCTATGGGATGAAGAAGGCAAAAAATTTGTTGGTTTTAGCCACTTAAAAAAAGCTTCTAAAAGCCAAGTATCACCGCGGCTTGGAGCGGATTAAATAAATTCCCCTAACCGATGATAAGGGGCAGTGTATCTTGCAGAATAAAAGTGCAGTCTCGCGCAACGGTTTTGTGCAGAGGCCAGCACTTTTTTAGTGCCCAACACACTTACAGACTCCACAATATCGTATTCCGCCCAAAAAAATAATACCAAAGGTGGTTAAACCCTTGATATTATTGGGATGCGGCCGAGAGGACTTGAACCTCCATGGGTTATTAACCCACTAGGATCTCAATAAAGTGAAAGCTTATTATCAGTTACAAAAGCCCGTCATTTCAAGCATTTGAATTCATTTATTACATGTATTTTCATCGTTTTATATTCATTTTGGGCATAAAATGGGCACTGTTTTTAGGCTGTAAGCACACTGATTAATTCAAAGTTCGCATCCCAATCTAATGAAAGAAAGAGCAATGAATAGAAGCTGCAAACATAACTGCTCCAGTTCCATTCTTTAATTCTCGAATCTAAAGGTTTAATAAAAGTGGGCTTATATTTAGTTTTTTAATCTCTTTTCCATCTGTTCTGCCATTTGTTTCGAATTTGGATTTCCTTCATTTTGCAATTGATCAATGATATTCATATAATCCATTTCACTTCGGTTCTGACTTAATTTATATGCAGCCTGAATGTCATCCACCTTAATCTTAAAACCGACAATCGCTTTCAGTTGTCTTTCTAAGAGTTCAGGGGAAAGTTTATCCCATAAAATTGGATTTTCTCGATGTTTTTCGTATTTTTCCATCATTGTTGTTAATTCTTCTATTAATTCATCTCTCTCTAAAATACTTGCTTGACCGTATATATGGACGGCTTGATAATTCCATGTCGGAACATCTTCATGCCCGTACCAAGAAGAAGAAATGTAAGCGTGTGTTCCCTGAAACATAACAAGCACATCTTCACAGGTTTCAAATGTTCTCCACTGACGATTTCCATAAGCGATATGCCCAGTGATATAGTAATCATCACCTTTTTTATTTAACCCCAAAGGCAAATGCGTGGCAATTGGTTTCCCTTGTTCTGTCGTGACGATCGTGCCAAAAGAGTTTTTTTGAACGAAATCCCAAATTTCATCAACATTTGAGACCTTAAAATATTTTGGAATATACATAATCATCCTCCTTCCAAAATTTATATAAGTGTTTTAGCCATTATAAAGTCCGTTTGTTTTTCATGCCCCATATAAAAAGAATGGGCTCCAGTTTGAACAAACCCCATTTTCTTATAAAAAGCAATAGCAATTTCGTTTTTTTCCCATACGCCCAGCCAGATTTTCTTTTTATTCAGTTCCTTCGCAATTTCCATAGCTTTATTTAACAGATATTTACCAAGTCCATGTTTTTGAAATTTGTTCTTGATATAAATCCTCTCGATTTCAAGTGATTCAACACCGATTTCTTCAGTCTGAGCATCATTGATATTGACCTTTAAATATCCAGCGACTTCATGATGAAAATATACAAAAAAGAAGCGCGAAGAAATATTGGACAATTCTTTTTTTAACTGTTTTAAGTTAAATGCCTTTTCCAGATAGGCATTCATATTTTCGGGCGAATTCTGATCCTTAAATGTCTCATTAAATGTTTCATAACTAATGTCTTGAAGTTTGCCCAAATCTTCAAGTGTGCACTTTTTTATATTGATAGTCATTTAAATATGTCACTCCTTTATAACATCACATCAATAATTTCTCTTGTTCCCTTTTTTTACAAAATCCCAATCTTTTTCTATATTTTTTCTTACTCTTTGAAGAAAATTGAAAATGGTCTCCGCTTCTCTTTCAGAAAATCCCTCTAAAGCGACACGATTCGAATGATCATTTTCTCTTTTTATAAAAGGAAATACCTCATTCCCCTTTTCCGTCGGAAAGAGTTTTTTTATTTTTTTGTTATGTTCATCATCTTTCTTTTCAATAAAGCCCTTCATTTCAAGTTTTTTTATTGCACGAGCTGCGGTTGTTCGGTCTACTTTAATCATCTCAGCTAACTTTTCTTGAATGATTCCCGGGTTTTCACATATTCGTACAAGGTACAAATACTGCCCTTTTGTCAGGTCATGTTCTTTAAATTCGATATTGCTTATAGAATCCAATGCTCGTGCAATCATTCCAATTTCACGAAGAATATCCTTCATCATTAAACTCCTTACGTATATGTTTTTGTTGTATTTGCAATAAAAATAACGTACATTAAATATAACTCATCTTTGTTGTATTTACAACAAAAAATAAAGATAAAGAGGTCGAGTAAAGTGAAATATGTTTTTTATGTATTAGGAATTTTAATCTTAACCCTTGGTATTTCTTTCACGATTCAATCAGATCTTGGAGCTTCCCCTTTTGACGCACTTTTGGTGGGACTGTCCATAAATGTGGGGCTTACTGTGGGAAGTTGGGAAGTCATCATAGCTCTTATATTAATATGTTGTAATTCATTTTTAAAAAGACAAAAACCTGAAATTTCGGGGTTGTTAACGGCCTTTATAACGGGTATGGGGATTGATATATGGCTTTTTTTATTGCATTTTTCTGTAACACCTGAAACTTTGCACAGCAAAATTGTTTGTTTTGCAATTGGCTTAGTTGTTATAGGATTGGGAACCGCAACATATTTACACACAAAATTCGCCCCGATTCCTGTTGACCGGCTAACATTAATCATAAAAGAATTAACGAAAACCAATATATTTTTTTCGAGAACATTCATTTACCTCGTCTTCTTGATAATGGCGTTTATTTTGAATGGACCAATTGGCGTTGGAACTATACTAACCGTTTGTTTAGGTGGGTTAATACTTAATTACTTCATGCCCTTTACTGAAAAAGTGTTGGATCCCATATTAACAAACTCCAGTACATCACCAAATGATGGACAAGATAAAAAGCATTCCATATAGAAGGTATTTTAAGTAAGTGGGCCGCAAGAGGTTAAAAACAAATGAATATGAAAAATACCAAGGTCGTCAAAACCCTTGGTATCATTGATGCGGCCGAGAGGACTTGAACCTCCACAGGGTTATTCACCCACTAGGCCCTCAATAAAGTGGATGCTTATCATAATTACAAAAAACTTTTATTTGAAGCACTGAAGTCATTCATTATATGGTTGTAAAGATAACACTATAGTCCCCTTCTTACTTCAACGCTTGTTATATTTAACTTCTTAATTAAGGGACATATTCTGTTTTTAGATTCGTTATGTCTTTTTCTGTTACGTAAAGAATGGAGATAAACCAATAGAATTAAGTGAGCTTTAAATGCTTCAAAAAGCTCTGATAACAAATCTCTTTATAATATTCATGTGAATTTATATCTTCACTCATTAGCCATTGAATGAGCAATCCATCTACAATAGATCGCATTGTTTTTGAAGCTTTATCAACATCTATACTTTGGTCAAATACGCCTGTTTCCTGTCCAAAAATAATAATGTTAGATGTGATGCCCCAGCATTGTTGATAAAAGCTATGGTTAATTTTCCTGTACGTTTCATTTCGGCTCGCCTGAGACAAGAAATCTAAATAAACCTTATAAAACTTTTCATTTCCCTCGGGAGAGACAAATATTGAATTTACATAAGCTTTCAACTTATCCAGTGGCGCAAATTCCGAATTCACTGCTTCTAATTCATGTTTATAAATTTTATTTGTAAGCCACTCAAGTAGTTGAGACAGGGTATCTTCCTTATTATCAAAGTAATAATGCACGACGCCCTTACTAACTCCTGCGTGATCTGCAATACTTTGTAGTGTAACTGAATTATAACCTTGTGTTGACACAGCTTGGAAAGCTGCCCTTAATATTTGATTCTTTCTTTCTTCTGCTTTTTTCTTCATAATAAACCTCCAGAAAGCTAAACCTTCAATTAGTATACAACAGTTCATGAAATCCACACAAAATTAATCTGACCAGACAAAATAGTTTGACCGGTCAGAATAATTGGGTATACTAAAAGTGGTTTCACATCAAGATAGCATATTGGAGGATTTATAAAATGAAAGACGAATTCAAGGCTCTAGTTGTAAACAAAGTTGATGATGAATTTTCAGTAAAAGTAAAGAATGTTTCTCCAGCGTTTTTACCAGAAAGTGATGTCCACATCCAAGTACACTACTCTGGGATTAACTACAAAGATGGACTTGCAGGGAACCCCAATGGGAAAATCGTAAGAAAATACCCATTTATACCGGGTATAGATTTAGCAGGTGTAGTCATTTCTTCTAATGATCCTCGCTTTCACGAGGGGGATAAGGTGATTGCCACAAGTTATGATATAGGTGTTTCTCATTTTGGCGGTTTTAGCGAATATGCAAGCCTCCCTGGAAACTGGATTGTACCTTTACCTGATAATTTAACCCTCAAAGAGGCGATGGTAGTAGGAACAGCTGGCTTCACAGCAGCTCTATCTATTCAACGTCTAGAAGAAAATAACCTATCTCCTGAAAAAGGAAAAGTTCTGGTAACAGGAGCAACAGGTGGCGTTGGTAGTTTTGCTGTTTCATTCCTTAACTCTCTAGGTTATCAAGTAGAAGCTAGTACAGGTAAAGAGTCAGAATATGATTACTTACGAAATCTTGGTGCTAGTACAATTATTTCACGGGATATGACCTATGGAGGGAAGGTTAAAGCCTTAGGATCACAAAAATGGGCGGCAGCTGTTGATCCTGTAGGCGGGGAACCTCTTGCCTCTATCTTAAGTCAAATTCAATATGGAGGTTCCGTTGCTGTGAGTGGATTAACAGCTGGAACAAAACTGCCAACTACTGTTTTTCCATTCATTTTAAGAGGCGTTAATTTACTTGGAATTGATTCTGTATATTGTCCAATGGAAACACGGTTAAAAACATGGGATCGTGTAGCAACAGATTTTAAACCATCTAATTTAGAGGAATTTATATCACAAGAAATTACTTTAGATCAACTTCCTAACGTTCTTCCTGAAATATTGGAAGGACAAGTAAGAGGGAGAACGGTTGTAAAAATAATTTGATTATTCATCAGTACTCATCCAGTGGCTAAGGTTAAAAATGTCTTAAAGGGATAGTAAAGAGATTTTTTCAACAGGAATTTCTTTACTTCTTATAACTCACTTTATGTTATTAGCAAAATACAAGGAGTGCCAGCAGTGCCCTCCCCACTCAGCTTACACAGTCGTAGTGGTATGAAAATGCTTATTCATTTAACCATTGTACAAATAAAAATGTGGTTCCTGCCCCGTAGTTTCGTATTGGGTAAACAAAGCTCAAACTCATTGTCTTTCCATGGGTCTGAGCCTTTACTTTATTTCTTCCTTAATAATTATTGTATGTCTACAGGATTAGATGATAAAGAGGAAATTGTTTCTCTAGGTAAAGGGTACTTACTCCCAAAAAGAATATCTTATAGGAGGTATATAGTTTGAGCGCCTATATCGTTCTTGCTTTAGCCATTCTTGCTGAAGTTTTTGGAAGTTCAATGATAAAACTATCAGATGGTTTTAAAAAATTATACCCTACTCTTGGCGTCTTGATTGGTATGGGAGCAGGTTTTTACGGTATTGCAACAGCCATTAAAACAATTCCTCTGGGGACAGCTTATGCCATTTGGTCTGGTGCAGGCACTGCACTTACGGCAGTTGTAGGCGTATTGTTTTATAAAGAGAAACTAGATTTAAAAAAAGTGTTGGGAATTGCGGTTATTATCATTGGTGTGGTGGTAATGAGATTAGCAACTAATTAATCTAGGGAGGAGATTAAAATGCCCCAGGGTTATTTTTTTTTAATGTTAACCATTTTATTTGAGCTTTTAGGAACGAACATGCTTAAGCTCTCTAATGGTTTCACCAATTTGTTTCCTTCTATAGGTGTTGTGGTTGCAATGGGACTGTCTTTCTATTTCCTATCCTTATCCTTAATGAAATTACCCTTGGGTGTAGCTTATGCGATATGGTCTGGAGTCGGCACAGCTCTTACAGCATTAATAGGAATTGTTTTATGGAAGGAGGAGTTCAGCCTCATAAAAGGCATAGGACTTACACTCATCATTGGTGGAGTTATTATCCTCAATATGCCAAAAGAAGAAAAAAAGCAAAGTTGTTAATGTATAAATTCCATGCAACAAAATGGAGTGGATTCTAAAAGATTTCCACTCCTTTTTAATGCTTATAATTTATTTAATGTGAACCCAGAAATTATGTATTATAGACACATTCGAAAACTGTGAGTATACACAACAAAACCTTACGAGATTCCCTGCCGCCCATTTAATAAACCAAGGTGAAGACTGACAATAAAGGGCCGTCTAGGTCACATTTAGTAAGAACAACGATTGCGTATATGGCAAACATCAAAAGGAAAATGGCGTTATTAGCACACTTTCTTCAAAGACATAAAAATACTAAAGGTCTACAACCATCGGTATCATCGATGCGGCCGAGAGGACTTGAACCTCCACGGGTTTTTCACCCACTAGGCCCACAATAAAGTGAATCTGTGTTCTCTATTATAAAACCTTTATATATCAGTGTTTGTTTATTTTGATTATGCGCACTTATACTTGTTAATTCATATTCAGGAGTAAAAATGGAGTAGCCCCCCGATTAAAGTAATGGTTGCTTTTATCTATTATCGTTTATAATGTCTTTTAACTCCTCGACTGTGAAAGCTGGTTTCTTCTTATGCAACATAGCATGACAATTTGGACAAACTGGTCGTAAATCGTTGATCGGGTCAATTTCGTACTCCTTGCCTATCTGATTTAACTCAATTATATGATGTACGTGTATAAAGCCTTTACCCAATTCTCCGAATATCTTTTCAAAATCACACCCACAAATGACACAACTAAAACCATAACGCTCTAAACACTTTTTCCTTGCCATGGGATTTCTCTCATAGACGTTGACTGAGACCTTTTTTGTGGCTCCTTCTATATACCTTGTTGGGTTATCAATTTCTTCAGCCATTTGATTATGTCGGATTTCTTTTTCATCATTAAATTCCCAAATAATTTTGACTGGCTTAGTGTCATGAAATCCTTTTACTCTGGCATTTCCTTAGTAAGTAAAGAGGGGATTATTACTATCTTCACGTGTGAAAATATAAATATTACCTTTGGGTTTTAACATAGACTGAATAGAAGCATTTTGTAATGAGTGACTATTCTTACCAAACCATTGAAGGTCATCTCCGATAAATTTATTATCGTAATCATGCCCCGTTCTTCCGGCTGAACTTATATTAACAAAGACAAATACGTCATTATTAAATGAAGTATACCCCGTGTTCCAATTCCCGCCCTGTTTACCTTCTGGTACGTTAAAAATCTTGTATATATCTTTTCTTGAGTATTGTTCTCCAATTTTCAAAGGATGTGCATCAGTGTTATGAATCAATGAAGTTATTTTTGTAAATGTTTTTGGATTTAACGGCATTGATGAGGCTTGAAACCCTTTTATTAAGTATTTATCATATTCATCATTTTCAAAATCTAGATCCTCAAGTAAGATTGGTGAATTCAGCAAATTCTTTATGTATCTAACTGGTACTCGGTAATTGAAATGATCATTTTCTTCATAATAATAATTTTCATCCTTATCAGATGAGTAGACGGGTTTTCCCGTTATTTCTACTACCGCATAAATACCTCGATTTAATTTTGGTTTACCATTTAACATTTCTTTATTCCGGTTATCATGTCCAACTCTAATAATCCCTTGTTGACCTTCATTAAACCACTCTTTTTGCCAACTTGTAATGGAAAATGTATCTTCTATTTGGTTTGAACTCAAAAAATCATCAATAGCCCAAACCTTTGGGTTACAGAAAAATGTCCAGAACCCTGTCGGTTTAAGGGCTTGTTTTTCTTTTATGTTTAGTCCAACTGATTTCCCTAAACTCACTTTTAGTTCCCCCATATTCTCTATCTCTTTTTATTATACAGTCTTCCTAACACTATCATCGGAATTTACTTAAATGTTTTTGATTTTGTTTCAAAAATGAAAGACAAATATATTTTGAATATAAACAACATTACTTCTTTAACATTCATTATGCTCAAGTGAGCTAAAATTCGTCACCTCTCCTTAAACATTTTTTTGAAACCTTCATATCTATCCTATGGTAATATTTAGATATAAAATCGTTGAAAGGATTGGACAATGAAGGTATTTGAAGCTAAGTCTTTGTTATCTGAAGCTGAAAACCGAGCAAAAGATTATAAAGAATTGAAAAATCAAATGATTAAGCTAAGAAAAGCATTTAAGGCTGTTGCTGATCTGGATGACAGTGAGTTCTCTGGCAAGGGAGCAAACAATATCAAAGCATTTTATCACGATCATGTGGGTGTCACTGATCAATGGATTGATTTAATTGAAATGAAGATCGCTTTCCTTACTAGTATCTCAAGTGTTTTAGAAGATGCCAGCTTATCTGATGCATATATCGAGGAATCCTTCTTAGAACATGAATTAGCAAACGCATATAAAAAATCAAAATCAATTATGTCTGAGCAGAAGAAAGCAATGAAAGATATTCTGAATGACATCGATGACATTCTTCCACTTGATTTATTTTCAACTGAGACTTTTAAGGATGAGCTCTCTTCTGCCGAAAACAAACGGAAAAAGACTGTTGATAAAATAGGCGATGTGGACGAAAACTTAAAAACTGAATATGCAATAACTGAACCTAACGAACAATTCATTAAAGCAGACTTTCAAAAGTTACAGGAATCAACAGGCAAAGGCAAAAATGCTACACCCCTTCACTATAATGCCAAGGCATACCGTGAGAGCGATATACATAAGAAAAAAAGCAATATCGAGAAGCAATCTGAAGCTTATTTAAAGATCAAAAAAGAGGAAGCCAAAAAACGAGAAATAAAAGATTTGAAAAAACAGCTTGTAAAGGTAACAGATCCAGACGAGTATTTAAAAATTGCGAAGAAAATAGGATACGAGAATTTGGAACCTGACCAGCAAGTTTATTTCCGTCAGCTCGAAGAACTCCAACAAAAAGCTGAAATTGGAAAAGGTATTGCAGTGGGAATGTATGAAGCAGGTAAAGATACAGTGATGGGTCTCTATCAACTTGCAAGACACCCGATTGAATCGCTTTCTGGAACTGTGAACGCAGCCTTACATCCAATCGATACTTATAAGATCATAGCAAAAGACATAGAAGACACATTTCAACGTGATATGATTAATGGAGACAGCTACAGCAGAGCAAAATGGGTTTCCTATGTAGGCAGTACGGTTGTTCTTGCAATAGTTGGTCCGAAGGGTATCGATAAAGTATCCAAAGTTGCAAAAGCCGGTTCAAAAGTTGCTGCAATTAAGACGCTCGAAGTTTCAAAAGCAGGAATAAAAAAAGGGATTGAATACGTTAAAATTCCAAATGTTTTTGAACAACAGTATGCAATGGCTGGTGGTTCAGGAACTTTTCCTTTTAACGTGATTGATGGAGAGAATTATAAAAACTCTGCACTTGAAATATTCAAGACCTCGTCTACTGTACAAGGATTAAAGAAGGCTAAGCCGCATGAAGTTGTAAACGAATTAAAAACTTTTCAAAGCAGAAAATACATTTTTGGAGGACAATCATTCCTCATAGACAAACGAGGAATGAAGCATATTTTAGAGCGCCATCATCCTAATTTATGGGATGGTTCAGTTAAAGCTCAACAATCTTTTTTCAATAAAGAGATGACTGTTAACGATGTTGCAGATGCGATAGAATCAATTATGAAACAAAACCGTGAAGAGTTAACGAAAAAAGGAACTAAATTTAGTTATCAAATTAGAGGAATATATGAGGGTCAACAATATGTTGTTGGCTTTCAAAAAGGAAGAGTAGGACAATTCTATCCGGAAAAATAGGAGAGGTAAAATGTTTTATATTCAATCATTAATTCTTAGGCCAAATAAGAAGATAAACAATCTTTCAATCTTAAAAAATAATATTGACGATTACTTTGTTCCACTTAGCAATATAGAGGGACTAAAGAACATAAAACCACAGTTAGACTCTTACTATTTATCTGGGGCGATTATTTTAAAATATGGTGAACAAGATTTGCTTGATGTCACTATGTGGGACTTGGTTGACCAATTGTGGGCTTATTTTTTAAATCTAATCGAAGAAGCTATTGAAACAGGAAAAAGCGAAACTTATTTTCCAGATCAACCCCTTCTATTGAAAATGAAATCAATATCGAATGATATGTTGTTATTTGAAATTGAAAAACAAAAAGTATTACTACCGAAACTTGATTTTTTTGAATCACTCTTAAAGAATGCGAGAAGTTTCTTTGAAACTATGAATTTTGTTTTAGAAGAAAACTGTGATTATGAGTATGAACTTAATAAGATCGATGAATTGCAAACCCAAATCAAATGTATGTGAGGTTAAATGTGAATTACTCTAGAGTGAAAAAATTCTTTGATGAGAATAAAAAATATTCAATTCTTACTGAAGGCGTCATCGATAAACAAATGAAAGAGATAGAAAAGGATCTCAGAGTAACCCTTCCAGAGAGATAACAAGAAGTTATAACTCTCGTGCTTTAGAATTAGTTTTGGAGATGAGAGTTTTTTTATTACTTTCTTTTTTAATATTTCATTTTGGAGAGGAGAAATCAAATGAATCCTTTGTTGTTAGATGTTCCTTTACAATTAGAAACAGAAAGACTCATTCTTCGAGCACCACACCAAATAGGAGACGGGAAAATTGTAAATCAAGCAATTAGAGATTCCTTTGGTGAATTAAAAGCGTGGTTGCCATTTGCTCAAGAACTTCCAACTGTTGAAGAGACAGAGATCAATGTAAGAAATGCTCATATAGATTTTTTAAAGAGAGAGTTTTCGGTTTCTTATTTTTGATAGAGATTGCAATGACTTTATTGGAATAATTAGCCTTCAGAGAATTAACTGGACCATTCCTAAATGTGAAATTGGATACTGGATAAATTCTAAATTTAGCGGGAATGGATATATGACAGAAGCAGTAAAGAAATTAGCTGACTTTGGGTTAAACAATTTAAAATTTAGAAGAATTGAAATAAGGTGTGAATCAACAAATCTTAAAAGTCGTGCTATCCCAGAAAAACTGGGGTTTGTATTCGAAGGCACTTTAAGAAATGATGATTTATCCGCAGATGGCAGCAAGCTGACTGATACTTGTTTTTATTCCATAATAAAGTAACATAGCGAACATTTACACTTAAAGTAACGAGTGCGTTAGGGAACAAGAAGGTATATAACATATTTTATATACTAATATGTTATGGCCCTTTAATTATCTCGTGCCTAAATTCCAATAGCTGATAATATAACAATGCATTCTTGGTTTTCTTCCATGTTTTGCAATTCTTTCTCTACTTCTGTTTTTATAATCTCTGCTTTTTCTCATTTTTTATTGATGTATACCATTCATTTAATTTTTTCGTGACTAAGTCGTACGGAATTTTATCTTTATCTAAGAAAACACCCCGCAAGAAAATTCCCCTATCCTTACATAAATTGTACGAATATTTACATTAATTGTATTATGTCAGAACCCTCTTTATTTTACAAAGATGAATTGCAAAAAGGTACATAGTAACTACCTATTTGCGGTCACAGCAATTCTTTTGAGACTTGACATAAATTGATTAACTTTTGAAATCATTGGTAAAAATTTTTACAATTTTAACAAGAGTGCTATAATACGAGGAAAAATCTATTGAGGGAGCTAAAAATGGAAGAAAATATAATTCTCACTTGCCCACATTGTGGAACTAAGGCACCTATGAATTTATTAAACAGATATGAAAAAAATACATTTGTACCATTAACCTCTTATGAAGCCCAATTTAATGACATATTTGAAGTGTTCGAGTGTCCTGTTTGTTTTGAATTTCAACTGTATCATACTCATTGGAATACTGAAGAAGTATACTACGAGGGTGATGATATTTATAAAGATGGTCAAGTTTTGTTCCCATATAGTGAGCAGGTGAATTTAAACCTCTTACCTAAAAACATTAAATCTGCTTATGAGTCAGCTTTAAAAGTAAGGAAGATTGATGCTATGGTATGCCTAATGGCTCTTAGAAGAACTTTGGAAATGGTTTGTAAAAATAAAGGGGCTATCGGAAGAACACTTCATGCAAAACTTAACGACTTAGAAGAAAGGAACATTTTACCACCTTTAATGGGCGGTCTTTCTAAGATGATTAAAGAGGCAGGGAATGTAGCTGCTCATGGTGATGATATAGAATTTAATAGTACTATCGTTGAGCCTTTATTTAAATTCACAAATAAGATACTTGAATATGTTTACATTCTTCCTACTGAAATGGCCAGTGCTAGACGTCAAATGGAGATGGTGACAGGAAAAAAATTCACCGAAAAAAGAGCACCCCATCGAACACCTAGAATGAGAAAAATGAATCCAAGAGTAAAAAAAGAGGAGTAAACACACGTTTTACTCCTTTAACTTTGTCTCTTCACCTTTTGATTCTTCATAGTCTGGTGTTTTCTTTGATAAGCCTAGACGATCATTTTCACCATTCATTCGCATACCATCCATCTCTTGATACTTATCGCGGACTTTCTCATAATAGGTGTACGATGTCAGTTCACGAAAAGATCTTTCAGAAGGTAAAACGCAAATTGAATATATTTGCCTCCGTCACAAACTTTTATAAATACACTGTATCGTTTATATCAAGAATTGCACCGTGAGCGATTGGTGAGTGGGCTTTAACCACAGTATCTTGACTGTGTCTGTAATCAATTTCGAAGGAGAAAACATATTATATATGTCTATATGCTTTCTCCTTTATTTTAAGGGTTTTTATAATTTAGGTCTTGATAATTTAAACCTGTTTGTATTCTGTTTTTAAAACAATTAGAAACAATTATCAACAACGTCACCTAAACTAAAGAATTCTAGTACGGCTTTTTGAGTTTCACCTGGTAGTGCTTTAGTAGATACTTTTACGGCTTTTTTTATAGCATTTGTTCTAGAAAGTCCTAGGTTTCTTTGATGTTTATAAGCTGTGATAATTGTTTTTGTCATTGAATTTAGTCCGCCCATTAATTTTGCGGCTTTTTTAACTTTTAAGATCTTTGCCCAGGGGATAGCATTTACTGCTATAGCTTTAGCAGCACTAGAAATGCAACTCCATGTACTCAATACTATAAATGGTCCTATACTTTCCTGGACGGTTTTAACAGCAGTTAGGTTTTCTCCATCAGCAACAAATTCATAACCTTCAAATTCGTTACCTTTATGTACGTTTAACCATTCAACACCGGAGTTTATTCCTTGTACCGCAACATCCTCTGGCATTTGATCAATTAATTCTAATAGAGGTTCGAGAGTTCTTTTCATGTTTTGAGCTTCTACATTAACTTGCTCAGAAGAAACATCATTAGAATTTTCTTTTGCGTTAGCTATTGGTATTGTTATAGTAGTGAAAATTAGAGAGAAACAGATTACAATGACCAATTGTTTAATGCTTTTCTTCACGATAAAACTCCTTTACAATATTTTTATAGAATTATTTTGCAATGAAAATAATAACATATTTTTTAAAAAATAGGAGTGTGTTTATGAAAAAAAAAAGTTTATATTTTTTGATACTATTGATCGTTGCAGGCTCGTTTATTGTTAATATTTTTGTAGATAATGAATCTATTTTAACAATAGTTAATATTATTGGACTAATTGCAATTATTATTATGGGCATTGTTTTAAGAATTACTTTTGGTAACTCTTCTGAAAAGTAATCCTTTTTAAGATCAAATGAAAAAAGCATCCTCAATTTTACAAAGGTGAATTACAAAAAGATACATTGTATCTACTCTTAGCGGTTATATCAATACTTTTGCGACTTGACGCCAACATTACGGCAATTCTTTTGTAAACAGAAAAAGAGGAGTAAACACATGGTTTACTCCTCTAACTTAGTTTTTTTACCTTTGGCTTCTTCATAGTCAGGCGTTTTCTTTGATAAGCCAAGACGATCATTTTCACCATTTCCGGGCATGTCGCTCATTTCTATATACTCGTCTCCAAGTTTTTCATAGTATTTAAAAGTAGTTAATTCACGAGAAGAATCATCAGGCATATAAAATGCGAACTGAATATATTTTCCTCCATCGTAAACCCGAACTATAGAATTAGCCCTCGAAACATTTACTCTAGTATCATCGCCTTTATATTCTTTATATTGATTGGTTACATTATCAATCGTATCATCATATTTATTGCCGCCGCATGCAGTTAAAAAGAACATCATCATCAAACTAAGGAGAATAAAAAGGTTTTTCAAAATAAACATTCCCTCCTTTTTCAATATTTAGTATAAACAAACAATTTAATCTTTGCCACTTTTTATCCATTTCCCTTAACCTGCACATTATCGACTAACCAACCATCTTTATCTTTTTTCATAGTCGTTTGAACAATCAACACTTGATTCGTAGTAACTGAATTTGCAGTGGTTGAGATTTCTACAATGTTCAAAAACAATTCATGGGATTGATCTAAGGGTTTTGAATAACTCTCTAAAGAAAGTAATTCACTTTGCACACTGACTGTGTGCTTTTGATAAGAACGAGAAGGGAATGCATAGTCAAATCCTTTTCCAGTTGTATGCTTCTTAACTGCCTCATATCGCTTATCTATGTCCGAGTAATTAAAAAACGCTTCAATATGGTTCAATTCCTTAATTTTTTCTGTCAAAACTTCATTCTTATCCTTTAACTTTTCAAGCTTATACGTTTGCTGTCCATTCGTAAAAAATCCGGTCAGCAATATCAATAATAAACAAGCTGAAGCCCATGTAATATGTGTTTTCATGTTTCCACTCCTAATTATTTAATCCGTCCAAAAGATACAAGGTGATCTCTCCAATAACCAGATTTTAGATCAGAATATTCGATTCCACTGTCATTTGAATTGAACATTCTGCTATTGCCTACATAGATGCCAACATGAGTAATGGTTTTTCCTTCATATGTGCCACCAAAGAACACCAAATCACCCGCAGTCGCTTCTTTTTCACTTATTTTCTTTGTTGCTCCATGTTGTTCTTGTGCTGTTCTTGGAAGAGTGATTCCAGCTTTCGCAAAAGACCATTGAACAAGGCCCGAACAATCGAATCCAGTTTTCGGATTTGAACCGCCCCAGGCATACGGTTGCCCTTCATACTTTAAAGCTTCTTTCATGACCGTTTCATAGAAATCCATAGAACCGTTCACAGGCTTTACATTTTTATCAGAGCCTTTCACATACCTCATGACATGGTCAACATAACTTGGGTCACCGTAGCTTTTCCAGCCCATTTTAAAAGCTTGCAGTCGGCTAAAATCAAGTGCTAATTTCTTAGTGTATTTCCCGCCATTCTTTTTCACATAGTCTATAAATCCAGAACCGAAATTGTATGCCTGTAAGGTTAAACGAACATCACCGCCAGCCTGTTTAAAAACCTTCTTAAAATGTTTAATTCCAACTTCAATCGAACGTTCTGTGTCAGTTATGGAGTTTGGAGGTAAACCGATACTCTCGGAACTTTGCATAATATCTAAAGAACGCCCACCACTTTCCTGCATGGTGAGCGCCATTATAATATTCACTTGGTCAAATACGCCTTCCTGACGGGCGTACTTCTCAAATACAGCCCTAAATCGTTCGACTTCCGGTGCAATGCCAACTGTTTCATATTCGCCATCCCCGCCGCCTTTAGGCAAGTGGGCAGTTCGTGGGGAGTACACAATTTTTAAAAAAGCACAAAAAAATACCAAGGTCGTCAAAACCCTTGGTATCATTGATGCGGCCGAGAGGACTTGAACCTCCACGGGTTATTCACCCACTAGGCCCTCAATAAAGTGGAAGTATATTGTCAGTTACAAAAGCCTGTTATTTCAAGCATTTGAGGTCATTCATTACATCTATTTACATCGGTTTATATCTATTTTGGGCACAAAATGGGCACAAGTTCAGCAATCCGTCCAAATAAAAAAAGGAAGGTCTAATCCCTTCCTCTTTATGCACCAACTCGATCTGCGGCAATTTTAAAACCACCATTTGAAGCATTGTCTGTATCCGAAAAGTGAGTAAATGCTAAGAAGCTACTTAACACCATTACTGTCAATAGAATTCGGCTGATCTTCATTTATAATCTCTCCTTTCTTTATTCTTCGTCTCGCCTCAATACTAATACGATAATACTCATTTGATAGCTCTAAATTTCCCCGATGATGAAAATAATGCCCAATTTCGGTAGCAAAATTTTCAACGTCTGCAAACATTTTTCTGTCTGCAAGATAAGAAAATGCTTCATTAATTAAATGATATTCACCATTCGAAAAATAAAGTCCTTCCAAAATTTTAAACTTTGCTGTGTATTCCTTATCTTTGTTCTTTTTAGCTACCTCTTTACCATGCAAATAATATTCCTGAGCAACATTAACATTATTTCTTTTCGCCTCAACATGAGCCATAGCAAATAAAGCTTTTGTTAAAAAGATGTGTTCAGATTTTTCAAAAATTTTAATTGATAAATCCAGATGATTAGCAGCATTATCGTAATCCTTTAATTCCTCATAACAAATTCCAATATTCATGTGAGACATACCAATCAAATGATCAATCTTTATATCCTCTGCAATATCTAAAGCCTTTAAAAATTGCTGTAAAGCCATTTCAAACTCCAAAGAATCAATTAAATTACCTGCAACAATAAATTGACATCGTAATGTCTGGACAGCATATTCATCATATTTTTTAAATATCTTTAGCGCGCGATTAGCATAGTTCATTGAGAAATAAGTCTGTTTCATATAATAATAAACGTACGATACTTTGAAGAAAAATTCTGCCCTTTCTATCTCATCCTCAACCTGGTATAACTTAGTTTCAGCAATCCTATAAGCACTTATAGCACTTGTTAATTCTTTTCGTCTAAATTCGTACATACCCAAGAAAAAGAAATAATAATATTCAAGCATTCCTGTCAATTGCCCCTGCTCTTCTATTTCCTTTATTGTCTCATAAGCACTATTTAGGTCATCTATTTCTTTGGATTCCATATAGGATAGCATTATCTCATGCCTGAATTCTAACAATTGATAATATAACAGAGCGTCTTGGTTCTCTTCCATATTTACTAATTCCACTTCTACTTCTTTTTTTATTCTCTCAGCTTTTTCAACTTGATCATTCTTTATCGAAGTGTACCAAGTATTTAATTTTTTCGTAACTAGATCATACGGAATTTTAGTTTTATCTAAAAGAATCGGACGCAAGAAATATCCCCCACCCCTACATAAATTATGATAATTTTTACATTAATTGTATTATGTCAGATTTAATTTAAGTATACAAAGATGAATTGCAAAAAGGTACATTATATCTACTCCTTTGCGGTTTTTTTGCGGTCATAGCAATTCTTTTGCGACTTGACAGAAACATTTCAAATTAAAAAAGAAAGGCTCTATGCCTCTCTTTTTTTTTCACTTTTTCCCAAGTGTATCTTTTATTCATATACATTAGGATATTTTTTTTCAAAGTTTTCGCCTAAATATTTACTCGCTTCGCCCTTAATTATTCCATAGTCTGATTTTGCATCTCTTCTTTTATAACATTGCGGATTATAGTTAATACCAGACAGAAGTGCTTGAAATTGTTTCGCGTTAAAGTTTTTAAAATATGGATTAATACAATAATTAAATGTTATATCAGCATTGATAAAGTAATTACTATGTATGTGTTGACTGATCATAAGATCATAAAAACTCTCCAAACAACAATTATCTTCAGCTATTTTTTTTAAAAACTCTATTTCATTTTGTTTAAACACTGTATATTGCGAAAATGGCGTTAGAGAATTCTGAAATGTTTCATCGTATGATTCGTTATTAAGCTTTTTAAAATGCTCTTCAACTGTAGGAGACAAGAAATGTGCTAAATACTCATACTCTCTCTTTCCTTTCACTCTATTAATTATTAATTGCTTAGCATGAGTTTTCAATACTTCGTAAATATCCGGGTAAATTGCCAAAAGATTAATTAACTTTGCAATAATAATTTCTTTGTCAAGAAAATCACTAAAATAATCTCTTTCTTTTTTTACTAATCTCTTTAATAAAGTTTGGTTTTGTTCTAATAAGATCATTAGTACATCAAAGTTTACCTTTCTATTTTCCTCCTCATTGGATCCTTCTTTTCTGAAGACACACTTCCACAAATTTTTAAATACGTACTCCGTCAGTTCATCATTAAAGTAATTGAAAAACTTGGAATTAAGATAAGTTTTCAATTTCTCAATTGACGAAAATTCATTCTTAACCCTTGCAATCTCCACAAGAAATGGAACGAAAACTAACTTTGAAAATATCGGTTTTTTTATAAGTAAACCGTCCAACATATTTCGGATATGTGATATGACTAATTCCTCTGTAGGTTCATATAAAATTTCTATAGAATTAACAACCGGATGGGCAGATAAATTTCTGTCGTTTTTCAATGCCAAAATATGTGTGTACACATCGTTTTCTAAAATTCTTGCTTCTTTGAATGCTTTTTCTATTAAATTATTTTCCCATTGAGGCGATACTGGGTTTTCATCCTTCTCAACATCTAAATCACTAAGAACTTTTTCTGCTTTTTGGTCGTTATGGATATCTCTAAGATCAGAAAGTTTATAAATTAAGTCACAAATGACTACAGAATATAACATCACTATTGCAGACCTAAAATTTTTATTTTCATAAGAACTTACAACTTCTTCAAAATATTTCTTAGTCTTGTGATGATCTATTTTCTCCATCTCTTCTCTAAGATTATACGCCATCTTAACACCCTTCTTATTTGAATTATATTTTCGCTCTCATATATTATACATCAACTTCTTCAAAGTGGATTTACAGCAATCCTTTTATAAATTGAAAAAAAGAGGAGTAAACACACGGTTTACTCCTCTAACTTTGTCTCTTTTCCTTTTACTTCTTCATAGTCTGGTGTTTTCTTTGATAAACCTAGTCTATCATTCTCTCCGTTTCCAGGCATGCTATCCATTTCTTCATATTTATCTCCTAGTTTTTCAAAGTAATCATATGGTGAAAGTTCACGAGAATGATCTTCTGGAAGATAAAAAGCAACTTGAATATACTTTCCTCCATCATACACACGAATTAAAGCATTCTCTCTTGTATATATACTGGTATCAGCGCCCGATTCTTTTGCGCTTTTTTTGTCTTGATCAATAACTTCATTAATCGCATCATCATACTTGTTTCCACCACATGCAGTTAGAACAAACATCATCATCAAACTAAGAAAAATAAAAAGGTTTTTCAAAACAATCATTCCCTCCTTTTTCAATATTTAGTATAAACAAACAATTCGTTCTTTTCCACTTTTTATCCAGAATGATGACATGATTGAGTAATTCTGAGTATTTGTAAAAACAACTTTGCTACTTGTATTCTCCATTAAGTTCCTATAAAGTAAAACTTAGCGATAGATCGGCTTTTGTAGGGGCGTTCGGCTCACCTCCACGTTTGGAAAGAAGGGAGGTGAGAATATGGCAGTAGAAAGTGCAATTCAGTTGATGCTTTCTTTTGGAATCCTAATTGTAGCGATTCTGACGTTAGCCTATAATTTCACAAACAAAAAAAAGTAAGAACGCCCCAGACTCCTACATCTTAGCGTTCCTACTCATAAATTAGACTTTTGGAAAAAAGCCGACTCCCTTGCAGGAGCTATTCTATTGCAGATCGGAGATGTTACCAGCATCTTCGATCTTTTTTATTCACAGTATACTCATTAAAACAAATAATATTCCCGACACACTGTATATTATAAACCTATAAGCGTGTACTGACTGTCATTACACTAAATGATATCATAGTGATATCATAATTATATCATAACGATGCTGTAATTACAGTGTACCCACATTGAATATACATTGCAACAATTAGTTCTCTAAGAGAGAATAAATTCCCTTAAGAGAACTTCGCTCTCTGACAGACCGGGAAAACTTTATCCATTCCCCTTGACCTGCACATTATCAACTAACCAACCATCTTTTTCTTTCTTCATAGTAGTTTGAACAATCAACACTTGATTCGTAGTGACTGAATTTGCAGTCGTTGAGATTTCAACAATGTTTAAAAACAATTCCCGGGACTTATCTAACGGCTTTGAATAGCTCTCTAATGAAAGTAATTTACTTTGCACGCTGACTGTATGTTTTTGATCAGAACGAGAAGGGAATGCATAGTCAAATCCTTTTCCAGTTGTATACTTCTTAACTGTTTCATACCGCTTATCTATATCGGAGTAATTAAAAAACGCTTCAAAAAATGCCTTATTTTCCGAAGCGCTGCTAGTTGATTCTATATGGTTCAATTCCTGGATTTTTTCTGTGAGAACTTCATTTTTATCCTTTAACTTTTCAATCTTATACGTTTGCTGTCCATTCGTAAAAAATCCGGTCAGCAATATCAATAATAAACAAGCTGAAGCCCATGCAATATGTGTTTTCATACTTTCACTCCTAGTTATTTGATTCGTCCAAAAGATACAAGGTGATCTCTCCAATAACCTGATTTCAGATCAGAATATTCGATTCCACTGTCATTTGAATTAAACATTCTGCCATTGCCTACATATATGCCGACGTGAGTAATGGCTTTTCCTTCATATGTGCCGCCAAAGAACACTAAGTCACCCGCAGTCGCTTCTTTTTCACTTATTTTCTTTGTTGCCCCATGTTGTTCTTGTGCTGTTCTAGGAAGAGTGATTCCAGCTTTCGCAAAAGACCACTGAACAAGGCCCGAACAATCAAATCCAGTTTTCGGGTTTGAACCACCCCAAGCATACGGTTGCCCTTCATACTTCAAAGCTTCTTTCATGACCGTTTCATAAAAGTCCATAGAGCCATTCACAGGCGCTACATTTTTATCAGAACCCTTTACATATCTCATGACGTGGTCAACATAGCTTGGATCACCATAGCTTTTCCAGCCCATTTTAAAGGCTTGCAGTCGACTAAAATCAAGTGCTAATTTCTTTGTGTATTTCCCGCCATTCTTTTTCACATAGTCTATAAATCCAGAACCGAAGTTGTACGCCTGTAAGGTTAAACGAACATCACCGCCAGCCTGTTTAAACACCTTCTTAAAATGTTTAATGCCGACTTCAATTGAATATTCTGGGTCAGTTATGGAGTTGGGAGGTAAGCCGATACTTTCGGAACTTTGCATGATATCTAAAGAACGCCCACCACTTTCCTGCATGGTGAGCGCCATAATAATATTCACTTGATCAAAAACACCTTCCTGACGGGCGTACTTCTCAAATACAGCCCTAAATCGTTCGACCTCCGGTGCAATGCCAACCGTTTCATATTCGCCATCCCCACCGCCTATAAAATCGTCCCCGACTTGATTTTCCCTTGAAATCGTCATAACCACTACGACACATAAAGCAAAAAAGAAGATAAAAGGAGCCGAGAACGCCAAAGGAAGAACTACCTTTTTACTTATCATTTTGTTCTTTCATCCCTTCTCAGTCGATCTTCTACTTTTGATGAAGAGCGTCTTGCAATTTCATTTAAAGACACTTGCTCAAATGTATTAACGCTTTGTTCAGTCCGTTTAATTGTTTGTGATGAAGGCTGTTTTTCTCTTGATACAGTCTTACTTTCAGCAGGGGCAACAGCCACACGAATACCATCTGAATGAACTTTTGCGGGTTCAGATGGTCTGATTTTACGTTCGCTATTGGCAATAGGTTGATTTTCTACTTTTGTAGGTTGATTCGTCATGACTTTTTGGTCTGATCTTTTGATTTCTGCTGTCTTCTCTTGTGCTACAGGCTCACTCTTTGAAACAGAATCATCTTTCTGAACTTCAAAGTCATGATGTTTTTCAGTTTCAGTATTCTGGTTTTGTCCTTCATGAACATATGCCTTTTGGTCTGTACGTTCTGTATCTTTCTCATTCTCTTGTAAAACTGGCGCTCTATTAGAAGTAGTTTCTTCTTTAAGTTGTAATGATGCATCGTCAGTTTGTTGCTGATTATCTGACTGTTTAAGAAGCTGTTCAACATATTCTTTTTGATCTGTTCTAGCTAATTCATCCTTTTTATCCTGTAAAATAGGTGCTCGTTTGGATAAATCCTCATTTCCTTCATTCAAAGCATCTTTCAGCATAGGAGAGTTTATACCGTCTTTTCTCAATCTGTCTAAATGGGATTGCTGATTATTTTCTTTTGCATTTGCAAAGGCTTCTTTTTGTTTTTGTTGTTCTTTCGATATAGTTTGAGGATTTCGCTTTAAATTTCGATTGTTATGACTAGCTATTCCGTTAGCTGTTTCTTTTTGCGGGGTTCTTGAAATGGCATGAGTATTATCATATCCCATAGCAGCCCCACTCGGTGAATTACCGCCGCCACTTGAAGCGCCAGTTACGCCATCAGCATTTGAACCATCTTTTCTCCCCCTAAAATTCTTTGCAAAGTCAGTAAATACGCCACCTCCGTTACCCAATGTGCTTCCTATTTTCTTCGCATTTTCCCAAGCTGGTTGAACAACATTTTGTCTCATGTTTTCCATCATATTATTATCAACTGAAACAACTTTTCCAGCAGTCACAAACTTGATAATGGCATCCCTCTTGTGAAAACCAATCCACAAGATTGAGGCAAGGACAGCGACATTTAAAAGATACATTCCGAAACCATTTGGCGGTATTAACTTGTCAACGATAAAACAAGTCACATACACAAACAGAACGACGACCCCTAACATTGCTTTCAGTAGGTAAACACTCCCCAAGCGTCCAAGCGTAACAAATCCAGAGTAAGCTAATTGAGGAACATACGCTAAGATGAAAGCGAATGGCACAAAGAATACAATCACTAAAGCGATAATTTGAAGCAAGAAGTTAAAAAACGCTAATGCTAAAAAAGGTATCCCAATGACAATAGAAGCGACCACAGCGATAAAAGATTCTCCAAGTTGATTAAAGACATTCCCAGAGGTCATAGACTCATTATCGTATTTTTCAATTTCAGTGTCCTTTATATATTTCTGTTTTGCTTTTTCTCCGTCTTTTGACAGCTTGTATGAAAGCAATTTATCGACCCTCGATAATTTCTCTTTCGAATCACCTCTTTCATTAATTTTTGCTTCACTTGTTTCTCCAAAGTTCACAATTAGAAATGGCTTCATCAAAGCAATGTCAAAGTAAAGATTACGCATAACCGCAACTGTGCCTTCCATTTCTTTGCCTTTTTCAATCGCAGAACTGTCTGCAAAATTGCCTTCATCATTAACAATGCCAACCAATCCATTTCCCGCAGTTAAAAGCTTTCCTTGCGCTTCTACAGACAAGGCATTCAACGCTTTCATGTAATAACCAGCGTTCGACATCCAAAGCCCGCCGATCACCATGACACAAATAAATAGAATACTCCGCCGGATTGCTTCTTTTACGCTACCTCTCACACAGAACAGGTAGACAACATAGGCGCACGTGAAAATAAATAAAACTTCACCGAAATTATTTTTCAGTGTTTTATAAACTGTTTTAGAGACGTTTGTAATAGAATTTGCGAACTCGTCAATTGGTTGCAAGTTATACAAAATATCCATTCCCGCATCAACCACACGGACAATGTTTCCGGCAAAAGAAAAAGTGACGTTTGTCAGTCCAACAAACGCCCCTTTGATTAAATCATCGGATGCTTCATTATTCGCTTGATAGCGTGAGATAGGAAATCTTTTCACCTTCAATTCAACGCCGCCGGCTTTTTCGACTTTTGGCTGAGTGGTGGTATCTCCATCAGCCGAAAATACTGTTACAGCAGAAGCAACAGTTAAAAACAGCAACACGATAGCCGATACAATCAGAATCCTTTTTTTCTTCATCACAGCCACCTCCTAATCTAATCTAGTTAATAAATAAAATTGGTATCTGGCTTTCTCTAAGTCTTTTTTCGATAGCACAACATTTTCAGGATAACGTTCATTCAGAGAAAAACAGATTGCCTTCTGATACTTCATATGTCTAAAAATCTTTCGATTCTGTTCAACTTTAATGCCTAATAATTCTTGAAGAAACTGTGCCGTTGATTTATGACCTATAAAGCTTTTGTATCGCCCTTCATAATACTTAAGCCACTGCTGTGCATCTTCTAATGTAATTTTCTCAGCTTTATAAAATCCTGGAACTGTTACGACAAGAGAATTTAATAAAGCAATTTCCATGTACGTCTTAACCCCTTTTACAAATATTTTTCTTCCGCATAAGCAACAGCTTTTTTCTCGACTGTTTTTAAAGCGCCTTGCCATTCTTCGAATAGACATTCAATTGAAATTTTAGATGTACGGCCATAATAATCTTTAAATAGACATTGACCTTGAAACATGGATTCCATCATCTTTTTGTTTTCTTCTGTGACCTCCATGTTCATCCATTTCAATACTTCTTCACGCTCGTTTGGTTCATCAAAAGCGAAAGCAACACCAAAGTTTCCTTTATCCTCATCATTCAAAGCGTCTTTTGTAGACTGCGAGATAAAATACTCAGCGTTATTATAAGAGCGACCAATACGCCTCATTTGCCGTTCGACTTTTTTTCCTTGTTGTGACGTGGTAAATATCCAAGCTTCATCTATAAATTCAACAGTCTGTTCATCTGGATTCATTCCGAATAATTCACAAAATTTACCGAGTGCAAACATGACGGCACTAGACTTTAATTGCGATATGGTATAGTTTTCAATTCGCTCAGAATAATCCGGCAAATCCATGTTTTCAACTTCTAAAATGGTGATTCGCTCTTCAAGTGACAATGCAGGGTTCGAACCATCGTGAATACAAAGTTTTAAAATAGAATCTGACACAACTTCATTCAAGTAGTCGCCAGCTTTTTGTACAGCTTTTTCGGGATGGTCCTGCATCTTCCGAATAATATCAAGCGAACCGACCTGATTTCCTTTTTGTTTTTCCTCGATTACATCTGACGTAGCACGAAGGAAAGCTGTGTTTATGTCATCCTTTCCTTTGAAATCATAAACTTGTTCAAAAATGACTTGAACCAGCTCTTTTGCTTTCATAGGAGGGAGGAAGGAGATAGGATCAAGCGCCCCCCAATTCTTTCGATCCTCGTGATCTAATGTGATGTAATTATATTTCTCTAAATGGGCGATATATAAAGGGAAGTTTTCTCGGATAGTTTCATCATTTAAAACCTTGCGAATCCATTTACGCATCTCTTTTTTGGGGTCAACGTAAAGCGATTTTATATTTAACATACTGATATAATTAAAGATCAACTTCGCCAAATAAGATTTGCCGTTTCCTGTGTCTCCTGTGATGAGACAGTGAGGAGAACGTGTCTTTGAACCCTTTAACTGCTGATTGGCTAAAAAAGGATGAAATAAGACAAATTCACGGCTGGACATAATGGCGTTTTCTAAATCGGTATGCTCTCGGAAACGATCAACCCAACCGAGGAAAAAACCGATTTTTGAACCAATATCAGAGTTAACTGCGAAAAGACCCTCCGCCACGCCGTCTTGTGTTGTTTTTTGAATCCAGTTTTTATCTGTTATATCTAATTTTTCTCCCGGAAGCATTTTATAAAAAAGGTTCAATTGATCAGCCACTGGAAGACGACATGTAATACCGGCGCCTTTCAAGTGTCTTTTGACAATCTTCGATTTTCCCACACATTCTTTTTTCGTCTTTCCATGAACGACAACAACAGCCAGCCAGTTCATCACATGTACATCTTCTTTCTTTATCTCATCTTGTAAATGTCTTACCATTGTGGCACTTGTGACAGTCGAAACATCACTTCGATCCCCTGTGCTTTGTTGTTCTTTTTGTTCTTCTTTTAGTTGCTGTTTTTTGAGGTTGAGGGCAGGTTTTGTGATTGATTTTGATTCCGTTTGAATTTTCATTTGGACTTCGACAGGGAAGGGAAGAGACTGCGCTTCATAAAACAAATCACTTTCAGACATGTTGTGGAGAAATTCATCAATCACCACAAAAGCCGTATAGCCTTCATCTTGATCACTATGCAGATGTAAAACTGATGGGTCAGTGGGGTCTATGATCGTATTTGTTATAGAACGAACATCCTTTATTTCACTTTCCTCATTCGTCTGGTGTTTCAATCCACGCACAAAGTGATAACGGTTAATGTATGTCATTTCTGATTCTGCAAGCCGTTCTCCGCGAACAGAAGCCATGATATTGGCTAGTGTTTCTTCGACTTCCTCATATCTTTCAAAAAAAGAGGTGGAAACATTTTGTTCCCACCCGAGCATTTTTACAACAGTATCAGTCGCCGTATTGAATAGAGATAAAATATTATCTTTTAGTTCGACACTAATATTTACAAGACTGCTTTTCAGTTTTACACCTAAAATGAAATCATACTTTGTCAGCCTTCCTAATCGCTGTTCTAACAGCCTTACTGTTTCTTCATTGTAGTAACGAGCCACATCCATTGCGTCTGCCGAAATATCTGTTTCTAAGTCCTTAAATCGTTTTTCCAATTCATACTCACTTGGATACATCATCAAGTGGAAATCCTCATAGGATGTAATTTCTTCAAAAAGATGCTGCCACTTCTTTTTATACGATTCAACTTTTTCTCTATTTTGCATAGGAATCGAATTGCTTTTTATTCGGTAGTACGCCCACACGTCGCCCGTTCTTGTTAACAGCAAATTCTTGTGTATTGCCTTCATAGGCGTTTTTAGTCTCATTCGAATAATCCACCACCTTCACAAGTTTTCGAAACTCAATTTGTTTTTCATTACTTAAATCAACCTTTCGGTCATTGCAAAACTTCTTTTGTGGAAGCTTGATGAAGAAGTAATACTTTGCAAAATCAATGAAGTATAAATAGATGTTTTTGCCTTCCGGCTTTATTTTCGTAACAAGCATTGTTAAAAAAATCGGTATTCCAAAAATCACGATGACGAAACTGTTATCAAAAGCGTGAGGAAAAATCATCCTCACGCCGTACCAAAATCCAAAGCAGATACCAACAAAAATGAAGTAGTTAATAGCCGGTATTAATTCAACTGCAAAAGGTAATGAATAGTTGTCGGTTAATTGCTGAATTTTTTTCGGCTCTCTCATCGCCTTCCGATAGTTGAACACCAGACGACTCATTCAAATGCCCCCTTACAATTTTTCCATTAGTGCATTGATCCAGCCGGAGAATTCTGACCAGTGTTTAATAATCCAAGTCACCGCACTGCCAATACAGCAGACAAAAATAATGCCGCCCATTTTTAATTTAGTAAGATGCTTTGCGGCTATGAACATGACCACGATCGTAATGAATTGGACAACAACATCTGATGCCCATCCTTTTACCCCTCCAAGTGTTGGAAGGTCTGCGCCAAGAATAAAGAAATTCACGAAATCCATATTTAAACCTCCTATTGATGTTTAAGTTTATTTACATAAAACTGACCGCTGTTTTCCGTAATCTCCAAACTGAATTTTTCATTTACCGGAATATCATTTTCTTTTTCCTTAAATCGAACAGCACAAAAAACCTCGAAACCTTTTTTCGTCTCGAAGATTTTCATTGACTGCACTTCCCCAAATAACAAGTTTCCTTCCAACGCTTCCGGCTTTTTCATCATATAAACCATTTCTTCTTTCTTTTCAGAAGCGTATTTCTCAAAGAAAGTATGAAGGAATGATTCGATAGATTCTTTTTTCTCGCCTGCATATTCGTCTCTAGTGTCTTCTTTACCCTTAGAAGCAATATCGCCTTTCAAATCATAAATCTGTGTAAAGTAAGGAACAGCAGACACCGCAAAGGAATCACCTTTATTTGTGACTGGAATATTCAGCAACATTTGTTTTTCGGATTTCTCGTTTGTTTTAACCTTTTCTTTCACCTTCTTTTTCTTCTTTCCGTCTTTAACTTCTTTTTCAACTTCCTTTTCTACAGGATATAGATTTTCATATGTGACCTTATATTGAAAAAGACTGTTTTTATCACCTTCTTTCACGTTATATAAGCTGTATTCTTTTAACTCTCGATCACCTTTTAAGCCATCCACATTGAAGCGTTCTTCATCTTCAAAATGGTTATCCTCCTGTTTCACCATGTAGCTTTCAAGGCTCTGCATACGTTTTTCAATAGATTCTTGATCGTTCTTCACATTCACATATTCATTGATGAACCCTGATAGAAAGTTTTCAGCAGCAGTCACCGAAATTTTTTGTTTATCGTCATTTGTTGGCTTACTCGCTTCATCTTTCATGTCATTTAGTTGGGAACGTGTGTTAATTGATAGAAGCACAGCGAGCAAACAGATAAACAGTAACCCCCCAACACAAGACCACAATGTAACTGCGATCAGCTTCGACCTGTCACGAGGAACTTTCTGTTTGTCTTTTTCCGGTCTTTCAATTCGTTTCAATTTTTGAAAGGCAGACCGAAAAAATGACTCTTCTTTTTTATCCAAGTCAATTTCTTTTTGGAGCAATTCGATTCACTCTCCTTTCATAGATTTCTAAGCACTTTCCTCCTGGTTAACTTTCATGTTTCTTGTCATTTTCAAAATTGCTCTCGCCATTTTTTCATAGTTCGGTTCATTTAACTCCGTCACGATCACTTCCACTGGCTTACCTTTAATTTCAACGACCTCAACACTCTGTTTCATGAAAGACCTCGCTTTCTTCAAACCTGTTTTGTTTTTTCAAGGAATAATAAAAAGGATGCTACACGATGTAACACCCTTTTTATGCTTTGGTTCTCCACATAAACTTTTAAACTAGTCATTCGACCGTCTGGCAAATATCTTGTTTTATAGAATGTGTAACGATACTCAGCAAACCCTTTTACTCGTTCGCCCTCGACAACCAACATGCAGTCTCTGCTTAAACTTCTTACAAAGACTAAAGAGGGAATACCAACATTAAAGCCTAGTCTTTTGAAGTGATTATCAACCGCAGACACTTGATCACCTCGTTATATCCGTCCTCCGTTTTTAAGATGGGTTTCTTCGTAATCTTTTCTAATAACATGTGGATCATACATTACAAATTCGACAAGAACTACTCCGTCATCTGATTCCGTTTCATTTTCTTCAAGGACTCTAAAGTGAAAATACAAGTTCGCAACCATATCCCCGCCACTATCTTTCCTAACGTGAATAATGATCATTTGATCATAACCCGAAGACATTTCATCCCTTAATCTTTCCAGAACATCATCCAACAAGTGGATATTAAGATGCCGTTCTAATGTGTTTATAAGGGAGGACTCATTTATAATCCTGTAATCCATGTTTTCACCCCCTCAGTGATAGTAGCTTATTCCTTCAAATTCGACGCTCCGTTCATCTGTCTCCATATCTTCATCTTCTAGGATGTTAAACGTTGCTTGAAGTTTAGCATTCACGTTATCTATAACCGCAAGAGTTTGGACTATGACTCTTTGAGCAACATCACTGTAAAAGACATCTTCCATCATTTTTTCGATCAATTCCTCAACAATATCCAAACAGCCAAGAGACTCCAAATCACTTTCCAGTCGGGCCTTATTTAAAAGATTAATATTAAACATGAACAATCCCCCCTATAGTTCTTTCAATGCCTAGAACCACATAACCGGGACGCTGTTTGTAATCAGTAATATATATAATTTGTGCTTCTAATTTCCGCCCAGTAAATTCATCCATCCATTCATGAAGTACCAGCGTATCTCCGACCATATAGAACCTGTCGTTTTTTCGAATCTCAAATTTCTTTACGTCTTTTAATACAGCCTCATAGTACTCTGGATATATCTTAAGATGATGCACTACCATGACAGCACACCTTTCTTGTTTAATATCTTGGGTTTCACCCAAACCCACCAACGGAAGCCCGTTGGATTGCTGTTAATCTAGCCCCCTATTCCCCCGAATCATCGGGGGACTCCCTCGCCGGTAGGCAGGAACAAACGGTTGTTTGTTCAATGCCAAGAGGGTTTTGGTGGCGCTGAATATGTCAACTCCTTATCCTCACTTCGTTCCGGTACCGTTGACACATACGTTTAATCGCATCACCTGTTTTTAAGAGCGATAGCAGTCTATTTAAAACCTTTAAACGACCATGTCCGCCACCTCAGCAAGAAACACATCCAACATCTTTTCTTGTTTGTCTGACAGCTCGGCTTCCATAATCATGTCCGAAAGATCATTGCGACCCAAGTGTTGGTCAGCTTCCAGCACCATTCTCATAGTGGGAGAACATGAGTTTTTCAGCCAGTTCCTTGTTTTCTGGTAAAAGTCTCTTTGTGGCTTCATGTACAGTTGCAGTTTCCCTACATCACCTATAAATTCAGACCAAAAAAGGCTCGTTTTCCAATGCTCCCGAGTGACTTCCTCGTCAGCATCAACGAACCTTACATAGTTGTTAATGATTTGCATGGCGACTAATGTTAAATCTTTTGTTTTCATCAAAGCATCAATAGCAGTCTGCGCCCTTTCACTTTTCAAGCGCAATTCATAGCGATTCCAGTCACCTAATTCTTCTAACGGAATATTGTATTTTTCAGCTTGCTCATAATTCTTCTCGTAAAAGCACAGATACGCTTCTGATTTTTTTGAGCCGAAATAAATTGTCGTTCCGCCTGTTAAACCATCCGATAAATCGAATGAGCCATTGAAATCAGATTTCCTAAACCGGGAAATACATTCGCCCTTTTGGGCTTTTTTCAACAATTCCGGGATTGAAAAGTATGTTTTTTTATCATCAATTGCCAGATCAAGGCGAGTAAATGAACCGCCATTCTGTATACAGTCTTGAAAGAAATCAAACCATGTTTTCTTCCGGCAATCTAAGAACGACTCAAATTGCCGACAGCCTTGACCCGATAACTCGACCAAAGTACCTCTGTTATCTCCCGGCGGAGAGTAAAAAACTTTGATGAAGTCCAGCTCAAACGTCCCGACATATCCGTAAAAGCCGTTTGGCTTTTCTGTCATGAAATCTTTGTTCAAGTGAAGAATGTTCTCGATAATGTGGTCAACATCATGCGTTTTGAAAGTCACACGAATGTAGTCAACCATTGATGTTAAAGGCTTTTCAGCGTTTTCTTCTTTTTCTTTTACGATTACTACCCCCCTGTTAGCGTGGGGGGGTTGTTTTAGCTCATCCATTCGCTTCGCTCACTCCTTCGCCGCTGGCCGTCTGGTCGCTTACGCTGCCGCTGGCGACTGCCGTCGCCTGCGCTCCCTCGACTCCAACCAGCGCATTTTTAATAGACGACATAAAATCATATCCTTTCGGCACGATAGGGCTGTAAAACTCCAACACTGAACCAGTACCAACATTGGCATATCCTCGCCCTGTCTCTTTTTTATTCACATATGCTTTATCAACATCGCCAAACATCATTCCGTAACCGGTATCGGACATTAAACCTAATGACACACGGAAGCTAAACTGATCACGAATACCGTCAGCTAAATATTTTGCATCTGGACGTTGTGCGCCTAAAACGAGAAAGTAACCCGCCTGTCTCCCCTTCATGACTAACTGTTTCATGTAAGAAAGGGCTTCATTTCTTTCTTTCATATCTAAAAAATCCATAAACGCCACATATTCATCAAAGAAGATAAAAACAGGTTTTAAGCCTAAATAGGCATAGTTTTCACCTGTCTTATAGTTGGGCATCTGTTTCATTTCATCCATTCGTTCCATCATGCCATCTACAGACTTTCTTAGGCACATGAGAATGCCGTTCTTTTGGGAATATACCTTTTTCGGAAGCACTTCTTCCAAGTCTGCTAAATCTGCATTCTTAGGGTCCAATATTCTTACATCTGCCCCAAGTCCAACACACGCCTTGATAATCGTTAGCATGAAATATGTTTTTCCTCCACCTGTACCGCCGGAAATTAACATGTGCGGCAACTTATCAAATTGCCATGAAATATGCTTCATTAACGGAAGTACTCCATTCTCAGCTACTGCATCATCAATGGAAATACGATTCTTTTTCACATCATAAAGAAGCTTAAAGCAAACAAAACCTTCTTCCATTTGCTTATCAACCAAGTCACAAAATAAGCCGTTTTCCAAATCCTTTCCTAAGTCTAGGAAGCGATTCTGAAAACGGCTCATGTCCATAGCAATACGAATATAAATGTGATTGTTTTTGACCTGGTAATACATTCTAGGAAAGTATGTGATCTTTTCCTTTGTGTCAGTTTCATTCGAAAAGAGTTTTCTCACTTTCACATTATCTCTTTCGTAAAACTTATTCGAGAAAATCATTTTTGCAATCTTTTGCCTGTGAAGAATTTTCTTATAGCTGTCAAAGAAAAGAAAGTAAGATGCAACTATACTTCCAACAGCAATTAACACAGAGCATAAAACGCTTTTAATGATTAAAGGCACATTCCATTCAAAGTGATCAATCACTTGAAATACATCAAAGTTAAGAAATTGATCTTTCCAAAAGAAAAACATAGATAATAAAAAAACAGGCACAAAAATAATTGCGCCTGCTAATTTTACGTTGTTTCTCATGTAAGGGCGGATTCGTCTCCCCCTATACTTCCAAAGCATTGTCTTAAACCTAGAGATGAAGCAACACTCCTAACATTTCAAAATATATGGTAAAATCAAGATGTTACTCATCATTGTCAGTACTTTTGTTTTTCTTCTCCATCTTCCTTTCAAAGTATTGAAAAAGAAGATGGAAACCACCAAACAAACCGAATGCACAAGCAAAAAAGAATCCTTTGATAGCGTACTCTAGCATTTCACCACCATTAATAGCATTCACCCCCAAAAATAATCACAATAGAAAGGAGAGAGAATCATATGTTCGAACAGGCAATAAAAGTTTACAAAAAATTCTATTCGTACATTATTTTATTCTTGTTACTTTGCAATATTTTAACTTATTTTAGCCCAAACCTTTTCTTAAATTTTTTCCTATTAATTAAAAAGTTTGCACCTACAGGTTTAACTGAATATTTTTCAAGCAGGAATATTACCCTCGAAGAAATTTTCAACTCTTATTCATTACTCATTTCTCTTACCGGATTATCAGCTCTTTGGTTTTTTAGTTATCACTTTTTTATAAAACACCGCATACGTGACCGACATGACGAAAACTTCTTATACCATATGGATAAAATTTATTTTTTCTTATTATTTTTATCCACGAACGTCACTTTACTTCTCACACTGTTTGTACAAACTTTCTCTCTTTCCTATCAAAGAATATTTGACCAAATCCAAACATACAATCTTGCTGATAAATTTTTTCTTTTTACTGGACTGGCAGTTATTATATCCTTCTGTTTTATAATAATTTATACTTATCTCACAATTGGAGAATATAAAAAACATGAAGAATTATAGCGTGCCCATTACTACAAGCACGCTATTCTTTTTATTTATTTCTTATCATTCCCACCAGTTGCCGCCGCAGGTTTCACAGAAGAACCGCCTTTTACAACAATATCATCAGCTTCAAGTTTCCACATCACATTGGCAAAGGTTGAATCCCTTTGACTAGTCGCTATAGCGCTAATTTTTGGGTTTTTCAACTCAATGTCAGCAAAAGCAGGGATTTCTTTTGCTCCTGCATACTCAGGAATAGTTACTTCAATTTGACCACCTTGAACAGCACTAGCAATGTTATAAATCCTAGATTCCAGTACGTCAGTACGCTTATTGTTTTCCCGATCATAAACATATCTTTCTTTGTTAAGTCCCATGAATTTCATTTCTCCAAAAGTCATATTGATATCCGGTACAATAAAGTTTAAGTTCATTTTTCATATCCCCATTTCATTTTTTTATTATTTATTTTCAAAAAAACATTAATTTCGATTTTATATTTTGGATTCGCTCCGGTTCTGTATCCATCTTGGCGCTTATCAGTTGCTAGCGACTTTATGCCCTCATGGCAACCTAGTAGGCTAATTATAGCCATCAAGCTGACTACAGCTATTCCGCACGCTTATTCTAGCCTGCTACAGCATTTAAAGTGATTGCTGTTCATCACTCAAATACTCACGCATGACATTTTTATAAAAGTGCCGTATAATAAAGGTGTCTAATCTTTACACGGCGTTCTTGATGATCATTCGTCAAGGCGCTTTTTTTGTATATGTAGTTTTCAAGGAACAAACACTCCTAGCGACATAAGTTATACAAATCATCGTTATACAAAGTAAACACTTGGTTATCCTTCTTACTCAATGGACGAGTAGACCAGATACACCACCAATTCCAACCTTTTAAAAGCTCAGATATTTCTTCATTAGCCTTCAAATAATTATCAGCATCAACAACGAATGTTTCACACGTGGCATAGTCTTTAAAATGATTCAAATCCTTATCAGCCTTTAAAGCTTCAACATCAGTAATGATTGTTGCATTCACCCTTATTTTCATCGCATCCCCCCTTTCAAAGGATTCTTAACGGCTCCTTATAGTGGTATATAACGTCACACTATGGATGAGTGCCGTAACCTTTCGATATCTTTTCTTCCAATGCCATAATGCTTACATATCCTGCGATATGAAACGCCTCTCCGTAGTAATTCTTGAACATTTTCATTTGTTAGAGGAAGGTTTAAATAATGCTTTATGACGACTGAATTTAGAGCAATTTTCATTCTTACTGTCCAATCACCTTCCATTCGTTTGGCCAGAGGAACAGCTTCTTTCATAAATGAATTAGTTTGTTTTAAATTCATTTGATTTAACCTGTTCTACTTTCGTCACTTTTGTAAAAGTAACGATTCTCAAATTTTTGCTTATTCACCTTACCACGGAGAACCATATAACCTTCTTTCTTCATTTCAGCATTCAGTTGTCTAATAATCTCATAAGATTTAGCTTGTTTAACTCCAAGGATATTTTGAATGTCCTTGGCAGTTAAAAATTCTTTCATGATTCTCCCGCCTTTCATAATCAACTTTTCGTGGTTAATTACATTATAAATCAACTAAACGTGTTCGTCAATGAAAATAAAAACTTTTCGTGGACTTTTTGATAAAAATATATAATGTACATAAAATATGACAACGATTAGTTGATTTCATAAACATAATAAAACAACAATAAGTGGATGTCAATATATAAAACAACTTTTCGTGGACTTGAATGAAAAAGTCAACTTATGGTGATATTATTTATACATAATCAACTTTTCGTGGAGTGGAAATCATATGACATTAGGTCAAAGGTTAAAAATATGTAGAAAAAAAACCGGTTGGAATCAACAACAAGCAGCAGAGAAAATTGGTATATCAAAATCTGTTTTATCAAACTATGAGAGAGATTACAGAGACCCCGACACATCAACATTAAAAAAAATTAGTGATGTTTATAACGTAACAACAGATTACTTACTAGGAAAAAGTCAAAATCCTATTACTGTTACAGAAACCAACGATGATGGCAAGAAAGGCGATCTACTTAATAAGACAATCAATGAAGCCATACAAGAATTAAAAGATGAGGATACACTCCTTTTTATGAATGATGGTGAATTTGACGAAGAGACTGCCCTCTTAATTAAAAAAGCATTAAAAAATGGAATTAAGTTTATAGACGAATTAAAAAAGAAAGAGTGATCATCATTTATACAAGCAAAAGTATAAAACACAGGACCCAATTAGTTATCAATAAGTACGGAACAAATGATGTATACAAGATTTGTGAACTATTAAATATTTACATTCTGAAAAATAATCTCGGACAAGCTAGGGGTTTACTTCAATTTGATAAGCCGACAAATCAATATTTAATCCATATAAACGAAAATTTAAATAACGAACAATTTGTAATCGCCCATGAATTAGGGCATTACTTCCTCCACAAAAATCTTAATACTTTCAAAATTCAAAAATGTTCAAGCGTGTTAAAAGATAAACTTGAACATCAAGCAAATCTTTTTGCCGCAGAACTATTACTCACAGACAAAATGATTCGCGATGCCCTCCCCATCATTAGAGAATTCAACCAAGAGCAAATGGCGTCTTATTTTAGAGTACCTTTATCTGTAGTTACCGACTATAAATTTTCACACCCCGGTAACACATTAAACAATATATTCAACTTCTATAATAATCAACTGAAGGCATTTGGGTAAGGAGCGATAATATGCCAATAAAAAAAATAAAAAGTGGAAAATATAAAGTAGACGTAAGCTTAGGTACCGATCCTATAACTGGGGAAAGAATCAGAAAAAGACCATCTGCCCCAACAAAAAAGGACGCAGAGGCGTTAGAAGCAATTCTCAGAAGTAAACACAAATCAAAAGAATGGATAAGCAAAAAAGAGATCAGTTTTCCTGAATTAATAGAGTTATACTTAAATGAATGTAAACTTTCAAATAAACCTGGCTATCATAATATACAATCATATACCATCGACAAACACATAAGAGATTATTTTAAAAAAGCAGATATTAAAAGAATTACCCACAATGAAATCATTAATTTTAGAAAAGACCTTATTGAAAAAGAACAAAGCAATGGAAAAAAACTAAGTAACAAATCAATAAATAACCTTTTAGCCACATTGAGCCAATTATTTGAAACAGCAGTAAATGAAGGTGTAATAAATGAAAACCCTTGTAGTAAAGTTAAAAGATTACCATTAAAACACAAGAAAATGAAATTTTGGAGACCCGAAGAGTTCAAAAAATTCATTAGTTTTATTCCTGACGATCAACTATTGTTTAAAACGTTTTATACAACAGCCTATCTTACAGGATTAAGATGCGGAGAAATGTTAGCGTTGCAATGGGACGATTTAGACCCGTATTTAATGGAAATAGACATTCGAAAATCAGCTACTTATATAAAGGGCGATTTTATTGTTACTGCACCAAAAACAAGGAATAGTATCCGTCGTATAAGTATTAATCATAAATTATTACAGCTTCTCGAAAGTTGGAAACGGCACCAAAAAGAGTTATTCAACTCGTTTAAGATTCCACATTCAGTGAATACTTATGTATTTCAATATAAAGATAAACCATCATCAAAGGATATTTTTAGCCGAAAAATAAAATATTTCTGCAAAGACACTGAATTAGAACCAATTAGATTACATGATTTCCGACATTCACATGCCGCCCTTTTAATAAACCAAGGTGAAGACTACATTACAATAAAGGAGCGCTTAGGTCATGCTTCAGTGAGAACAACTATTGACGTATATGGACATTTATATCCTAACAAACAAAAAGAAATGGCGGACAAATTAGACGACTTACTTTAAGTTAGTGGACACTTTTGGTCACAAAACACATTTTCTTCAAAGACATAAAAAATACCAAGGGCGTCAAAACCCTTGGTATCATTGATGCGGCCGAGAGGACTTGAACCTCCACGGGTTATTCACCCACTAGGCCCTCAACCTAGCGCGTCTGCCATTCCGCCACGACCGCGTGATCATTAAATTGTTTGTGGTGGTTTATTAGGCTCTTAACCTAGCAAAACCGATTTGCGTGCACTTTGTAATTAAAGTGCGGGTGAAGGGACTCGAACCCCCACGTCGTAAGACACTAGATCCTAAGTCTAGCGCGTCTGCCAATTCCGCCACACCCGCAAAAAGACAAATGGTGAGCCATGAAGGACTCGAACCTTCGACCCTCTGATTAAAAGTCAGATGCTCTACCAACTGAGCTAATGGCTCTTGCTATTAAATTTCAAAAATAAAAATGGCTGGGCTAGCTGGATTCGAACCAACGCATGACGGAGTCAAAGTCCGTTGCCTTACCGCTTGGCTATAGCCCAACGAAATGGAATGACCCGTACGGGATTCGAACCCGTGTTACCGCCGTGAAAGGGCGGTGTCTTAACCGCTTGACCAACGGGCCGATGGTTGAGAACTTATATGGAAATCTGATGGCGGAGAAGGAGGGATTTGAACCCTCGCGCCGCTTACGCGACCTACACCCTTAGCAGGGGCGCCTCTTCAGCCACTTGAGTACTTCTCCAATATGGCTCCACAGGCAGGATTCGAACCTGCGACCGATCGGTTAACAGCCGATAGCTCTACCACTGAGCTACTGTGGAATAATAAGACAAGACTTATTGTATCAGCCTTGATTTGCAGTGTCAAGAGGTATATGTTTTTTGTCTATCTCTCGTGACGACTTTTATAATGTACCATAGGCTTGCCATATTCGTCAACCTTTTTTACGAAAAAAATCTTTTTATTTTCCCGCGGCATTTTCCGCACCTGTATCTGTCAGGGTTCATGGCACGCTTCTTTATATACTGTTGGCCGCAGGCCGCACAGATATACCTATAAGTTTTTTTGTTTTCTGTTTTTTTCTTAAGGGGTGTACAGAACCTTGGCGCGTTGACCTGCTGCATCAGCACTCGAAAATCTCTGTCTCTATGCTTGTACCCCTTTCCTTCAAGGTGAAGATGGTAATGGCAAAGCTCGTGCTTAATGATGCCGATCAGTTCTTCCCTGCCGTGTTCAATCAGGTATTTTCTGTTCAATTCAATGTTATGAGAGGTTAACAGGTACCTTCCGCCCGTCGTTTTCAGCCTGTCATTAAAAAGCGCCTGATGGCGGAACGGCTTTTTAAAATACGTTTCAGAAATATCCTCTGTCAGTTTTTGAAGCTCTTTGTTATCCATGGTGCACCTCACTTAAAAAACATTGAACGGGACAATTCACCGTTCGCATACAATATGGTAATACTGTCCCTCTTATGATAAAAGCTGAGGAGGAATGAGCCTATGCCAAATTGGCTTAAAAAACAGATGCAGAAAGCGTTCCTTGAAAAAGATAATTACCAAATTAAACTGCTGAATCAATGCTGGTATTTCTATAGGAAAAAACACTGCTCGTAAGCAGTGCTTTTATTTTATCATAGACAGCGATACTCTGCCTTTTTGTACATCTACACCGTCAACCCAAACCGTCACAATGTCACCGACGGACACGACATCAAGAGGATGCTTGACGAATTGATTGCTGAGTTTTGAGATATGCACAAGCCCGTCTTGTTTGACTCCGATATCAACAAACGCTCCGAAGTCCACTACATTGCGCACGGTGCCCTGCAGCTCCATTCCCTCTTTCAAATCTTCCAGCTGAAGGACGTCTGTTTTCAGCAAAGGCTTAGGCACCTCATCACGGGGATCGCGTTCCGGCCTTGTCAGCTGTTCACAAATATCTTTCAGAGTGATTTCGCCGATTCCAAGCTCTTTTGCCGTTTCAGAAAGCGCCAGCTGATTGATTTTGTCCCTCGATTCCGCCGTGCCGATTTGTTCTGTTGAAAGACCGAGCTTTTTCAATAGCGCTTTTGTTTCTTTATAGCTTTCCGGGTGGATGCCTGTTCTGTCCAAAGGCTCTGTCCCTTCCTGCACTCTTAAGAAACCGATGCATTGCTCATAGGTTTTCGCACCGAGTCTCGGGATGTCCTTCAGTTCTTTTCGATTCGAAAACTTCCCGATTTCCTCACGCTTTTTAACAACGTTGCCTGCTACAGACTTTGATAATCCCGCTACATATTGAAGCAGCGCGGCGGATGCTGTGTTGACGTTTACTCCCACCTGGTTTACGACTGTTTCGACGACGAACCGCAGAGATTCATTTAAACGTTTTTGGCTGACATCATGCTGATACTGTCCGACCCCCACAGATTTCGGATCGATCTTGACAAGTTCCGCGAGCGGATCTTGAAGTCTTCGCGCAATGGATACGGCACTGCGCTCTTCAACCTGAAGCTCAGGGAATTCTTCCCTGGCAAGCTCAGAAGCCGAATACACGCTTGCTCCCGCTTCATTGACGATCACATAATAAATTTTGCGCGGCATGTCCTTCAGTGCATTGACGATGAATTGCTCTGTTTCTCTGGACGCCGTGCCGTTTCCGATCGCCACCATCTCGACTTGATACTGCTCGAGAATCGCTTTGACTTTCTCATGGGCTTCTTTCGTTTTGTTGACTGGCGCATGCGGGTAGATGACATCAATTTTCAAGACTTTCCCTGTCTCATCTGACACAGCAAGCTTGCAGCCTGTACGGAAGGCTGGGTCAACACCGAGAACGGTTTTGCCTTTCATGGGCGGCTGAAGCAGAAGCTTTCTCAGGTTCTCAGAGAAAATATGAATCGCCTGTTCATCCGCTTTTTCTGACAGCTCTTTTCTGATTTCACGCTCGATCGCCGGCTGGATCAGCCGTTTATAGCTGTCTTCAATCGTCTCCTGCAAAATCTCTTTTACGGACGTTGTGCAGTTTTTGATAATTTGTTTTTCTAAATACGCCTTGATGTAATCTGCTGGCGGTTCGATCGATACCTTTAAAATGTCTTCTTTTTCGCCGCGGTTCATCGCCAGCACTCTGTGCGGAACGACTTTTGCGATTGGTTCTTCGTACTCATAATACATTTCATACACATTTTTTTCGTCTGTGTCCGCCGACTTTCCGGCTGCAGATTTCATGGTTCCTTTTTTAAAGGTTTCCTGGCGAATCCACTTCCTGAAACTTGGCTCGTCTGAGATTTGTTCCGCAATAATGTGCTTGGCGCCTTCAATCGCTTCTTCCCGTGTGAACACTTCTTTTTCTTCGCTGATATATTGGTCTGCGGTTTCTGCCAGACGGTTATCTTGCGGAAGTGTCAGGATATAGTCGGCAAGCGGCTCGAGGCCTTTGCTTTTCGCGACTGTCGCCTTTGTTTTGCGTTTTTGTTTATACGGGCGGTAAAGGTCTTCCACTTCCTGAAGCTTCACCGATTGCTCGATTTTACGTTTCAAGTCATCTGTTAATTTATCCTGCTCTGCAATGAGCCGGATGACTTCTTCTTTTCGCTGATTCAAGTTTTGTATGTATTGCCAGCGTTCAGAAATTGTCTGAATCTGAACCTCATCCATTGAACCCGTTTGCTCTTTTCGGTATCGGGCGATAAACGGGACTGTGTTGCCGTCTTCAAGCAGGCGGATGACACTTTCAACGTGTTTTTGTGACAAACCGATTTCTTTCGCAATTTGCTGTTTTAAAAGGGCTGACGTTTCCATGTAACCATTGCCTCCAATTTTGTCGTTCTTTCTCTAGTGTATCAAAAACCGAAAGAAACACATAAAAAAAGACAGCTGGGCAGCCGTAACTTTCTTCGTTCTTCAACGCCCAGAAAGTTCCGTTTGATTGCTGGCAGTTTCCACACACCCATCGTATTGAATGCACCATTACAAAAAAAGAAGCCGGATGTCCAGCTTCTTTTTCTGATCTTTTAGGACAGCTGTCCAAGAATATAGGTCAGATCATCTTTTCTCGATGTTGTGTACATTTTCAGTGAATTCGATATGTCTTCTACCGATTGGCCTTTTTTCAAATGGGAGCGGATATCGGGTACGTTTAGTCCATCGGTATGTATAATGAACTTTGAACCCTTTTCATAGGTGGCGGTGTGTGTTTTGTATTTTTGCGGCTTTCCTGATAAATAGCCTGAAATCGGCAGAGGATAAAAGCTGTCACCAGACGGGGAATGCAGAATAAACCGTACGTTTCCGACAGAGCAGTACGTAAACTGCCTTTGTTTAAAATTGATTTTCAGGATAGAAGCTGTAGCGCCTCTTTTGTGTTTCATCGCCTGATTACAGCGTTCAATAATGCTTTGTACGTCTTCATTCGCATAGTTTTCCGCTAAGGCTTTGATTGCTGCGGAAGATTCGTTGGCAAGCGATCCGCTTCCAAGTCCGTCAGCTACCGCGCAAATTAACTCCTTATCATCAGCTTTCATATAAAAGCTGTCGCCGCAAATCGATTTTCCTTCTTTATTCAGTTGGAATACAAGAGTTTGAATATGCTCGTTTTCTTCAACCTGGATCATTACATTAACTCCATCGAGGGATCTTCAGTCAAGGCCTCTCTGAGCTTCTTCACAGCTTTGCGCTGCAGACGCGAGACGTGCATTTGAGATATACCGAGAATGTCCCCAGTTTCTTTTTGGCTTTTGTTTTGAATATACGTAAGGTCTATGATTTGTTTTTCACGGTCTGAAAGGACATGAAACACGCTTTGCAGCATCATTTGCTGGTTGACCCGCTCATATCCATCCTCCTGTGATCCGACGATATCAAGAATCGTGACGGTGCTTCCTTCCGCATCCGCTTCAATGCTGTGGTCAACGGATAAGGCTTGATAGCTTTTGCCCATTTCCATCGTTTCAAGAACCTCTTCTTCCGAAACATCGAGGAATTCGGCAATCTCTTCTACTTTCGGCGACCTTTGTGTTTCAGTCGTCAGCTGATCAACCGCCATTTTGATTCTTGGGCCCAATTCTTTGATTCGTCTCGGTACGTGAACGCTCCACGTCTTATCTCTGAGGAAACGTTTAATCTCACCAATAATCGTCGGTATCGCAAAAGCTTCAAACGATTTGCCGACCACCGGATCGTATCGCTTAATCGCTCCCAGCAGCCCGATCATGCCGACCTGGCGAAGATCCTCGTGGAAGCTTTTGCCTTTTGAATATTTTTTCGCAAGCATATCAACAAGATTTGTATATACCTGCACAAGCGTTTCTTGCGCCTGTTCATCTTGATTTATTTGGTATTCACTTATGAGCCGATCGACTTCATCCTTAGTTAGTTTCGTAGTTTTTGATGGTTGTGTCATGATCAACTCGCTCCCCATTTAAATACTTTGTCATCGCTACGGTGACGCCGGAGTTGTTTTGCACTCTGACTTCATCCATAAGCGTTTCCATTAAATATAGACCGAGCCCTCCTTCTGATAATTGATCAACTGTGTGCGAAGGTGTGTACGGCCCTAGATCCTGTTGCTTTTGATCGAAATCAAAGCTGTCTCCTTCATCCGCCACAATGACCTCTAAACGGTCTTCAAACACACCGAATCGGATTGACACTTCACCATTTTTATCTTCTTTGTAAGCATGCTGAACCGCATTCGTACACGCTTCACTGATTGCGATTTTCAGATCTTCAATTTCATCATACGTATAGCCCATTCTGCTTGCGACGCCTGACAGCGTCAGCCTTATAATCCCTACATATTCAGGCTGGGCCGGCACTTTCATTTCGATGTAATCAGCATTATTCTTCATTGCACTCCACCTTCTGACTTTGCAGAAATATCAATGATGTCCTTCAAACCTGTAATCTCAAACAGACGAATCAGCCGGTCAGAAAGATTTTCAAGTTTCAGCGACCCACCTTGTTTTTTCACTGTTTTAAAGATGCCTACAAAGACGCCGAGTCCGGTACTGTCCATGTAGCTGACATCTTTCAGGCAAATTTTTAAGTCAGCGCCTTGTTCTGCCAGAGGAACGAGCTTCTCTCTGAGCACCGGAGCTGAGTATACATCTATTTCTCCTGCAATGTTTACTTGTGTATCATTCTCGTTTTGCTTCACATCAACATTTATATTCATTCTTATCACCTCAAATTATCCTTCAAATCATTAATTGTTGTATACCCCCGGCTGGCTGATGCTAAACCTTTCTTCGCAAAACAATTAACGTAAAATCATCGTGAAGCTGAAAGTCCTGCAATTTGAGGAGGCTGTCATAAATGTTTTTGACCATTTCCTGCGCAGAGGAACACATATGTTCCTCAATGAGTTTCTGCAGATCAGGACGCTCCAAGAAACCGTTTTCCGTTCTGCATTCTGTGACGCCGTCAGAAAATAAAACAATCATATCGCCCTTATCGAGATGCTGATCAAATTGTTTGTAGTCATAATCCTGGGAGATGCCAAGAACGAGCCCTTTGGCCTCTAAATCGTAAAACGTGTTGTCTTTTTGAGAATAATAGAATCCCGGTTCATGTCCCGCCGAAGCATATGTAAATTGATGCTTGTCCATATTGTAATTGGCATAAAGCATCGTAATAAACATGCTGGCGTCAACGTTTTGTTCGACAACCCTGTTTAAATTTTTCAGCACCTGAGAAGGATGTATGCCCGTTTCCGGCAAAGAGTCCATCGCGTATTTAATCATGGACATACAAAGAGCCGCCGGAATGCCTTTTCCGATCACATCCGCGATTGCGATATTAATGGATTCCTTGTCTTTGACAAAGTGGTAATAATCACCGCTCATCTGTTTAGCGGGCACACTGATGGCACCGATATCCAGCGCTTCTTCCTGCGGAATCTTTGTTCCGAGCAGCGTCTGCTGGACATTCGCCGCGATTTCAATTTCTGATTTAATTTCCTGCTGTATTCCCCTGAGGGTTTGATGCTCCTGATAAGCCATTCCATATCCAATCATGACTTCTATTAAAAAATCCAGCGAATGAAAAACATCTTCCGGGAGACTCGGATACAGCTCCTTCAGCACTTTTCGGTGAATGCTGATGATTTCTTCCGGAGGAATTTGATGCTCGATTGTTTTTCGGCTGAATTTTTGTGCTTGATATAAAGATGTTTCTGTTAATTCAGCTATATATCGACTAAGCAGCTGATGATACCGCTGCTCAATAACCTCCCTAAAATCCACTTTCTTACCTCCTACCGAAGCCATTTAATGGCTTGTATCTCTGTTCCTTCCCCCGATACGGAATTTAAACTGAATTCATCCATCAGCCTTTTAACACCAGGAAGTCCCGCTCCTAGTCCGCCAGACGTTGAAAATCCATCTTCCATGACTTTACGGATATCAGGAATTCCCGGCCCTTGGTCTTCCGCTATGATTTTCAGGCCCTTTTTTCCTCTGTCAGCGACCTGTTCAATACCAATCTGGCCTTTGCCGGCATACAAATAAATGTTCCTGGCTAATTCTGAAATAGCCGTTGTAATTCTAGCCTGGTCTACCGTGCCGAAACCCAGTTCTTTTGCAACATTTCGCCCCAGTTGTCTGGCCGCCACAATATCCCATTCTGTCATGATTTTTACACAGGATTGGTCGTTCATTCGCTATTCCCCCAATTCCCGCTTCAATGTCTCAAGCCCCTGCTCTAAGTCGAGCGCAGTTTCGATTTCCTCAAGTGCGATTCCAAGTTCAATCAGCGTCACTGCCACAGCGGGCTGAATGCCGGTCAAGACCACTTTCGCCCCCATTAACTTAGACATTGTAATGACGTCGCCCAGCACTTTGGCGATAAATGAATCAATCATATCTACAGATGTCAGATCAATCACGACTCCGTTGGCACCTGTTTCGTATATTTTATTTAATAAGTCTTCTTGAAAGGTCAATGCTGTTTGGTCATCAAGTTCCCATTGAATGGACACTAATAAGCAATTATACAGTTTCAAGATCGGGATTTTCGGATGTCTCAAATGTTATTCCCCCAATGAAACGATTTTTCGATCCGTCATTTCCAATGCTGTTTGAATTCCTTTTTGCAGGGTATTCTTAGTAATAATCTGGGATAAATCAATGCCCAGGTTGACAATGGTCTGAGCAATTTCCGGACGGATGCCGGCGAGCAGGCATTTCGCGCCGACAAGCCTTACCGCTTCAGACGCCTGAATAATATGATGGGCAACCATCGTGTCAACGACAGGAACACCTGTGATGTCAATCAGCACGACTTGTGACCGGTGTTTGACGACACCGTTAAGAAGATTTTCCATAATTCGTTTTGCACGTTCGGTATCTATTGTTCCGACCAGCGGCATCACGGTGATGTTTTCAAACACCGGGATAAGCGGCGCAGATAGCTCCTGCAGCGCAATTTTTTGCAAGGATACGGTTTTTTCCCACGAGATTGAGTATTGGTTGAAGATTTCTGTATTAATCGGGCTGAAAAAGCGGTCAAGCTGCCAGATTAATTCCGTACTCTCTTGATCTGGCAATCTCTTATCGTTCATCTTCGTGTAGAGACGCTTCCAGAATTCAGCAAGCGCCGTAGCCAGAAACTTCAAAGAAAGTCCAATTTGGACGGTTCTCAGCGCCAGTTCGCTGATCTGGCTTTCAGCCGCGCTGTCGTCCTTAACAGACTGCAGAAGAATGTCGATATATTCCTTAGATATATTTTCATACACTTGGTCAGTCAGCTGGTATGATTCTTGCTCGCTTAATTCTCTTAGTGTGTCAGTCCACAGTTGGAGCAGTTCATTTTGATTCTCGGCAATGAACTGGTATACAGTCTGATTCGACATCAAATTCGCTTACCTCCCGATAAAAAACAACATATTTTTTGTTATTACACTATTATATCGTTTATGTTTTTTGAAAACAAAAAAAGTTGCTCGATTTGAGCAACCTGCACATATGTCTAAAAATCAATGAGTGCCAAACTGATTTGTAAGGCTTCATCAACCTTATCCATCATTTCATCATCCAGATGAGTAATCTTATCCGTTAACCTTTGCTTGTCAATCGTCCGAATTTGCTCCAGCAAAATAACGGAATCTCTTTCAAAACCGTAGCGTTTTGCATCAATTTCGACGTGGGTTGGTAATTTCGCCTTCTGTATTTGCGCTGTTATGGCTGCAACAATAGCAGTTGGGCTGAAGCGATTTCCGATGTCATTTTGGATCACTAAAACCGGGCGCACCCCGCCTTGTTCTGAGCCAACAACAGGAGATAAATCAGCAAAATAAACATCGCCGCGTTTCACAATCAAATGATTATCCTCCGCTGACTAAGCGCTCAACTGTCGTTTCAGCCTCGCACTCCGCAAAGTGAGCCTCAGAAGAAATATTCAGGTTGATTTTCGCCATTTCCATATAGCCGCGTCTCATCAAATCACGGTTGTGACGAGTTGTTCGTTCGCTGACATACGCTCTCACTGCTTGTGATATCAGTTCGTTTCTGCTTCGTTTCTCCCGCATCGCTACACCATCCAATTCAGCTACTAGGTTTTCGGGCAAGCTGATTTTCATTTCGGTTCTTGCGCTGGATTCAGACAAAAAACATACACCTCCACCAAACTTACGGATACGACTCTTTTATCCATCCAGTGATAATGATACCATTATTCACTCTTCAAGCAAAGCTGTTTTATGAATTCTCCATTATGAGATGAGCTATTTGCTTTTATTTTCCTGCACTAAAGGATTTCTTACTTCCATTATACTCCCATTTTCCAAAAACATACGGGGAACCCGGGAACTTATTGTACAAGACACCTCATAGTTAATGGTTTCGAGCCTGCCTGCAATTTCATCCATGGAAATATATTCATCTCCCTGCCGGCCTATTAATGTGGCTTTTGTGCCCGGCGGATATTCCTGATCCAGCTCCACCATAAATTGGTCCATGCAGATCCGGCCGGCGATCTTCAGCCGTTTTCCCTTTACAAGGATTTCGGTTCCTTCCAACTTTCGAAGCCAGCCATCCGCATAGCCGACAGGCACCGTCCCGATCCATGTATCTTTTTCCGCTGTGTATTCCGCTCCGTAGCTGACGCTCTCGCCTTTTCTGATCAGTTTGACATGCGACAGCGTTGAATGCAGAGTGAAAGCGGGGCGCAGCTCAAACGGTATTTCGTCCGTCATGTCGGCTGACGGACGGAGGCCGTACATGCCGATGCCGAATCTGACCGCGTTGAAAAAGCCTTTTTTCAGCCTGAGGCCGGCGGCGCTGTTCGCACAGTGCACCATCAGTTTCTTAAGCGGCAGCGGAGCAATCAGTTCTTTAAAGCGCTCAAACTGCTTTAAAAAATAGCCTCTTTCTTTTTCATCCGCTGTCGCAAAATGGGTAAATACCCCTTTGCATTTTAAACGAGGGTTACGGTCAAGAATCGCCATGACGTGATGAACTTCTTCTTCTGTTTTTACGCCAAGCCTGTTCATCCCCGTATCGACCTTTAAATGAAAATGAAGAGAACCTTTTTTCATATGGCGGGCGGCTTCCTGAAGCCATTCAACAGAATAAGCTGTTATTGTCACATCATATTCTGCCGCGATTGATACATACTCAGGGGGAACCGCGCCGAGCACCAAAATCGGCGCTTTCAGGCCCTTGTTGCGCAGTGAAATCGCTTCATCGAGAATAGCCACTGCCAAGCATGAAGCACCTGCGCCAAGCGCCGCTTTCGCTGTTTCTGCATCGCCATGCCCGTAGGCGTTCGCTTTCACAACTGCCATTAGGTGGACATGTTCGCCGATATGTTCTTTCATATTGCTGACATTTTCCTTTATCGCGGACAAGTCGATTTCCGCCCACGTATTTCTGTAAAAAGGTTTTGTGCTCATTATGACACTTCCTAGCTTTTATTCAATATCATTTACATATCATACTAAAATTAAAGGCCAAAGGGAAACGATGCAAGACGAAAAAAAGGCCAAATCATGTTTGGCCTTTGGCGGTTATTTAGATGATTGTCCCTGCATGCTTTTCGCGACTGTCACCATTTCCTCTTTCGTAAGATCTTTAGATGAGAGAAGGTAATCTACGCCATCATACGTCCATGATAATGATGCATCCGACAAGGCGCCGATGGTGTAGCCGAGATTCACCGGTTCGCCGTTCAGCCTAACTGAGGAGGAAGCCTTGGCAATTTGGGCTTTTTCCTGAATTAAGGTAAATGATTTTTCTCCTCCGTAGGTCATGATGATCCGCTTCCCGTCTTCAGTAGAGATATCTTTTTCTTCTAGCAGCTTTACGCCAAGCGGCAGTTCAAGCGGCGTTTTGACCGCGAATGTATCGGATGGCTTCGCGCTTGTGGCAACGTCCATTTGGGAAAGGGTCATATTTTTCTTCTCGTCAAAGGATTCTTTGTCGAAATGTTTATTGAATTCGAAGCTGCTGAATTCTACTTTCACCATAACTTTTCGGTCAGTATCCATGACTTTGACAGATGACGGGCTCATATCTTTTTTGTTAAACGTGATTTCTTGCGTTGGCAGCATTTTGTTATGCTGATAGTTCGTTTTTGTTTCAAATACGTAGTTCTTTTCTTTCGCAGTGAAAACCGCATCTGAATCGTTTTGAACATCCTTTACGAGCGATTCAAACAGATAGACCTGGCTGCTGTTGTTCGGCCAGTCGCTTTGAAATCTGAAGCTCTTATTTAAAGACGGCGTGAGAACAAATACTCCGTTTTCGTTTCGTAAAATGACTTGGTTTTGGTCCTTTTTCGGATTTTCCAGATAAACCCTGTACAGAGACGGCTTTTTGTGCCAGATTTCCACATTGTATACTTGAGGCTCACTCCCTGTCTCGATGGTCATTTTCGCTTTTGCTTTGTACGAGGTATATTCTTTCGCCTTTTCATCTAACCCGGTCACAATATCTTGCTGTGTTTTTTGCCCGCAGGCAGAAAGAATAAGGACAGCAAGCAGTCCCGTTAAAAGCAAAACAAAGCTTTTTCTCACCTTTTTCAACCCCTTTTTCTCAATTGATGTAAAAGGAAGAAATCGCTTGTTTGACTTTAACGGTACGCTCGGTACACGTTAGGCAGAACGGATGCGTACCATAAAAGCCTCAAACAACTTGTCTCCCTTAATGCACTATCAAATATATGAGTGGGGCGCCCCTAATATGCAGACTAGCTTGACAACCTTTCAATCACCACCTGCGCGGCCGCGTATTCCTTTGTATGGGTGATTGATACGTGAACGGCGGCTTGGCTTAGTTTTGCGCAAATGATATAAGGCTTGCCATTTTGGTCTTTCTTAATTTCAATATCCTGAAAGCTAAGCTGTTTTCCTATACCGGTGCCAAACGCTTTCGAGAAAGCTTCTTTTGCCGCAAATCTGCCCGCGAGAAACTCGATTTTTCTTTTCTCTGAAAGCTCATCATATTGATCAAGCTCGTTTCGCGTCAAAATCCGCTCAGCAAATCGTTTCTGGCGGCCGGCCATAGAAGCGATCCGTTTAAGCTCGGTGATATCTAGTCCTATGCCGTATATCATGGGTGATAACCTCCTTTGCGTATGTACTATTTGAATGGTTTGTCTCATAAACGTGTTACTATAGAAATACCAAAATGAAGAAAAGGGGCTCGGAATGTTTATACGGACCGAAAATTTTCAAACGTTTATCAGGCTTTATCCCGTTGTCACCTTTATATTGGCTTTGCAAGCTGTTCTCTGGCTATTTTTTTCACTTCCTGTCCATTCAGTCGTGTTATGGAGAGATACCGTCACAGGCTATAATCTAGGCGTTGCAAACGGTGAATGGTGGCGGCTGATCACACCGGTTTTGCTGCACGCCGGTTTTACCCATCTGCTGTTTAATTCCATGTCGATCTTTTTATTTGCCCCGGCTTTGGAGCGTATGCTGGGAAAAGCGCGTTTCCTCCTTGTGTACGCCGGCTCCGGCATCATCGGTAATATCGGCACATATGTGACAGAGCCGCTTGATTACGTGCATGTCGGGGCTTCAGGCGCGATTTTCGGACTGTTCGGCGTGTATCTGTTTATGGTTCTTTTTCACAAAGAACTGATCGGGCAGGAGCATTCCAAAATGATTGTCACACTGCTCGCATTTGCCGTTCTGATGTCGTTTATCAACTCCAATATTAACATGATGGCCCATCTGTTTGGGCTTTGCGGCGGGTTTCTTCTCTCCTTTTTATGTGTGCAAAAAAAAGAGCGGCGGTATTAACCGTCCGCTTTTTCATATGAGTACCAGTTCAAAATGAAGTCCGCATCCTCTTCACCTACATCCCTCACCGTTAATTCTTCCATATGGCTTGATGATTTTACCGCGGTAGAAATGGTATACAGACGGCCTTTCTTTTGAAAATAGGATTGGCTGAATTTGCAAATCTGCATTCTTCTTTTCAGCACAATCGCGGTTGTTCTGCCGATAAACCTTGACGTCAGCTGAAGACGCTCCCCGTTGATCGTCCATGCTGCATCCTTAAATGCGAGGTAGCCGAAGAACAATTCAATCGGCAGCAGCATGATCGACAGGTAGCCCCATGGCTGAAAGAAGATACATAATGGGATGATCAAAAAAAGTGAAAAAATGACGGAGCGGAATAAATATCGTTTCAGCGCGCGCCGCGGCAGACGGCGGACGTTTTCTTCCAGCGTGTATTCCGGCGTAAAGGCCTGAAGCATGTGCGGGAGCTTCTTTTTATGAATCATCGGAAAAAGAATCGTCAAAGCGCCTTCTTCTTTTTCCCGGTCGCCGCCGCCCGCGCTGACAATGGACACCGTCACATAGCCGAATAACTGGCGGATGATATTTTCTTTGATTTTAATGGCTTGTATTTTTCGGAGCGGAATCGTGACTTGATGTTTTTCGATAATCCCTCTTGAAATGACCAATTCCTGCTCTTTTTTTATAATTTGAAAGTTCGCGTATTTAAACATCATACCGGCGATGCTGAACATCCAGACGATAAATAAACCGATAAAAATGAGTACCGCATAAATACCGATGCTGGCGTGCTGAAGGAAGGAGAATTTATCGAAAAACCAATCCATCGGCAACACTTCATCAAGCTGAGAAATAAGTGCAAATACAGCGGAGATAATCACTCCGATTCCGCCGGAGGTAGAGGCGGCCATGAGCAACTCTTTCATGTTCATGCGATAGCGCTCTTGCGGCTCAACTTCCGGAGTCTGCTCCTGTTCTGCTTCCAGCAGATCTTCATCGTGTTCGCTTTCGTGACTTTTTGCTTTTTTCTTAAAGACTGATTCTTTGATGCGTTCGGCTTCTTCAACAGAAATAGCCGACAGAACAGCTTCCGCCTCCTTGCCTCCGCCTGCCGTTTCAATTTGCAGCTTCACAAGCTTAAAGATTTGCTGGATCACACCCGCGCTCGTATTCATCGTTTGAATCCGATCGATCGATATGTATCGCTTTTTCGTGACAAACAAGCCTTCTTCAATTCTGAATTCGTCATCTTCGATTCGATAGGTAAACCTTCTCCATTTGATGATACTTGCGGCCACAAGCCAGATAAACAGCACACCAAGCGCAATAGCTCCATAAAAACGGACCGTATGGTTTGAATTAACGATATACACAAAAAAGAATGGCAGAATGATATTTTTAATCGTTTGAATAATGGTATGGCATAAATTCAAAATGACTGCCGCCGGGTGCAGGCGTTTCGGTTCAGACATCATCTTCAGTCACCCTTGCCAGACGGGAAATAGAGTCTCTCAGTCGATCCGCTTCCTCCATCTCTAAAGCGGGGATCGAATGAACGGTCGCGGCCGTGGAAATTTTTACAGTTGCCAGGTTGTACTTTTTCAATAACGGCCCTTGTGACGTATCGACGTGCTGAACCCTGACCATCGGGACAATCACACGTGTCACCACAAAAATACCTGACTGAATATCGATTTCATGTTCATGGACTTCATAGCGCCACACTTTATGACGGATCTTTGGAATGATAAAGACCGTCACAATTGAACCCAGCAGCCAAATCCCGCCGAGCACGCCGCTGATCGAGTACGGCCAATGAAAATAATAGCTTAACACTGCAACTGCTATGACGATAAGCAAGCAGACAGCGGATATGATGATCTCTTGAAGTCGCCAAACCTTTAATCCGTCTGGACTGATTTGGTTTTTAGGCTGCTCTCTCAAAATACCTACCTCCCGTTTTTTCATCTTTACTTATACGTCTCTTATACAGAAAGGTTTCATTCTTAAGCATACAGAGAAAAACAGCTTCCGTCAGCTGAAAGTTTGCTGAATACCAAGTCGTAAACATAAAAAAACCCAAAACGACATGTTTTGGGCTTCTAATCGATAGAATTAGTAAGATTTTTTCTGGCGTCTGTCACCTGAAGAACGGCGATCGTTTGAACGCTTTTTGTCGTAGGAAGAACGGTTGTTGTTTTTCCCTTTTCCGCCGCGATAGCCGCCGCCTTGTCCATCTCTGCGTTTAGAAGAGCGCTGGTTCTTGTGGCGTTTGCCGACCATCGGCGCTTCGTCTGTTAAGCGAATCGGTGTGTTGTCCGGCTCTTTTGTAGACATCTTGATAGCCGCCGCAACCACTGTCACTGCATCATGATCTTCAAGCAGCTCAGCTGCCGCTGTCATGTAGAAGTTCAGGTTGTTTTCACTGATTGCCGTGCGAAGGCGTTCAACCGTAACCTGTTGCTGGCCTTCTAACGCTTCATCAAGTGTAGGCTCCTTCATGCGGTCCATTTTGCGTTTTGTTGTTTGTTCAATTGCGCGAAGCATGCTTTTCTCACGCGGTGTAATGAACGTCATCGCCATACCTGTTTTTCCTGCACGGCCTGTTCTTCCGATACGGTGAACATAGCTTTCAGGATCTTGAGGCACGTCGAAGTTGTACACGTGTGTAACACCAGAGATATCAAGTCCGCGAGCCGCAACATCAGTTGCAACAAGAACTTCGATTGCGCCTTCTTTAAATTTGCGAAGCGCAACCATACGTTTCGCCTGCGTTAAGTCACCGTGAATTCCTTCAGCCGCATATCCGCGAAGGTTCAGAGCTTCAGCCAGCTCATCAACACGGCGTTTTGTACGTCCGAAGACGATCGCAAGCTCAGGAGACTGAATGTCAAGAAGACGAGTCAATGTATCGAATTTTTTACGCTCCTGCACTTCTAAATAGAACTGCTGAATGTTAGAAACCGTCATTTCTTTCGCTTTTACTTTCACGTGTTCCGGCTCAGTCATGAAGCGCTCCGCAATACGTTTGATCGGCGCTGGCATTGTAGCAGAAAACAGAAGTGTCTGATGCTCGCTCGGCACGTTTGAAAGAATAGATTCAATGTCGTCAATGAATCCCATGTTCAGCATTTCATCCGCTTCATCCATTACAACAGTGTTTACATTGTTTAAACGAATTGTGCGGCGGTTAATGTGATCAAGAAGACGTCCAGGTGTTCCCACAATGATATGCGGGTTTTTCTTTAAAGCCCGAATTTGTCGTCCAATATCCTGTCCGCCGTAAATAGGAAGAACCTTCGCACGCTTATCTTGTCCGATTTTATATAATTCTTCAGATACTTGAATGGCTAATTCACGGGTTGGCGCGATTACGATTGCTTGAATATCAGGAGACTCGGGGTTAATTTTTTCAACAAGGGGTATACCAAACGCAGCTGTTTTACCTGTACCTGTTTGCGCTTGTCCAATGACGTCTTTATTTGAAAGTCCGAGCGGTATCGTTTGTGCCTGAATCGGCGTTGCTTCTTCAAATCCCAGACGGTTAATTGCTTTCATGAGATCAGAACTTAAATTAAAATCTTGAAACGTTATAGTCAAATTATTCAAACTCCTTCTAATTGCTGTGTCAGTAATGTCGTGATTTACCACTAAAAACTGCCCTTTCCACAAAAAGGACAGGTCCATACGTATACAAAGCCCGAATTACTTCTAAGTTTTATCTTACCATTACACTATTTGTTTTTCAATAAAATGAGAAGCAGATTGGCTTCTCGAATATGCCGGCTGCTGTTTCATCCGCTCCCAAATGTCCGGCGGGAGAACTTCGGGCAGGCGAATGAAAATCCGGACAAATATTTTTCGTATCGCAAAATAACCTGTATTTATTGTATCATAGCCGCAGCCAGCCAGACATACATTATTTCAGGCCGGCATACATTAGTGTTTGCACATCATTCTATTTTATGATGCAATATGCGTTTTTTTCGCAGGATTTTTTTTTATGAAAGCGGGCTGTCTATTAAATCTTTAACGATTTCTTCAAGCTTCATACCTCTGGACGCTTTGAATAAAATCAAATCTCCTTTTGACGCGTTTTCCTTCACGGCTTGAAAGAGATCTTTTTTCTCGGTGAAGTGGCTGACGCGTTCTTTCTCAAAGTGGTTCAGTGCGCCTTCCGCAATAAAAGCGCCCAGCTTTCCGTACGTAAAGACGCGGTCGATTTTTTCAGGGCTGATGACTGCGCCGCACTCTTTATGGAATGTTTCTTCAAGATCACCGAGTTCAAGCATATCGCCGAGCACAAGCATTTTTTTTCCGTAGCCTTCAAGGCTTTCTGTCAATTGAATGGCGGCCTTCATTGAAGTCGGGCTGGCATTATAAGCGTCATTGATAATCGAAATGCCGCTGTCTGTTTTGATGAGTTCGAGCCTCATGCCAGTTACCTTTAGTCCGCTCAGTCCTTTTGCCGCGTCATCAGCCGTGATGCCGAAATAAGCCCCCACGGCGATCGCAGCCATAGCGTTCATGACATTGTGCTTGCCGAGCACCGGAATAAAAAACGATTTTCCCATCCCTTTGATTGTGAAATGGGTTCCCGCTTCACTCTGGCTGACATCCTGAAGCTGATAATCATTTTGCGCTCCCGATCCGTACGTTTTCGTTTGGCAGCTGTATGCTTTTTGAAGGAGCGGTTCATCCCCGATATAAATCAGCACTCCGTCTTCTTTAAGCCCGTTAATGATTTCAAGCTTCGCCTCTGCAATGCCCTCTCTTGAGCCAAGGTCTTGCATGTGGGATTCGCCTATATTTGTAATCACAGCCGCATCCGGTTTTGCCAGGCGGCTCAGGAGGTCAATTTCTCCTTTGGCGCTCATTCCCATCTCCAATACGGCGATCTCCGTATCTTCAGGCATGGCTAAAACCGTCAGCGGCAAGCCGATGTGATTATTAAAGTTCCCTCCTGTTTTGTGGACACGGTACTGGGTTCCCAAGACGGCGTGAATCATATCTTTTGTTGTCGTTTTGCCATTGCTTCCGGTTACCCCGATGACACGCGTGCCAAGCTCCTGTAAATAAGCTTTTGCAAGTTGCTGAAGAGCGGAAAGGGTGTCGTCAACTAAGATGACGGCCTGTTTCTCGGGCGGATTTGGTTCTGACCGATCCCAAAGAACGGCCGCTACACCGGCGTCAAAAGCCTGCTGCACAAATGTGTGTCCGTTAAAATGTTCCCCTTTCAGCGGGATGAAAAGCTGATCTTGTTCCAGTTTCCTTGTATCAGTTGCCACTCCATGAATGACTGTTTGTTCGTATTGCGGATTTGTCAATGTGCCTTTGACCATCTCTGCAATATTTTTTATGGTTCGCTTAATCAAGTGCGGTCCCTCTCTTTCTTTTTGTATACGGGAAAAGACACTGCCCTCTTACCGGCAGTGTCCATCTTCATTAGAATGTATGCTTAATCAATTGTTTCTCAGCGTGGCGTTCTTTTGCAAGCTCCACAAGCTGTTCAATAAGGTCAGCGTATTCCACTCCCGCCTCTTTCCAGAGCAGCGGGAACATGCTGAAAGGAGTAAAGCCAGGCATTGTGTTAACTTCATTGATCAGAACTTCGCCGTCTGCGGTCAAGAAAAAGTCCGCTCTGACAAGTCCTGAACCATCGATCGCTTTAAACGCCTTAATTGCCATATCACTGATTTTTGCGTATTCCTCATCGGTCACGTTTGCCGGAATCACCAGATCAGTATCTCCATCCTCATATTTCGCTTTGTAATCGTAGAAATCTGTCTTCGGTGCGATTTCTCCCACAACAGAGCATTTAGGATCATCATTTCCAAGTACGCCGATTTCGATTTCTCGGCCATTAATTCCTTCTTCAACGACAACTTTGCGGTCATATTGGAATGCAAGCTCGAACGCTTTTTGCAATTCTTCACGGTTTCGGCATTTGCTGATTCCGACACTTGAGCCAAGGTTCGCCGGTTTTACGAAGCAAGGATAGCCTAACTCCTGTTCGACCTGCTCACAGCTTTCTTCCGGAGAACGAGTCCAGTCTTTCTTAAGGAAAGCTGCGTATTTAGCCTGAGCTAGGGCGGCTTGCGCGAATAGATGTTTCATCACGACTTTATCCATGCCTGCTGAGGAAGCAAGCACGCCGTTGCCGACATATGGAATATTTAACAGTTCGAGCATTCCTTGAATCGTACCGTCTTCTCCGTTCGGTCCGTGGAGGAGCGGGAATACGACGTCGATGGCTTCATTTTGCTCTGACGCTTCCTGCGGAAACATCTCCTGATTCAGGGCAGCTGGAGAAAAAGCACTGCCTCCTTGCTCAAATTGAAGCATTTTCACATTTGAAACAGGCTCGGTTAAACGGGCGCCTCTTACCCATTCGCCTTTTTCAGTTATATAAATCGGATGTATATCAAACTTCTCAGTATTAAGCGCTTTGATTACAGCCAGAGCCGTCTGCAGTGAAACATTATGTTCAGCCGACTTTCCTCCGTACACTAATCCTAGACTTGTTTTCAATGGATACTCCCCCCACTACAATTCATCTTTACTATCTTATCACTTTCACGAGAAAATGATCTAATTATTTTTGGGCATGCTGATGCTGAAAGCATTTGTATGTAATTCATTTTTATTTTATATTAAAATGGCATTGAAAAGGAGATGTGACATATGAAAAAAATCACAACAAACGAACAATTTAATGAACTGATTCAATCTGATAAAGAAATTATTGTGAAGTTTTATGCAGATTGGTGCCCAGACTGCACACGCATGAATATGTTCATCGGCGATATTTTGGAAGAATACAATCAAAACGATTGGTATGAGCTGAATAAGGACGAGCTTCCTGAACCGGCTGAAAAATACCAAGTAATGGGCATTCCCAGCTTACTTATCTTCAAAAACGGTGAAAAAACAGCTCACCTTCACAGCGCCAATGCCAAAACGCCTGAAGAAGTGACTGAATTTTTATCTGAACATATAAGCTAATTCGTTAAACAGCCTTATTTTATGTCGTCGGGCTCTACATGAACATGAACATGAGTGACATCGTGTTCATGTTTTATTTTGTCTTCTACTTCATCCGCCACTCCATGGCCTTCCTCTACTGTAAGCTTCGGATCAACCGTAATGACCATCTCAATATGAACTGTGCTGCCTAAATACCTCGCTTTCACATCTTTTAGACGATGTACATTCTCAATTCTGCCCACAGTCTGTTTGTAAGGCTCAAGATCTTTCAAATGAAAACCGTCTGTTAATGAATGTGAAGCGTCTTTAAAGATATCCCAAGCCGTCTTGCAGATGATGATACCGATGACAAAAGCCGTTACCGGATCGATCCACGGCAGCTGCAGCTGGGATGACATCACACCGATAAACGCACCCGCACTTACAAAGGCATCTGACCTGCTGTCCTTTGCTGCTGCCATCAAGGCAGAGCTTTTAATGGATGCCGCCAGCCTTTTGTTATATAAATAGATGCTATACATAAACACAGCACTGCCTAACGCCGTCCATGCCGCAATAAGACTTGGCGTTTCGGTTGTTCCGCCCGCAATCGCTCTCCCCCCGCCGATTAACACTTCAATGCCGACAACCATCATAATAAAAGACGCAACTAGGGACGAAATCGTTTCAGCCCGATAATGGCCATATGGATGATCGTTGTCAGCCGGCCTTTGAGAAATACGCAATCCAATGAGTACCGCTACTGACGCTACAATATCTGTTGCGTTATTTAATCCATCTGCTCTCAGCGCTTCGGAATGGTAGAGAATCCCAACGACAAGCTTCAGAACAGCAAGGATGACGTATGCGAAAATATTGAGGAGCGCCCCTTTTTCTCCCTTTTTCAGATTTTTTGTCCGCTCCATTGAATACCAGCCTCCATTCTGTTACATAGTATGGTTCCAAAACATGAAAAATAGCAGCAGTATTCAATGGAGAGGGACATTTCGACAGCAAATTATTGCCCGGGAAACTTTTTGTCGATCTGTTGAATATTTGCAGATTTATGCAAGAATAGGACTGTTTTCACCTTTACAGGCTAATGGGGACAATGTATACTGAGTTCAATTGATAATGATTATCAATATCGTTTGATTGGAGGTTGGTGACACAATGACACCTCAGTCTGGAGAAATCAGAAAAAAACAGCTCATTCATCTGTTAATACAGAATGGTATATACAAAAAGTCCACGCGTCATTTATATGAATTGTCGCTGACAGAGTTAGAAAGTGAATACAAACATGTCAGGAGGGAACCAGAGCATGTCGAAGCGTAAAGTAAAAACCTACCAGCAGCTGATCCAGGAAAACAAAGAGGCGATTATGGGCAACCCAAAGCTGATGAATATCATTTATGACAGAATCGACCGCAAGCATCAAAAAAATCTGCAGGAGCAAAACAATACATAAAAAGAGCCGGGAAGGCTCTTTTTTTTCATCACTCAAACGCTTCTGAGGCCAGCTTTTGGATGACCGCATCATCCATCGGCGGGTTATGGAGGCCTGCGCGCGCATCACGATAATAGCGCTGAAGCGGGTTGGTTCGTTCTAGGCTTTTGGCGCCGACAATTCTCATCGCTTTATCGACAACAGACAGCGCAGCATTTGTGACGATATGTTTCGCCGCACCGAGCTCGCTTCTCAAATGAGGGCGGCGCTCTGGATCGTCATACAATTGGGCAATATGGAAAAGAAAATGTCTGGCAGTAGTCAGTTCAAGCTCCATTTCGCCTGTTCTTTGCTGGACGGCCGGAACATCCTTGATCGGCCCCTTCAAACTGTTTGGAGAATACTCGGCTGCAAATCGCACCGCATAGTCTCGTGCTGCTTGAGCAATGCCAAGATAAATCGCCGGTATGTGAAGAAGCCATCCATTCGGTTTTGCCCCTCGAGGACCTTGAAGCACTTCCACCAGTTTCTCCTCATCAAGCATGACCTCATTCAGTACTAGGTCATGGCTCCCAGTCGCTCGCATCGCCATCATATCCCACGTTTCTTCAATCGACAATCCGGGATCATCTTTATGAATGAGAAACACGCCTGTTGATTGTTTTTCTTCAATCCATGCCGTGACTAAAAAATAATCCAGTGCTTGCGACATCGTCGTAAAGGTTTTTCTTCCGTTCACTGCCCATTTGCCATCTTTTTTAACGGCGATTGTACCGGGACGCCCTCCTCTTGTCGGGCTTCCGGTGTTCGCTTCTGTCGCCGCCCTGTTGATGACAGCCCCGTTTTTAACTTCCTTTGCAATAAACGCAAACACATCTTTATCCCAGCTGTTTCCTTCTCCGAGCTCTCCTATTACGCTCAAATGCCAGCCGATGCTCAATGCTGCAGGTGCGTCTCCCCGTGCCAGCCGTTCTTGAAACAGGAGCATATCGTAAACAGAAATGCCCCCTCCTCCATGAGATGCCGGCAATGTTAAGGCCGTATACCCGGCATCACGCAGTTTTTGTATTTTTTCTGCAGGAAAACGTCCCTGTTCGTCATCTTCAGCGGCCGTTTGCTGAAATTCATCCGCAATCCGTCCGATTCTCTCCATCCATTGCCGCTGTTGATCGTTTTGTATAAATAATGACATCCGGCAGCCCCCCAAGGTTTTAATTCCGATAAGTTTAATATGTATTATAGATTTCCTGCCATCATTCCGCAACTGTTAACCTTTATTTCCGGTATAGAAAAACACGCCGTTCCCTCTAGGGAACAGCGTGTTTAGACAGGATTTGCATCCCGGTCTTGTTTCATGCCGAGATAAATCAGCATATATGTCAGGTAACCCATTGTCATCACCAGGCCGCCGAAGAAAAAGCTCGAGAAAATCGGCTCTTCAAAAGCGGTTACTGCCGCTAGCACAATCCAGCTTGCATACAGATAGATGATAAAATAACGGATGCCCGTCTTCATTTTATATATCATGTACAGCCCCACGAGAGAAAACAATCCAAGCGCGAGTCTGAAATAAACAAGATGTTCAAATTGAAAAGTGAATGACACAAATGAGAATCCAAGCAGCAATACGATCGGTAAAGCGGTAATAAAGTTCCTCAATCGAGACACCTCCGTCAGTACCTTTAGTATAAACCAAAATATCAGCTGATATTGATTTACGTGATTTTTTTCACAAAAGTGTCATTCCTTGCCTTTATACCCGGACATCCCGTTTACAGAAGCACCACCAGCCAACGGCAATGAAAAATATGGCATGTATGATGATAATTCCCACCGAAAACAATGGCGTCATGCCTGAAAACAACACGGTCTGGCCGCTGCTGTATTGGGTAAAGTCAGTGTTCGCAAAAAGTAAAAAGCTGCCCCATTTGTTTTCAAACAGCTTCATGAGCTGGACAAGTGTACTCGCTCCATATAAAACGACAAAAGAAACGACGACAGCTACCGCACTGTTGCGGAACAGCGAAGAACAAAGCAGCCCGAACAATCCCATCATTACGGCTTCAAGCCAGTTTGACCCGATCAGCTCCAAAGTGTTGATCAGCAATGCCTGTGATTCTGAAGTCACGGATGTGCCAAAAAAGATAAGACCGAATAATAATGCCAGAATGTAGTATGCCAAATATAAATAAAAGCTGGCCATCACAATTGTGATTAATTTTGACCCAAAAATCTTTTGGCGTTTAACTGGACGAATGAGCAGAAATTTGATCGTCTTTTTATCAAACTCCATCGAAACAATTGTCGCTGCAATCACGATCGTTAACGCCTGCAGCAGGATGTTCAGGCTCGGTGTATACGAAAAATAGCCGATGAAATTTTCATCTGTCCCGGCGCTGATGACAATCCGTTTAATGATCAAAGCCATGAAAAATTGAAAGACCGCCATCAAGATAAGAGATACCAATGTGACCTTCCGATTAAAAAGTTTCATATGTTCATTCCAAACTAATTTAGACAAGCTCTTCTCCCTCCTCTTGATGGGCAGTTGTCGCTTTTATGAATTCATCTTCCAGTGATTGCGTGTAAGGCATAACGGAAAATACATCCAGGTCTTGTCCGACAAGTGAGCGGTTCAGCTCCGGAATGTTTTCTTTTGCTACCTCAACAACAATCGCCCCGTCTTGCCGCTCAGCTTGATATTGATTGCTTGTCAGCCAATTGAGTGCTTTTTCTTCCGGCTGCACTTCAATGATTGCTTTTTCTGTTGTTTGATCTGTTCCATATAAGCTGACTTCCGCTTTGATCTCGCCTTTTTGAATAATGATGACACGGTCACACAGATCTTCAACCTCGCGCAGTAAATGGGTGGCGAATAGGACTGCTGTCCCTTCCTTTTCCGCGAGCTCTTTAATATGATCGCGAAAATCCTTCATACCCGCGGGATCAAGACCGTTTGTCGGCTCATCTAAAATAAGAAGCTTCGGCCCGTGAAGAATCGCCTGCGCAATGCCAAGTCGCTGGCGCATGCCAAGGGAATAGGTTTTGACCTTATCATGAATCGCTGACGTCAGCCCGACACGTTCCACCACTTCATCAAGCCGTTCATCCGCTATTTTTTTGTGCATATTCGCAAAGTGCTTGAGGTTTTCCCAGCCTGTCAGGTACGGATAGAACTCTGGGTTTTCGACGATCGCCCCCACAGCTTCCATTGCTTGTTCAAACTCTGTATCATGCTGGAATCCGCTGATTGTCACACTTCCGCTGTTTTGTTTTAACAGCCCGACGATGATACGGATGAGTGTTGTTTTCCCTGAACCATTCGGGCCGAGCAGGCCGATGATTTCTCCCTCCATGACGTCCATGCTGATCTGTTTTAAAATCTGTTTAGACCCGATCTTTTTATCGAGGCCTTTAATATGTAAAATCGGCTCAGCCATAAAGCCTTCCTCCTTTTTCGGCAAAAAATAAACAGTGCCCAACAATTAGGCACTGTTTGTATTATAGCATTTGTTGCTTCCAAATGTTTGGTTAAACCGATAGAGTCGACGTTTGCTCAGGCTGTTTGTTCTTCTCTGTTTCTGTCACAATGACAGCGCAGGCCGCGTCTCCTGTTGTATTTACAACTGTACGAAGCATATCAAGCAGGCGGTCAATTCCAAGGATCAATCCGATTCCCTCGACAGGAAGACCGACAGATTGAAGCACCATAGCAAGCATAATCAAACCGACTCCCGGAACACCCGCGGTTCCGACACTTGCTAATACAGCCGTCAGTACGACCATCAGCAGCTGCGTGAGTGTCAGATCATGCCCGAATACCTGCGCAATGAAGACGGTGGCTACCCCTTGCATGATGGCTGTTCCGTCCATATTAATTGTAGCGCCCAGCGGCTGGACAAAGCTGCTGATCGGCTCAGGCACCTTTAGTTTTCTCTGTGCCACATCCATGGAAACCGGCAGAGTCGCATTGCTGCTGGAAGTACTGAACGCGACGACCATAACCTCTGAGAAATCTTTAAAGAACGTAATCGGATTTCTTTTGGCGATAAGCGCTACCGTAGATCCGTAGGTTACGACTGCATGTATCAATAATGCAATGGTTACCACAAGCATGTACAAGCCCATCGCTTTCATTGCACTGAACCCTTGGCTTCCCACGGCTGTCGCAATCAAACCGAATGTGCCATACGGAGCAAACTTCATGACCAGATTCACTAGGTACATCATCAATTCATTTCCTTGCTCAACAACTTTGAGAAGCATATCCGCTTTTTTACCGAGCATTGTAATCCCAAGCCCGACAAAAATGGCAAAAGCGATAATCTGCAGCATATTTCCTTCGGTCATCGCTTGAACAGGATTGGTCGGAATAATGTTTAACAGGGTGTCGGCAATACTTGGCGCTTTTTCAGCAGTGAATTCGGCAGACGATGTATCATATGTTCCAAACTCTCCCGGTTTGATGACAAGAGCTAAAATGATGGCAATGGTAATCGCCACTGCAGTTGTGACGAGAAAATAAGAAATCGCCTTTAAACCGATTCTGCCAAGCTTCTTAGGATCGCCCAGTCCAGCTACTCCCAGTGTCAGTGAGAAAAAGACAATCGGAACGACAAGCATTTTGATAAGGTTTAAAAAGATCGTACCAAGCGGACCAAATACAAACTTATTCAAATTTTCAAATAATTCAGGTGATGTCAGGTTAAGAATAATTCCCGTCACCGCACCCAGCACCAATGCAATGATTATCTTTGTAGCCAGCTTCATCTGCATTCCTCCCTTTTTTAAAAAAAAGCCCGCGAGAGACTCCCGTGGGCTTTGGCTATTACATCAAACCACTGGATTCTCTCTTCACGCTGATGAGGTTAGCTGACGGGTTCGGACGAAGAGATGTCCGTTTTTCTGACGAAAAATTAACCCCAAAAGATCGGGTCCCCCACTCCTTAGTTAAAGGATTAAGCGTGTGGCTTACTATTGTATGATAGTTTATTTATACAGAAAAGAACCAATTTTGTAAACTATTTTTTGTTACTTTTCTCTTGGAATCTTTTAGGTCCTTCTTCCTTATTGGTCACATCAAGGATATCAAGGAGAAACACAAAGATCGGAATCCCGATAATTAAACCCCAAATGCCTAAAAAGTGCTCAGAGAAAATGAGTACTATGAAAGTGAAAAAGATCGGCAGTTCTGTTTTCGCAGACATCAGCTTCGGATTTAAGAAATAGGTTTCGATCGCATGTATGGCGAATATGACAAGCACAATGTAGAGCACATACATTCCGCCGCCTGTGCTGTAAGCGATAATACTGAGCGGAATCAAAGAAATGACAACGCCTGCTACAGGAATTAATCCAAGGAAAAACACCATAATAGAAAGCCCAAACAGCTGCGGGAAATGCATAATCCAAAGCGCGATAAACGTCAGAACACAGTTGACGAGCGCAATGATAAATTGAGCCTCAAGCACTTTGCCGAACGTTCTTGCAAATTTTCTTCCGAAGAAAGCAATTTCCTCATAAAAGACCGCCAGTTTGCTCGTTTTAAATTTCCCCATAAATTCTGAAAGCCGTTTTTTCTCAAATAAGAAAAACATGCTGAGAACGAGCGCCATTACGACCTGCAAGCCAAATGTGCTGATATCGGCCAGATACGTATACACCACATTGAAACCCTCTTTGACATATGAACTGATATTAATATCTCCGAAAACACTGGTGATCTCATCAAAGAAAGGGATGGTGTCCGGGTGATACGCAATATGTTTAATTTGCTTAGCCAGCTGCTGAATCTGCGCCGCGACGATCGGATAAAAAACAAATCCCCCAACTGTAAGCAGCACAGCCAGCAACACGTAAAGAAACGTAATGACAACCCGCTGGCTTACGCGGAAGAATCGACTTGCGAACTGCCGTACGACAAACTCCAAACGATCCATTAGAAAGGTGAAAATGAAGGTAAGCAATATTAAGTTGATCATGCTCTTAAATAGATATAACACACCAGTTAACACGACAAAGACGGAAAAACGCCTTACTCCCGGGTGCTGAAAAAATTTAACTAAAGCGGCCATTTATACACCCCTGTTAGGACAAACGTCCTTAATTCAATATAGTATCCATCTGTAAATTATATAACAAAAAAATGCTGAGGTCTCTGTCATTACCTTAATAATTCTTAAACAATTAAAAAAACGGCCCCATGGATGAGCCGCTCATTTCTTAAACTGCTGTTTTCATTTTTTTCATGTCTTCAACAGCCTCTATGCTTTTTGCTTCATCGAATTCATTTTCGCTTTTTGCAACAATGATCGTGGCGATTCCGTTTCCGATCAGGTTCACAATCGCTCTTCCTTCACTCATGAAACGGTCAACCCCAAGCAGGAGTGCAAGACCCTCCAGCGGAATGACCTGAAGCGCTGACAGTGTTGAGGCAAGGACGATAAACCCGCTTCCCGTCACACCGGCCGCTCCCTTCGATGTCAGCATCAGAACGAGGATAATTGTAATTTGCTGGCCAATGCTGAGGTCTACTCCAAACACCTGTGCCAGAAAAACCGTCGCCATTGATAAATAAATCGATGTGCCGTCAAGGTTAAACGAATAGCCCGTCGGAATGACAAGCCCGACAACGGATTTTGAACAGCCGTAACGCTCCATTTTATCCATCATACGCGGAAGCACCGATTCTGAAGAGCTTGTGCCAAGCACGATCAGAAGCTCATCTTTAATAAAGCGCAGGTAATTCCACAGACTGAATCCGTAAAGCTTGCAGATGATATTTAAAGCTACAAATACGAACAGGAACATCGTAATATAAACAGACATCATTAAACTTGCCAGAGGCTTGATGGAATCGAGACCGAAGTGCCCGATCGTATACGCCATCGCCCCGAATGCCCCGATTGGCGCCGCACGCATGATATAGCCGATGATTTTGAAAAAGACGTGAGAAATCTTGTCGAAGAAATCAATGACGCTTTTCCCTTTTTCACCTAATGCCGCAAGACCGACTCCGAAAAGAATCGAAAAGAATAAGACCTGCAAAATGTCCCCTTTTGCGAAGGCATCAACCATGTTGGACGGAACAATGTGTGTGACAAATTCAATCCAGTCGATTCCCTGACCGCCATTTTGCGTGTATTGTGATACATCACCCTTTTCAAGCTTGCTGTAATCAAGACCCGATCCCGGCTTTATCATATTAACGACGAACAAACCGATAATGAGTGCGAGAGTTGTGACAACCTCGAAATAAATAAACGCTTTCCCCCCTACTTTTCCAACCTTCTTCATATCGCCCATTTTTGCAATCCCGAGAACGATAGTGAAAAAAATGATTGGGGCGATCACCATTTTAACAGCGTTGATAAATGTATCGCCAAGCGGTTTCATTTCTTTGCCGATATCAGGCCAGACCAGCCCGACAATGACCCCGATGATGACCGCAGTTATGACCTGAACTGTTAAATTTTTAAACAGTTTCATATTCTGCATCCCCCTGTCCTATTCGCCTTTGTGTCTTTCTTACTAGAATGATAGCGTTTTCATATAGGGTGGGGAAGTTTATGATCATAACGGACATTTTGGTCTTTTTGGTCTCAGGTTTATCCTTTAAACACGTAGCGGTTGACAGGACGGCCGATTCCGCCGTATTGAACGTCCAGCTTAATGGTTCCTTTTTTTTCTAGATAATCAAGGTATCGCCTGGCTGTCACTCTGGCGATACCGAGCGCCTTGGCGACCTCTTCTGCAGAAAGAGATGCGGTTTGGCGCTTCAAAAAAGCAGTGACTTCATTCATCGTAAAATGATTCAATCCTTTTGGCAGATCCTGTACGGCCTGCTGCGGAATATTCAGGATCGCATCGAGCTGTTCCTGGGACAGCGTATCATTCGCTTCTATTTTTTGTTTATATTGCTTGTACTTTTCAAGTGCCTGTCTCATTCGCTCAAGCTTAAATGGTTTTAAGATATAGTCAGCCGCTCCATTTTGCAGCATAAGGGAGATCGTTTCTTTGTCTTTTGCAGCGGAAACGACAATGATATCCACTTCAAGCTTTTGCTTTCTGATCTCCTGCAACGTTTTGATCCCGTCTTTTTTCGGCATGTACACATCGAGAATGACGAGGTCGGGCTGTTTTTCTTTAATTAGCTTGATGCCTTCTTCTCCGTTTCCCGCTGTTGCACAGACAATAAAGCCGCTGACAGTTGTGATGAAATCCTTGTTTACCTCTTGAACCATCGGATCATCTTCAATGAGCAGAACCTTCCATTCTTTAAGAGCCATGCTGCGCTTCCTCCCCCTTCATTGGAAAAACGATAGAAAAAGCTGTTCCTTGCCCTGCGTGTGAATCCACTTCTATCGTGCCCGATCCTTTGTCTGTAATTTGTTTGACTAGATACAGGCCATAGCCTGTGCCGCCTGTTTTATTCACTGTAAATCCTTTGTCGTAAAGGTGCGGCATATGTGCCGATTCAATCCCGCGGCCGTTATCTTCTATTAAAATTGCCAGGATATCATCCGTTTGTTCGATGCTGATGTCAATCCGTTTGTCATTAGATTGAACCGTTTCAAATGAACCGAAGGCATTTTCAATCAGGTTGCCAAGAAGCACAACGATATCATGCTGATCAACATGCTCAGGAAATTGCTGAAGGCTGCTGTTTTCATCAATATGAACAGCAATGCCCAGCTCCCTTCCTCTTCTGATTTTACTTAATAGAAGGCCAGCCGCAGCGTCATTTTGAATCGAGCGATGAAGAAATTCAGTCACATTTTCCTGCTCAGTTGACGCCCGGAATGCAAGCTGCAAGGCTTTTTCAGATTTCCCCAGCTGGATGAGACCGGCGATCGTATGCAGCTTATTCATATGCTCATGGTTTTGGACGCGGAGCGCCTCTACAAAGTTTTTGACGCCGGTCAACTCCTCCGCCATCTTAGCCGCTTCCGTTCTGTCCTGAAAAATCGCGACGGCGCCGATGACTTTTTTCTTCATGACGATCGGAATTCTGCTGCTCATAATCACCTTTCCGCTGACGCGAATTTCTTCATTATAAACCGCTTTGTTCCGCTCCACGATTTCGGGCAGGCGCGAATCCTTAAGAACCTCCCAGATCACCTTTCCGACCAGATCGCCCTGCACCTCAAAGATCTGTTTCGCTTTTTCATTGAAAATCGTAATGATAAGCCGGTTGTCGATGGCAATCACGCCTTCGTTCATGGAGTGAAACGTCGCTGTCCGTTCTTCATACATTCGGACAATCTCATGAGGCTCAAGCTGAAACATTTGTTTTTTGATATGGCGGGCCAGCAGAAAGGAACCTGCAAGGCCGAAGCCGAGTGTCAGTACAACGATGAATGCGATATCGTGTTTTAACTGAAGCAATATGTCGGTAATCCCCGGTAGTGTTTTCCCGACAAGCACCACGCCGCTCTGGTTCAGCTCGTGATCCTTCACCGGATAAAAAGCGCGGACCGCCGTGCCGATCTCGCCCTTTGCTTCTGAGAAATAAATATGCTCCGCAAACGCCGCCTCTTCGTCTGCACCCTTGGATTTCTTGCCGATACTTGTACTGACAGGATGCGTGTAGCGGATGTGATTCATATCCATGACGACAATATAGTCTGCTTCATTAATCATCCTGATCTCTTCAACCGCATGGCGAACAGCTTCTGTTTGTTTTTTTCGCGCCAAGGCCTCTTTCACTTCTGTCATCTCCGACACTGTCCGGGCCGTATTCATCAAACGTTTTTTCAGCTCCCGCTCCTCTGTATGCTGGATATTGCCGATGAGCACAATGCCGCCGATCAAAAAGGAGAAAATGACGAGTATATAGGATAAGATCGTGATTTTCCAACGGATTGAGAGCTTCTTTTTGTTCATCAGCTTCTCCTTTCAGGTCTTTACGAATGGCATGTCCCCCATTATCCTTAAAACATAGGGGAGGGCTTTTCATGAAGAGTTTGTTTGCATGTCTCGCACTGATGATCGCCGGAATTGCAACCGCTTTATTTATCGGATTCCATGATCGTTCCGGCAGTGAAGAGATCGTTTATGATGACGATCAGGAAGGCTTACAGGATCAAATCGTGTTTACATTCAGCCATGTGGTTGCCGAAAACACGCCGAAAGGGCTGGCCGCCAATAAATTCGCCGAGCTGGTAAACGAGAAATCAGGCGGAAAAATAAAAATTGAAGTGTTTCCGAATGGAAGCCTGTATTCGGACATTGAAGAAATTGAAGCATTGCAAAACGGCGATGTTCAATTTATCGCCCCCTCCACATCGAAGCTCGGCATGCTCTCGCCTGAATGGGGCGTGCTGGATCTGCCGTATGCATTTACAAATTACGAAGCCGTCAAAAAAGGACTGCACGGCAGCATCGGCACACAGCTGTTTGATTCGCTAAAGAAAAACCAATTAAAAGGACTCGCCTATTGGACGAACGGCTTTAAGCAAATCACGACAAATCAAGGGCCGGTCAAAACCCCGGATGATTTAAAAGGACAAGATCTCCGCATTATGCAAAGCGATGTGATAGAAGATCAGTTCAAGCTGCTTGGCGCAAAGCCTCATCAGGAATCCTTCAATTCTACCTTTCAGCTGTTAGAAAACCATACAGTCGATGGCGAAGAAAATACCATTTCAAACATCTATTCTAAAAAATTTTATAATGTTCAGGACCATTTGACAATAAGCAGCCACGGTTATCTCGGCTACGCTGTCATGACGGATGAGCATTTTTGGAACGCGCAAACACCGGAAACACGGCGCATTTTGACAGAAGCGATGAAGGAAACGACAGAGTGGAATGAAATGCATGCCGAACAAATGAACAAGGAGCAGCTGGAAGTCATCAAAATGAGTTCTTCTATTCACATCTACGAGCTGTCAGATAAAGAGAAAAAAGAATGGATGAAGCGCCTTGATCCTGTTTACCGGCAGTACGAGCCTATCTTCGGCCGGAAGCTGATTCAGGAGCTTTTAGAGCTGCGAAAGGATTCGTAATCTCTATCTCGATACGCTGTTTTTCGTTTATCTTTCAATTGATCGGAAATATAAAAAGGGATAAACGAAAAAAGGAGATGGAAACATGTTTAAGCACACGAAAATGCTGCAGCATCCTGCTAAACCAGATCGTCCAGATCCATTATTCGCGAAAAAAATGCAAGAAATTTTAGGCGGGCAATTTGGAGAAATTTCTGTTGCCATGCAGTACTTATTTCAAGGCTGGAATACAAGAGGAAATGAAAAATACAAGGATTTGCTGATGGATACGGCAACTGAGGAACTCGGGCATGTTGAAATGATCGCCACAATGATCGCCAGACTTCTTGAGGATGCCCCGCTCGATCAGCAGGAAAAAGCCGCTGAAGATCCGGTCATCGGCTCCATTCTGGGCGGCATGAACCCTCACCATGCGATTGTATCAGGACTTGGCGCCATGCCGGAAAACAGTACAGGCGTCCCTTGGAGCGGCGGCTATATCGTTGCAAGCGGAAACCTGCTGGCAGACTTCCGCGCCAATCTGAATGCGGAATCACAAGGCCGTCTGCAGGTCGCACGCCTGTTTGAAATGACAGATGACAAAGGCGTTAAAGATATGCTCAGCTTCCTGCTGGCGCGTGACACGATGCACCAAAATCAATGGCTCGCCGCCATTAAAGAATTAGAAGCACAAGAAGGCCCGATTGTGCCGGGAACATTCCCGAAAGCACTCGAAAAGCAAGAGTTCTCGCATCAGCTTATTAATTTCTCTGAAGGCGAAGAAAGCGCCGAGCAAACTTGGCTGAACGAAAAAGCGCCGGACGGAGAAGCCTTTGAATATGTAAAAGAAGCGAAAGCGTTTGGAGAAAAACCGGAATTAAAACCAGCACCGCCTTTTGTTCATGATACGCTTCCTGGACGCGAGTAAAGATACAATCATAAAAAGGATAGATCATCATCAACCGTGATCTATCCTTTTTTGCGCGTTTTCTGCCACTCAAGCATCTCAAGACGATTGCCAAATGGATCTAAAACATAGAATCTGTCCGCTCCCAGAAGTTTATTGTCCGCAACAATTCCAATTCCATTTAATTTCAAATGTTCTTTTAAGCCTTCTATATTCATAACCTCAAAGGCGGGGTGTGCTTTTTTAGCGGGAACAAAAGGTTCTACTATCCCGATATGCAATTGTCTATTCCCAAAAGTGAACCAGACCCCGCCTCGGGCTTTTAACTCATCAGGTTTTTCAATTTCCCGAAAGCCTAATATGCCGACGTAAAATTGTCTTGCAGCAGTTTCACAGCCTTTAGGAGCCGCAAGCTGAATATGATCAATTCCCTTAAAATGAAAAGTCATCTAAATCAATCCCCCTGATTCCCCAATTGAATTCCATTTTCTTCATTCTAATTCAATCAAAATAACAGGAGAATATCTACATTGTTATAATGAGTGATAAAATCAGCTTATCATCTTTTTTAAAACGACTTCCCTTAACTAAGCTTTTGTCACGGTCCATCCAGGCTCGTATTCAATTTCCTGGTTGCCAAACATGCAAGCGGCCTCCTCTGCATCAGCCTGAGTAAACGTCACTTCTATTGAATATAACGTAGCCTTTTGCCCGATTTCTTCATAGATAACGTCGTGTTCGTTCTCCATAAAAGCTTCATAAACTTCTCTGTCCTCCCAAACGCTGATGATCTCTGCGGTAAGCGGCCTGTCTGCTGATGTTCGCCAGCCGCCGGCCTGTTTGACAAAGCCGGCCACATGTGACAATGCCCCCCACTGTGACTGCGCTTTTGAAAATGCTTCGGCGTTTGCAGCATCTACTTCACATACAATCTTTTTGATTAGCATGGCAATTCCTCTATGATGACTGTTTTCGCCTGTGTATGCTCGACACAGAGATTCACCGTTCTGACGTAAGAGCGCGTGCGGTGAACCGTTCCTTTCGTGATGAGCAGGCTGTCATTCGCTTTGAGTACCACAGTTTCTTTGTCCTTAAAATCAATCAGCAGCTCACCTTCAAGAACAATGAACAATTCATCTGAGTCTGGGTGATGGTGCCAGTCATATTCTCCCGTAAACACTGCGAGGCGCACGCAATGGTCATTGACCTCTGAAATTGAAAAATTGGCGTGTTTTTCTTTGACTTCATTGGCGATGGCGAGCATGTTTTGGATCTCGGACATTAGTGAAAACCCCTTTTTCACTTATTGTATCGCAGCACCGTTTTAGATCAAGTTATTTCCAAAATAAAAAAGCGATCCAGCTGTTTCGCCGGATCGCTTTTTACCTTCTACAGGTTGTCTGCCTTCATGCTTTTGATTAGTCGTTGTTGCGGGCGTTTCCGCCTTTTGAGCCAATTTCTTGGTAGAATTCTTTATCATGATTTTTGCTTGTTGCCTCTCCGCCTTTACGGCCGATTTCTTGATAGAATTCTTTGTCATGATTTTCGCTAGTGGCTTCTCCGCCTTTTTCGCCAATTTCTTGATAGAATTCTTTGTCATGGTTTTGGCTAGTGGCTTCTCCGCCTTTTTCACCGATTTCTTGGTAGAATTCTTTGTCATGGTTTTCGCTAGTGGCTTCTCCGCCTTTTTGACCAATCTCTTGATAGAATTCTTTATCATGGTTTTTGCTTGTTGTTTCTCCGCCTTTTCTACCTGCTTCTTCTCTGCTCATTTTGTTATCGTCTGCCATTTTGAATTCCTCCTTTAATTGGTGTTGGTTGTTGTATTCCCGCTATCCATCCTTTTAAACAAACAAAACACATTGGGTGTGTTTCCACTAAAAAAAGCAGGCGGAGCGCGGTGTCCGTCTGCTTCGTCTGCTTTTTTTGTTATTCCATCTCTCGTTCTTTTTCTTTCAGCCGCTCAAGAATGCGGCGCTTTTTATACAACATCATGCCCGTTTCGGTAATGTCGTTTAATGTCGAGCGATTGGCTGACGCGCCAAAGACCATTCCCGCGACCGGCACCAGTTGAAAAAGCTTTTTCCAGCCAAACGTGTCGCGATAGCCTAAAACAACTTCACGCCAGCCTTGGATTTGAGAAGCGACATTCTTATATGTACGGTCTTGATCGTAGTCTTTTAATTCATTCAAAATCGATTTTTTGCCGACAACATCAGCCGAAGTCAGCTGCATACATTTTACGATGAAGACCCGCTCCTTTTTCTCCTTTGGGTCAAAGCCGTAAGCAACCGCGATATCCTGCAACGTTTTTAACGACAGGCCAAGCACGGCCGGAATGTCTGCCGCCAGCGTAAACACGCCGCCCACACCCGTTGTCGCGCCTTGAACAGTTGCGGCGTTAATCCTGTTTTTGCCCATTCCTTCCGCAATTTCATCCATGATAGGAAGAGGGGCTTGTTGTACGTCTTCAAGTGATTCGAAGGTCTCCTCCGGCAGTTTCTTTTGAAACATCTTGATAATCTGTTTTTCAGATGTCAGATACTGCCCTCCTGTTTGGACAAAGCTGCCGAGCTCATCCAAGAGCTTGCCGATCTTTTTCTGGATGAATTCCGGTGTCAGCTTGTCCAGTAGCTGAAACGGGAGACGGCTGAGTTTTTCCCAAAACCAGACTTTTTGCTGATCTTTTTCCCATTTCTCTATTTCTTTTAATTGCTGATGCAAGTCTTCTTTTCGTTCTGTTTTCACCCAACCCGCACTTCCCTTCTGTTTTTTCTACTGTATAGTATACCTTCATTTTCCGGAAACGTTTTTATTTTTCACCTGCGGGTACCATTTTTATAAAAGGAAAAGGAGTGATGGACATGCCTTGGTCGATGAAGGATTATCCCGCTTCATTGAAAAATCTTGAGAACCCGGTGAAGAAAAAAGCGATTGACATTGCAAATGCGATGATCGATGAGGGCTACGAGGACGGCCGCGCAATTCCGATTGCGACAAGCAAGGCAAAGGAATGGGCGGAAAACGCCTCGAAAAAAGAAATTGATGATTTCCTCAAGAATGGTGATGAGACAGAACACGATGAAGATCCAAGCAGCGGAAAAGGTTCTGAGCTCATGGATAAAGCAGAACATGTCATCAAGCATAAAAACGGCTGGGCGGTCAAAGCCGAGGATGCTAAACGTGTATCTGAGATCAAGGGTACAAAGAAAGAAGCAATTGAACGGGCAAAGGAGATCGCAGCGCATAAAGGCACTGAAGTGATTGTTCATTTAGCTGATGGCAGCGTGCAGAGAAAGATCAAAACAGGATCATAAAGCGATATGCTATTCGGTGTTTCGGGTTTGGCATGAGCGGTTATTGATTGATAAATCATTTATGAGGAGTGAGCATGATGCTTAGCTTTTTGGTTTCATTAGTTGTTGCTATCCTAATCGGATTAATCGGAAGCGCCATTGTGGGGAACCGGATGCCAGGAGGAATTTTCGGCTCAATGATTGCCGGGCTGGTGGGAGCATGGATCGGACACGGACTCTTTGGCACTTGGGGGCCGAGCCTCGGCGGCTTTGCCATTATCCCGGCAATTATCGGGGCCGCCATCCTCATGTTCTTACTGAGCCTCATATTCCGCGGGCTGCGGAAGGAAGCCTAGACTCATTTTGATACAGGAGGCATCGTTTCGATCTGAAACGATGTCTTTTTATGTGGGACTTTATTTGAATCTTTACATATCATGTGACATAACAGGGGAAAATTTGAAAGTGAATGAACGTTTTCGGTTGACAAGAAACCGGGATGGTCATATGATGTAGATAAAATAATTTGCATTAAGGAAACTCTTTGTTGTATGGCTAAAAACAATCAGAATTCAGGTGAGACATGATGAACAAAGACATCACAGCACAATCTCCCCGTTCCAAAGCAGTCCAAGAGGCGCTTGACGGGAAAACCAGAGGGTTTAGAGGACTGCTTCCTTTTCTAGGCCCTGCATTTATAGCAGCCATCGCCTATATTGATCCCGGCAACTTCGCAACGAATATATCAGCAGGTTCTAAATACGGGTATATGCTGCTATGGGTGATTTTATTTTCTAATATAATGGCGCTTTTAATTCAATCACTCTCCGCTAAACTCGGTATCGCGACAGGCAAAAACCTGCCCGAAGTTGCCCGTGAAGAATTCCCCAAGCCTGTCTCCATCGGATTATGGATTCAGGGCGAGCTGGTCATTATCGCGACTGATCTGGCGGAATTTATCGGAGCGGCTCTGGGACTGTATTTGCTGTTCGGCATCCCGATGCTTGAAGCGTCTATTATAGCGGCGATCGGCTCTTTCGCGATATTGGAGCTTCAGCGCCGCGGATATCGTTCACTTGAAGCCGGCATTACCGGCATGCTGTTTGTGGTGGTGATCGCCTTTGCGCTGCAGACCTTTTTCGCCAAGCCTGATGCCGTGTCAGTGATGAAGGGCCTTTTTGTTCCGGCATTTCAAGGCACTGACAGTGTGCTTCTCGCAGCGGGTATTCTCGGTGCAACCGTTATGCCGCACGCCATTTATTTACACTCAGCACTTACACAGCGGCGGGTTGTCGGGAAAACTGATACTGAACGGAAAAAAATCTTCAGATTTGAATTTATTGATATTTTAATAGCGATGCTGATCGCAGGTGCGATTAATGCGAGCATGCTGATCGTGGCTGCCGCATTATTCTTCAAAAACGGGCTGTTTGTCGAGGATCTTGATGTCGCCTTTCAGCAATTCGGACATCTTGTCAGCCCAATGTCAGCCGTTTTATTCGGGATCGGACTGCTCGTTGCCGGACTGTCCAGTTCGTCAGTCGGCACGCTTTCAGGTGACGTGATTATGCAGGGATTTATCAACTACCGCATTCCGCTGTATGTGCGGCGTTTTATCACAATCATTCCGCCGATCTTGATTATCGCATCAGGCGTCAACCCAACAACAGCTCTCGTCATGAGCCAGGTCGTGCTGTCCTTCGGGATTGCCTTCGCCTTAATCCCGCTTATTATGTTTACAAGCAATAAACGGATTATGGGAGCCCTGATCAACGCCAAATGGGTCACAGTGGTGTCTTGGCTGATCGCTGTATTGATCGTCGCTTTGAACGTGTTTTTAATTGTTGATACATTTCGTTAGAAAAAACCGGCTGCTAAGCCGGTTTTTGATATTGCGCAAAAGCTCATTGATACCCTTTTTGCCAGAAATTTGTTATGATAGAAGAAAAAATCGGAGTTTTGATGATGTCATTATTTATTCTGTTTTATTTATGGATTGTTCCTATTGTAATCGGCATTTTATGTTCTGCTGTTGCCTATAAATCCAAGGGGAAAATGAGAGTCGCGCCCGGCATCGCCATGATCGTGCTCAGTATCATTTCCTTGGTCACCGCGTTTACGGCCGGACACACCAATTTCCACGTGTTTATCGGCGGCATGTTTTTATTCGGAACGTTATTGGTTGGTTCTGCTTTTCCTTTCTTTTTTGGGCTTAAGAAGAAAGAGAAATAAACTTATAGAGACATGAACGCTGTAAGATTTGATAAAAATAAACATATGAAACATACAAGGACAAATGCGCTGATCTTTTTGTTTTGAAAGAAGATGCATTTGTCCTTTTGTCCGTTTTGAGCATGGCGAATATCGTGACAGGCTGCATAGATCATTCCTAGAGATCCCAATAAGTACACCGCTAATTTTATGGATTCAAACATGCTTTCCTCCTATCATTCAATATAATGCTATGATAACTTACAATCCATTTGTTTCCAACACCTAAAAAACAGGGGTCTCACGAGACCCCTGTTTTTTTAGAATAACCGTTTTAAACTTTTCTTCAGTGACGGCATTTCGATTTTTTGGTTTTCGAAGAAATTTTTCAGCATGTATTTGCTGAAGCCTTTTGCCTGCCCGTAGGTGATTTTTCCAGGCAGCGGCGGTTCGTTTCCGATCATAACGTCCACTACGACCGGTTGGTCAGCGTGCAGCGCCTCATGGAAAGCAGGCGCCAGTTCTTCCGTTCTGGTCACCTTGATGCCCTTCGCTCCGCAGCTTTCTGCAAATGCGGCATAGTCGACATTTTGAAGCTTGGTGACATAGTCGATATTGCCTTTGACCTGCTGCTCATACTCAATCATGCCGAGATTTTCGTTGTTTAAAATGACAACGGTAATGGGGAGCTTATATTTAACAGCGGTCGGAAGATCCTGCATGACCATGGAGAAGCCTCCGTCACCGCAGACGGCGATCGCTTGGCGCTCTGGTTCTGACAAGCTTGCGGCGATTGCTCCCGGCAGGCCGCAGCCCATTGTCGCAAGCCAGCTGGAAACGACGAAATCCTGGTTTGCTTTCATTTTGAAATGACGAGCCATCCAGACTGTCACAGTGCCGACATCTACAGAAAGCACTGCATCATCGGCTGCCGCTTCCTCAAGCCGCGCCACGACCTGCTGGGGTTTGAGCGGTGTTGCCGCCTCTGTCTCATCTTTTTCAATTTCGTTCCACCAATGCTGCATATGTTCAGTGCAGGCTTCCAGAAACCTTCTGTCTTCCTTCCGTTCAATAAACTCTGTCAATTCGCGCAGGCCGTGAGCCGAATCACAAACAAGACCCGCTGTCACCGGATAGCGTTTTCCGATTTTCGCCGGATCTGAATCAAGCTGGATCGCCGGCGTGTCATCAGGCAAATAATCGCGATATGGGAATGAAGTTCCGAGCATGATTAATAAATCACATTCCTCCATTGCCTCGTAAGCCGGCTTTGTGCCGATCTGCCCGAGGTTGCCGAGAAAATGCGGGTGCTTATCGGGAACAACGCCTTTTGCGGGGAGCGTGACAACGATCGGGGCCGCGGCTTTGTCCGCAAATTCCAGCAGCTCACGTTTCGCCTTTTTCATTCCCTGCCCCGCCAAAATAATCGGCTTCTTGGCGTTATTTATATATTGCGCGCAAGTGATGAGCTGTTCTTTTTTCGGTTCAAGGTTCCCTTCAATATACACTGGTGACGTGTATACGGGCTCACGTTTGATTTTCTCCGCGAACAAATCATCTGACACGCTCAATACCGCAACGCCTTTTTTGCTGCAGGCGGTGCGAATCGCCTGATTCAAGAGATCCGGCAGTGATTCCGCGCTATGTACCTCTCTGTTGAATACTGCCACGTCTTCAAACATTTGCTCAAGCTTGATCTCCTGAAAATAATCCCGTCCGACTTCGCCTGATGAAACCTGTCCTGCAATCGCCAGCACAGGGGCGCCGTCCGCTTTTGCATCATATAAACCATTTAATAAGTGCACCGCCCCCGGCCCTGCGATCGACAGGCAGACACCGATTTTGCCGGTGAGTTTTGCTTCAGCCGCGGCCGCCAGCGCAGCCACCTCTTCATGGCGGGTTTGAATGAATTTCAATTGATTTCTTTCGTGTCTTAATTCTTCAATAAACTCATTGATACTGTCTCCGGGGATGCCGTATACATGATCAACTCCCCATTGTTCAAGCAGTTCTGTCATTGCTTGTCCTGCAGTTTTGTGTGCCATGCCGTATCCTCCTTTTTCCTATTTTCAATACCACAGGATAGCTTCTTTAAAACCCGGAGACCTTTATCACTTGCCCAGTCTTCTTTTCAACAGGCCAATCGCCGCAAGCATGCCGCTGTCCTTGAGAGTGACGGTTGCGTCTAGAGAGCCGCTCATAAAATCTTTGATTTGCCTTTTTCGGTTCGGCACTATAAATAGCGGTAAACGCTGCGGAGAAAACCACTTCAAATCCGCTGTCTCCATGCCGCTCGTTATCGCTTGTCCGCCTGTTATGTATCCGGCAAACACATGCTGTTCATCTTGAAACTTCGGCCTTTGGTAGACACCTATTTTCGCAGAAAGCGCTGCGTTGTATCCCGTTTCTTCCAACACCTCCCGGACTGCCGCTGCCTCAGCCGTTTCCCCGGGATCGACCCTGCCGCCCGGCAGATCCCATAAAGGGACGTCCTTTCGTTTCACCAGCAGAATCTGATGTTTTTCGTTCGATACAATGACAAATGAACCTTGCGTATACATTGCCAATTCTCCTTTTCACGCAAAAAAGACCAAGGTCGTTTTCCCCTTGGTCATAGTTGCTTTCCTTTTTAAAATGATACGGCAGTGCGGCATTCATTATGTCCTTTTTTTCACAACAGCGGACTCTGAGAAAGAAGGCCGATTGGCTGTAAAGGATGGTATGCCAGCCCGTTTTTTTCAATCATCACGTTAGCAATAACCAGCTGCTAAGACATGGTTGGCAGCCCATAATGTTTCGTTAATGTTCCAGCGATGATGCGCCGTCGGCCGGCATTGTGCCGTGAACGTACGGAGGCGCCGGCTTGAGCATTGGTTTTTGGCCCATAGCCTCAGGCTCCCCAACATATTCGAAATTCCCTTTTCCATCCATACTAGTCCCTGACGCCCAGCGCCCGCTTTGGCTTTCAGTTCCTTTAGAGCAGTCCATGAATGAATAGGAAACTTCTTGTTTTTCGTATTCACGATTAAATGTACTTGGGACAACCACGCCTTCACGTTCCTCCAATTCTTGAATGGCCGCCAGCCATTGATTTTGATGCATCGTGTCCCTTGCAATCAGGAAGGACAGCATATCCCTCACACCTTTATCATCTGTCATTTCATATAGACGGACAGCTTGCAGCCTGCCTTGCGATTCAGCATTAAGGTTTGCACGGAAATCGGCGAGCAGATTTCCGCTTGCAATCGTATATCGGGCTGTCCAAGGGTATCCCACACTATCATCTGGTTTAGCCCCCAAACCTCCTACGATGGCATGATGAGGATTCATCCCTCCCATTACAGCTCCAATGACAGGATCTTTAGCCATTTGCTCTTGTTCTTCAATTGGCGCTTTATCAAGCAGCTGAGCTATCATCGTTGCCAGCATTTCCACATGGGCAATTTCTTCTGTGCCGATATCAAGAAGCATGTCACGGTACTTTTGATCAGCTCTGCAGTTCCAGCCTTGAAATAAATACTGCATCATGACAGAAATTTCACCGAACTGTCCGCCTAATATTTCTTGCAATTTTTTCGCGTAAACGGGGTCTGGCCGGTCAGGTTTGGCATTATATTGTAACTCTTTCACGTGGAAAAACATCTGCATCCCTCCAATTCATTTCATTAAGGTTTAGGATGGCTCTGTTTCCTGTTTTCATGTATAGGCCAAAAAAAATACAACACTCTGTATGAGTGTTGTACCAAATGAATGGAGAACGATAGAGACATCATTCTTCACGTGCTATCCCCTGTCTGCCTTTCTTTTTCTGCGTCGTACGGCAACCCAAATGAACACTGCCGCAATCACCATAATGAGTGCCAGCACACCAATATACAGCCATTTCTGGCCATTATCTTGTGATGGCTGCTCTTCACTGGAACTGTTTGCTTCTGATTTGAGCTGCTGGTGGTTTGTAAACACCTGCTGGCTGTTTGTTTCATTAACGACGGTTGCCGAGTCATCGGTGCTGTTGAGATAGTTGATGATTTCTTTCGTGACGGCCGCGCCTTTTCCTTTTGACGGTGCAAAGACAGCCATTGTGTAGCGTGTATCCCAAAGAGATGCTTGGGTAAATGCCACTTGTTTTGTTGTCTCATTCAGCATTTCAAAACCTGATACATCAAACGAACCGTTCTTCGCTTGCGGCACAAGCAGTTCTGATGATTTCTCCTTCAGAAGAGAAAATTGATTGATGCCCCCTAAGAAAATGAGGTTCCGTCCTTTGGCATCATTTGCTGTTACGTCAGAGGATTTCTTCACCGTATATGAATGCTGCGCTTCGCTGCCAAAGGACTCGGTTACGAGAGAAAGCTCCTCAAGCTTCGATTGGTTTAAGGTGTCAGGAATCACGATCAGCGTTGCCTGTTCCTGATTTCCGGCGTAAGGAAGCGGCCACTCTTGAAAATCCGCTGACGGAGACATGCCTTTGACGGTGTAAGACAATGTACTGTTTTTATCGATAAAGACCCACTTTTCTTCGTCAGCGGTGTTGCAAGGATTGTTTTCCTTTAACCCAGTTGTGACGAACTGAATATCAATGTAGCGGTTTTTCTGAAGCAGCTTAGGATCCACTTTTACCATGGCATGATAGAATCCGTTTTTATCTTCTTTTCCTAAATCATCAAGCCGGACCGAGTGCGGCTGGCCGTTGATCATGACTTTCAGTTCTGCAGCCTGAGCAGCCGATTCGTTTTCGGCCGTTGAAGCTTGAATCGTTTCGGACTTTTTCAGCTTAAGCGACAGCTTCGCTGATTGGTTTTCATCTAAAACCGCCGATGCAGGATAAAAATAATGTGCTGAAGATGTTTTGTCAGCTCCAATTGTGATATCATCCGCTCCAAAATTCTTGAGGGTCAGCCTATTGCTTTCTTTTTTTTCAGCCTGCTTAAGCTTGCTGATTGAGAGTGTATCGCCGCTGAGCTGGCCTGTATAAGTCTGATCCGTAATGACACTGATTTTTTCAGTGAGCACGTCATCGGATGCGGCTTGCGCAAACAGAACCGGCTGCTGCTTGCTCTCTGCTTTCAGCACCCGCTCTGCAAGCAGAAGTTTTTCTCCTTTTGCCTGTAAGCCGGCTTGTGTCATCAGCTTTTTCACCTTTCCGTTCCAATGCTTGTCCACTCCGATGAAAATCGTCGGCTTGTCGATTTTCTTCAGTTCAGATTCCGTGACATACGAAATGGTGACACTGCTGTCGGCCGTTTTCAAATAGCCTTCTGTTTTCACTGCTGCTTCAATTTCCGCCGAACTTGGGTCGTCCGGAATGACGATGGCAGTTTCCTCGGCTGTATTTCCCGATTGGGCGAAAGGATATGGATAATGGTCCAGCGTCGTTCCCTTTGCTTCACTGCTGTCCGCCAGCGTCAGGCGGCTGTCCGGATAAATTTTGATCCAGTTGCCGGACGTATCCTGTCTGACGCAGACGCCCTCTTTCATTACGCCGTAAAATTTCAGCGAGACGTTGTGATAGCCCTGGGCAGACTGGCTTTTATTCAGGTTAAGCTTCAATGTTTTCCGTTTGGAATCACCATTAAGCTTTACCGTTTTGACCGGTTCATCGTCAATGACAGCCGTTAACGATGATGGAGAAATTAAAAGATTTGAAGCCTCGTATTCAATCACCAATTGCTGATTGCCAGAAGAGGCGCCTGCCGGAATCTGATACGTCAGCTCCGCGCTGTCTTTTGATCCGTACAGTGTCATCAGGTCGCTTGTCAGCACCTGCTGTTTGGCTTGTTCTTGGCTGCTTTTTCCGAGAAGCGAACCGCTGACCTGCACCTCTTTGGCTAAAGCCGCTTGTCCGGTCATCGCCAGAAGCATGAAGCTTGTGAGAAAAATCATTATTTGTTTCAAAAAGGTCACCCGCTTTTATGTTGATTGTATCGTTCTGTTTTGTACCATTTGACCTCCTGCTTGAATAAACGGTGCTTGATTTCTACGAATAAAGAATAGATAACGAGCACAATCCATGCCTGCGAGTATGTAAAGTACATGAGAAATACGATAAAAAAGTTTTGCCTGTTCATTTCTGTTTTTTCAATGCTCAACGTAATCATGACCTCTGTCATAAATAAGAAGAACGCCAAGATCCAGAGGACCATTGCCAAAAATCCGACCGATAAATGCAAATCATAAAACAAATTGATGACAAATATCGTATTTGACATGATCACGCCAAAGAAAAACAGGAAATACGTAAAGAAAAAATAAAACAAATCAAAGATAATCCGTTTTCGTTTCAGTTTGAAAAACTGCGCCAAAAATTTCAGTACGACATATTGATTGCCGCGTGCCCATCTGGTGCGCTGGCGCCACCACACCTTCCACGTTTCCGGCTCCTGCTCCCAAGTGATGGCGGCAGGGAAAAAGCGGATGTGATAGCCGAGATTATACACCCGGATGGTCAGCTCGGTATCCTCAGCAAGCGCTTTGTCATCCCAGCCCCCGAGCTTTTCGATAATGCTTCTGCGGATCGCGAAGTTGGTGCCCGGGATCGTGGCGATTTTGAACCACTTCCATCTGCCTCCTTGGGCCATCCACTGAAAACAGATCGTTTCGATATTAATAAACTTCGTCAGCAGCGTTTTTGCCGCATTAATGACGCGGAATTTCCCAACCACGGCGCCTGCCTTTTCGTCATTCATCAGGCCGAGAACGAGGTAATACACGGCCATTTTCTCAGGCGTGTTGTCGGCGTCATATACACAGATCACATCGCCGTTCGATTCGGCAAAACCAGAGTTAAGCGCGGAGGATTTGCCTTTTCCTGCGTTTGGCGGCTTCGTGATCACCATTTTGATGAAATCGTATGTCTCGGAAAATTCATTGACGATATCACCCGTCCGGTCTGATGAATTGTCATTAACGACGATGATCTCCAGCCGGTCCTTCGGATAATAAAGGTTGACCATCGCCTTCAGCGTCTGCCGAATCACAACCTCTTCGTTATGCGCCGGAATAAGGACACTGACCTTTGGCAGCTCCTTCATGTTTTCTCTCCACTTCGGGATATTCCGTTCGAAGGTCATATAGTGGCGGAACCCGCCCTGCATGAGAAACATGTGGTAGAGAAGCATGACCCAAATTAAACTTAGTGAGATAAAGAACAGCGTATTACCCAAGGCTTCTTCTCTCCTTAAAAATTCGTTTTTTCAATGTGGCTCTCAAGTAAAACGTATAACTGAAAAACATGACGACAAATAAGAGCACGATCGCGGAGAGAATCCATAACGCCTTTTCCAGAGGAGTTTGCCGATGATGATCGAAAAACTCGTCAATGGCGCTTACGCCGTTTTTCACCTGAATCGTTCCGTCACCGCTTGTATGAATTTCAACTTTGTCTGTTTTGACGGTTTGTTTCGTTTTCTTTAAATCCAGCCATTCACTGTCTGGAATGCGTTCCATCTGATCAACCAGCTCCGGCAGATATTTCATTCCAAGATACGGGTGATAAAACCCGCCGGCTACTCCGCCTTCAAAATCAATCATCTGGGCGATGTGCTCTTCCATATCGCCGAGCGGGTTTTGTTTTGATGTATCGACAAAGCCGATCGTTTCCGGATACAGCGTCATTCCATCCAGCATCGAAGGAGTTGTCACATACGGAGACGCACCGGATGTTTTCCACGTTGTGCCGCTGAGCTGGACCTGCCCGAAAATGCTTGTAAAATACTGCGAGGCGATTTGATAGCCATATTCGGACATCGTGTAATGCGGCGCTTCAAACGCCAGCGGGTAGAGACCCGATGATGTCAAATCCTCAATCGCACGCGTCAGTTTTTGCTTTGTATACGTTTCTTCCTTTTCCCGAAATGGTGTCAAATAGCTGTTATAAGCTTGTTCGTTCGGAAAGTCCCGTTCTTTTTCCAGAATGGACGGGGTGGCTTCGGCATTTCCAGATGTAATCGGCTGATCCGCCTTTGCATCCCAGAATTCAAAGCCCTCGCCTGTTTCACTGTAGCGATAGGCGTGTGTATAGCCGTGAACAATGATACTGCCGCCCATGCTTTGCAGCTTTTTCAGCACCTTGACCATCTCCGGTTTATCAGACAAATACACTTTGTCGCCAGTTTCCGGATTCAAGTAAACCGGAATCACTGCCAGGATAAAAGGAACATGCCTCTTATGCAGATATGTACCGGCTTGAAGCAGCAATTTTTCATCAGACATCGGGCTGATATCCTCGAGACGCAAATACAATAACGTTGTCCCCGCTTCCTCTCCGAAAGCTTCTCTGAGCTGTTTCGCCACGATCAAATTGTCATTTAACAAATTCGTTAATCCAATGTACACATTCGCTTTTTTTGTTTTCCATATAAAAGAATGCGTTTTGCCGTCATCGGCTTTGAAGGTATAAAGCGACTTACCTTTCAGGCCTGATACGCTCAGCACGTTAAGCCCGCTCTCCAGAGACACATCGGCCTTTTCCGACCTGCTGTGAACCTGATATACATGTTCTTTGCTGATTAATGAAAGCCCGGAAAATTGGTTGATTTGGCCTGCGTTATAGCCGATGGCGACAACAGATGTTTTGACGCTGCTGATCAGAGACACCAGTTTTTTGCCGAGCTTTCTTTTCGTTTGGCCGTAATACATCACATGGTCTTTGCCTTTGAAATCGGACGCTTCCACATCCGAATCTTTTTTGACTGTCACATGGGATGTAAAGTGGCCCGCAAGCAAATCGAGCATTTTGACTTGAGATGACTCTTTGCCGTCCAAGGTTGAATAGATGATGAGAATGCCGGCATCCCGCTCCTTCGCTTGTGCGGAAACGGGAAAAGACGCAATAGCTGAAAGCAGAAGCATTGTGATGCAGAGCAGCGTGATTCCTTTATAGTTCATTCATCATCATCTCGTTTTCCAGTTCTTCTAAAAAGTGATCGGCTGTTTTGATATCTTTGCGGTAAGGCAAATGGCAGACGTGGAACGTGAGCGACACATACTTCCCATTTGCCAGCTGATACGTGTCCAATTGTTTTTTCAGCTTTGTCAGAACGGCCGGCATATGTTCAGCGGGCGTGTGCGTCAGCACAATCCCGATACGCTCGTCAGAGGGGCGGAACTTCTTATCCGTTTCCCGGACGCTTGTCTTAATTTGCTGACTGACATATTGGAAGAGGCGGTCCGTTTCTTTTTCACCGTACAAAGACTTAAACTCTTTGAAGTAATGCATATGAAGCAGCAAAAACACGAAAGAATTTCCGTAGCGTTCCGCCCGCTTGATTTCTTCTGAAAGTTCCAGCTTCATCCTCTGCTTGTTATCAAATCCGGTCACTCTGTCAACAGCGACAAAGCTTTTGATTTCGGCTTGAAGCCGTGCAACTGAATGCCTTAGCTCTGCGGCAATATCATGAATTCTTCCCGCTATAAAAGAAAACAACAAAAGCGCGATTCCCCACACGACAAGTATTCGCAGGCCTTCCTCAGCCGGAAACAGCGCAGCCTGTCCAGTCTGGAAAAACATCATTAAGGTGCCGAGAACAAAGAGGACGATTAAGGTCACCGCCAGCGCGTAAATCGGGCCGAACCATATGCCTGCGGCGATGACGACAAACGTGATGCAAAGGATCAGAGCGCCTTCCGATTGCTGGGCTGACACATAATAAATAAACAGAGACAGGGCTGCGACGAGCCCTGAAAAATAAGCAAATAATTTTTGTGATTTATTGAATGATATTTTCATTAAAAAGCTTCCTTTCGGCTAACAGCGGCAGCAGATTGTCAAAAGAATGCGTCTGAGCGCCGCTCATATAGCCTCCATAATACGATTTCACCGGATCAAGAATTTCAAAGTCATTCATTCTGTCATATATGGCTTTGGTGACTGAACTGTCTTCATATTGTTTTGTTAAAAACAATACGGCTAATGCGTATACGGATGGCGACTCATATTTGACGGCAGGCTCCTTCGTATCTGCCGAATATCGTCCGTACAGCTTTCCGTGTGTCTGAAATTCCTGCTTGATCCAGTCCGCTAAAACAGCGGCTTTTTCATCCCCTTCCGGCAAATGCCAAGCAGCGTACAGCTGATCTATCAGATTGATCTCACTATCATATGTGTATTCCTTTGTCTCCGAGCTGTATACCTTTGGCAGAAAGCCATTTTTTAAAGGAGCCGAATAGAGAACATTGGCATTCCGCTGTTCTGTTTCCTCGTCTATAATTCCATTCTTCTTTAAGACAGCTAACGCATCGGGCATGACGTATGAAAGCGTCACATCCTTTGAAGCGGCCTGTGAGTCGTAAAAGTCTGTAAATAACCCGTTGTTCATATTGTATGTCTTCAAAGCCGTGCCGATATCCCGGGCCGTTTGCGCGTAGTCACTGCGGCCCCATTTGGCGGCGGCTTGGTCAAGGGACAGCATAATTCTCATATCATCTATCAGCGCATTCGTTCCGCTCGCTTGGCCGTTTTGAATCTTCCACGTCACCAGGTGATTGCTCATCAGAAATGAATCAGTCAGATGCTGATATTGCTCCTGAAAATGCGGGGCGTCATTTTTGCTGACTAAAAACGCCATCCACAGGCCGAGTGATTCTGATAAATAAGAAGGCTGGTCTGAAAAATCGGTTTTGATCAGCCCTTGGCCATTCATTAGATTGTGATAAATGAAATACTCCGCCGGCTGAAGCGGGCTGGCGTTCACTTCTGACACTGACTGATTTTGGACGTTATTTCCAGCTTCAACACACCCTGCGGAAAGTCCGATAGATAAAAAGAATAAGATGACAGCTATTAACAAATGCCTCACAGGCAAATCCCCCTTTGTCGCCTGAAGCGAATCAGACGCTCACAAATATATATAGACGAAAGTATGACTGCCATGTTACAAATTACATTTACTATAAAAGAAAAAAATGCAGATTGCTAGCTTTTTTTTCCCTTTTTGAACATTGAAAAAACGGGTCCTAAGTCCAATAAAAAACCTGTGCGATATGCACAGGTTTTTCGGTTATTTGTCCAAACCGAGTTTCTTCAGCTGTTCTGCCAGCGCGTTGTTAATCGGCTCATCTTTATTATTTTGTTTTTTCATATAAGAGGAAACGTCCCGTTTGGAAGCGCGCCCTTTATCTTTGTTTTTTCGTTTTTCGAATACGGACAGCTTCTCACGATGCCCGCAAACACACGCGAAGGTCTGGCCCTCGCCTTGGCCGCGAAGCTCCATTTTTTTATGGCAGTTCGGGCAGCGCGCGTTTGTTTTTCGGGCAACCGTTTTTCTGCTTCCGCATTCACGGTCTTGGCACACAAGCATCGTGCCGCGTTTGCCGTTTACTTTCAGCATCATTTTGCCGCATTCCGGACATGCGGTTCCCGTGATGTTGTCGTGTCTGAAAGTCTGGCTGCTGTTTTTGATTTCTTTTACTGTTTGGTTAGCGTAAGCCTTCATGTCTTTAATAAAGACAGCCGATTTCAATTTCCCGGCGGCGATAGCTGACAGCTTTTGCTCCCATTCCCCCGTTAAGGCAGGTGATTTCAAATCCTCCGGAACAAGCTGCAGGAGCTGTTTTCCTTTAGAAGTAATAAAAATATCTTTGTCTTTTTTCTCTATTAAAAAGCTGTTGAACAGTTTTTCAATAATATCGGCACGCGTTGCCACCGTGCCGAGGCCGCCTGTTTCACCAAGCGTTTTGACGAGGCCTTTTTCTTCTCCCTGCATAAAGGCGCTTGGGTTTTCCATCGCTGACAGCAGGGTCCCTTCGTTAAAGCGGGCGGGCGGCTTCGTTTGGCCGCTTGTTTCAGTTAAGGCGCGCACGGCAAGAGTATCGCCTTTTTGAAGTGCAGGGAGTGTCTGATCTCTGTCATCCTCCTGCTCGTCATCCTCATCCGCCATATCATAAACGGCTTTCCACCCTTGCGACTGAATGGTTTTGCCTTTCGCCGTAAAGGTTTCTCCGCCGATTTCTGCGATGACCTTTGTTTCCTCATATTCGAATGCCGGCATTAACACAGCAAGGAAACGCTTCGCAATCAGGTCATACAGCTTTCGTTCTTTATCGCTTAGACTGCTGAGAACGAGCGGCTCCTCGGTCGGGATAATCGCGTGGTGATCTGACACCTTCGCGTCATTGACGTAGCCTTTATGGGATTTGATGCCGCGTTTTTTAATTCGGCTGACATATTGGGCATACGGTTTTACTTCCATACCTTCCAGACGGTCTTTTAACGTCGGAACGATATCTCCGGATAAAAATCTTGAGTCTGTCCGCGGATATGTGACGAGCTTATGCTGCTCATACAGCTTTTGCAGCACAGAAAGCGTTTCTTTGGCGGAAAATCCGAAGCGTTTGTGGGCGTCGCGCTGCAGCTCCGTTAAATCATAGAGCGCAGGCGCGAAGCTTTTTTTCGCTGTTTTTTTCAGCTCAGCAATGACCGCTTGCTTTCCGTCGAGGTCTTTTAGCAAACGGCTTGTTACGTCTTGATTGAACGTTCTCGTCTGCTTTGTTTTTTGATCCTGCCATGTCAGCGTCATGCCCTCAACCGTCGCGCGGATGCCATAATACGGAACCGGCGTAAACTTTTGAATGTCGGCTTCACGCTTTGCAATCATCGCAAGCGTCGGTGTCTGCACACGGCCGCAGGAGAGCTGGGCATTGAATTTTGTGGTGAGCGCACGGGTCGCGTTAATGCCCACAATCCAATCGGCTTCCGCTCTGGCGACGGCAGAATGATACAGGTTTTCATATTCTTTGCCGTTGCGCAGCTTTTGAAAGCCTTCCTTGATCGCTTTATCTGTCACAGATGAAATCCACAGCCGCTTGATCGGCTTTTTGACATTCGCTTTTTCAATGATCCAGCGCGCAACAAGCTCCCCTTCCCGGCCTGCATCGGTCGCGATGACAATCTGATTGACGTCTTTACGGGTAAGCTGCGATTTGACCGCGTTGAACTGTTTTCCGGTTTTTTTGATCACCACAAGCTTTAGGGGCTCAGGGATAATCGGCAGATCCTCTAGCCGCCATGATTGAAATTCTTTTCCATAGCCTTCCGGATCAGCTAGTGTTACCAAATGGCCTAAAGCCCATGTAACAATATATTGATCGCCTTCGAGATAACCGTTTCCTTTTTTATGGCACTTCAGCACCCGGGCCAAATCCCGGCCGACTGAAGGTTTTTCAGCTAATACAACTGTTTTTGACATGCTTGATCACTTCTCTTTCTTTCACGCTCATCCTTTTATTATAACAGACTTGAACAAGCACTCTCTAACCGCGCCCATTTTTCGTGTCGATTTCCGAGAAAACAACGTGAGTGACGGTTTGCGCGTATGGCGATGTTTTGTTTATAAAATCTTCTACCGCTTCAAGGCTTTCAGCGTTGATTTTCAGCATATAGCAGGCCGCGCCGGCAATCCGGTAGCAAAATTCGATATTCGGTAAAGTTTGAATATAGCTTTTGAATCGCTCGTAATCCGCGTTTTTGACAGTTGCTTCTACAATGCAGGAAACGGGAAGCCCCAGTTTTTTCTGATCGACCTCCAGTGTGTATTGCTTGATGATGCCGAACGATTCAAGCTGCCTCACCCGTTCTGTCACGGATGGCGGCGACAGCCTAATTTTCCTGCCTAATTCCCTCATCGACAAACGGCTGTCCTTCTTCAGCTCCTCAATGATATTCAGATCAATCTGGTCAAGTTTCATTTCAACATCCTTCTTTTATGATTTTGTTCACATTATCTCGGGTATTTTTGTAAATGACAAGTAAAAGATTTGGTTTTTATTGACTATATACAAAACAGAATGTAATATATAATTTACATTTAGTAATATATAAATTGCATCGAGGTGGGCAGATGACAAATCGGGTAAAACTGGCACGGGTGGAAAAGGGGTGGACCCAAGCTCAATTAGCACAACAGATTCAAGTAACCAGACAAACTATCGGATTAATTGAAAAAGGCAAGTACAATCCGACACTACAGCTCTGCATTGCTATTGCACAAGCGCTCGATAAGACACTGGATCAGTTATTTTGGGAAGGAGATGGCCATTAATGAAGCATTTTTTTTTCAATTTTAGAGATGAATATATCGAAAGAAAAATGAAACAATTTTATGGTGAAGCGGGATTTTTACTGGCCGCCTTAATGCTGGCAGATCTCATTATCAGAGGTTTTATTCTTCACCGTGAACCGATAGAGTATATGGTAAGCGGAATAGGATTTGCCCTCTTCGCAGGATATATCCTCATTCGCTATCTATTATCAGGGCTTGAGCACCCCGATATTGCCACTAAAGCAGCCTACCGAAAAAAAAGAAAAGAAATAATAGCAGTGAGTGTTACATCAGGTGTGATATTTTTGATCATCACTATCTTGTTTACAGACGTTCCTCGTACTCTTAACGAGTGGCTGGACGCTCTCATACTCACAGTTCTATTTTTCTTCTTTTATTTTATGCTCAACTTTTTAAGCCTTCGCAGATCTTTCCTTAAAAATAAAGATTTATCAGACGACAAGTAGGATAAAAATGAATGTTTTTCGAACATTCTCTGAAAGCCGCCATATGGCTCTCCGGATTGTTTATCATATAGTATGAAAACGTGTCCACAAGGAGGGCGATTTATGCTGCAAACACCGATCGGAAGACTTCGCACGATGGGTTTTATTGAAGGAATGTCACTCTTAATCCTGCTGTTCATCGCCATGCCGCTGAAATATTGGGCAGGCCTTCCGCTTGCGGTGACAATTGTCGGTTCGGTTCACGGCGGATTGTTCATTTTGTATTTGCTTGTCTTGGCGTATGCGGCCTTCTCTGTCAAATGGCCGCTGAAATGGTCAGCCGCCGGCTTTATCGCCGCTTTTGTCCCATTCGGAAACTTTTTGTACGACCGCGGGTTAAGGAAATATAAATAATTTAAGGCTGGATCTTTATGATCCAGCCTTTCTTATTAAAACCACTTTGTCAGCCACGCGATATAGTAGGCGCCCGGAATAAACATCAGCTGGGCGAGGAGTGTCCCCGCCACCCTTGATGTGACCATCGTGACAGAGGTCCATTTTAAATACGTATAGCTTCGTTTTCCCTTTGCCACATCATCTGCAAGGACGGAAACCTTAGGATCAACAAAAATCGCCAGCAGCATTGTCGCAATTCCGTTGATTAAGCCCGATGCCATGACGGCTGTCGTGCTGCGCTCCGGCGCCAGAAGTCCTGCATACAAAGCCGAAAGCACGCCGATCGTATATATGGATGTGATCAGCATGTTGATGACAAACAATCGCTTCGGTATCAAGCGGATATGAAATCCTTTTACATACGAAAGAGACGGCAGACGCAAATAGGAAAGGGCATTTTTGAATCCTTGCTTCGAGAAACCCTTTTGGAACACTTGTAAAACAGAGCCGCCGCCGCTCGCCAAGTGAATAATCGCCCGTGAAAATAAAGCGACAAAAGACGGGAGCAGGATAATGCCCAGAAGGGTGCCGACTGTCGATCCGAATATCAAGAAGCGGAACTGCCCGGCGACAATCGCCAGTGCGTTTTTTCCCGCATCATCAATTAAATGTCCGGTAAAGGGCTGCTGCACCATGTTCGACATTCTGGACACGATGACCATGACATTAAACAGGGAAAGCGCGGAGGCAATAAATCCAACGCGGGCTCCGGAAAGCCTGGTAGCGTAGGCTAAGGTTTCTATCGAGTGAATCAGTAATAAAAAACAGAAAATAAAAAGCACTTGTGTTGTCATGACATGCACGTTATTCTTCCTCCAATTTGATCCTAGAGATAAGACTGGAAAGAAGACGAGCAGGTTTCAATGCGATGTGCTTTTTATAATAAAAAAACCGCCGGCGTACGCCGAGCGGTTTGTCTTATTCTTTTCTATAGGCAAATAAAGATTATATGATCCGCCAAATCGGGCGGTTAGATTCATGAAGCATTGTTCCGTAGAATCATTCTGGAAAGTAAACACCATGGAATTTTCTTGAACACAAGACAACGAAAGCCCTACCTCTCAATCGTCACTGCGGCTCCGAAGCCGCGCCGGTGTGAATTGTAAAACAAAAAAGTCTTTTTTCCATCTCATCGTTAGGGGCGATTTGTTATGAAGGAAAAGAATAAGGGCAGCTGGTTTGCTGCTTGCGAAGCGGTAAAGCTTCTCTCTCAAACAGAAAAAAGAAGTTTACTTTCTTTTTTATTTGCTTATTATTCTTGCTTAGCAATTCATGATAACATATCGCCCCTGCAATTACAACCTTTTTATAATTCGAGTGAAACTGGCGTCTTCTCTCCGGCATTCATTAATCTAATAGCCTCCGGTTCAATTTCAAGAATCACCAGGTTCGGGTCATCCTTGCCGTCAAACCAGCGCTCTAATTTAGGATTCCAAATTTTATCCTTCAGTTCTGCCGAATTGTTGATCTTGGCTTTCCCGGAAACCTCGACATACGCGTCGCCAAAGCCTTCACAATCATAGCCTAATAAAATATGGACATTGGGGTTGTTCTCAATTTCTTCCGCTTTATGTGTTTCCTTGCTTGTGGGTGTGTAAATCTTCAGCCCATCATGGAAAAAAGTCATGTAGCGGGAATGCGGCTTGCCCTTTTGAACCGTTGCGAGCGAGCCTACTTTGTGATGATCTAGAACATCAAGCACCTTTTGTTTAATGTCTTGCTGATTCATCGTGAATCACTCCTTTTTAACGTCTCCGCTGTTACTTTTCCACATCCGGGGAAGATTTAAACAAGAAAATGCGCTCTTTATTTTGATTCTTTCCATTCACGCTTCAGCAAGCTGTAATAGACAAGGTCATGATACCTGCCGTTAACGAATAAGCCGTCCCGTGCCTTTCCTTCCTCTTGAAAGCCGAGCCGCTTAGGGACCGCTCTGCTTTTTTGGTTTCCGACAGCCGCACAGAGAGCAACGCGATTCAGCTCAAGCTCATCAAAAGCGTACGTGATGAGTGTTCGGCAAGCAGCGGTAACGATGCCTTTGCCTTCATATTCTTTGGCAATCCAGTATCCGATTTCCGCTTTTCGATTTACTTGATCAAGGTTATGCAGGCCGATCATGCCGCATAGGCTGCCGTCGTATAAAAGCCCCGCTTCGAGGCTGTTCAGGTCAGCATATTCCCGCCGCCAATCTGGAATGATCGTTTCTTTGTACGTTTCAACGTTGCTTGGGTTTTCCGCCCAAAATAGCCACTGGCCGAGCCGCTGCTGATTTTCGATAATAAGTTCGGCAAGCCGCTCCGCATCCTTTGGCTCCAATAATCGGATGGTGATGCGCTCATTTACCTTGCAGGTGAACATTCCCTCGCCCTCTTTCCTTTTTTACCCATTATAACGGTGATTCCGTTTTTTTCAAATACAAAAAAGGATGGGCTGTTTAAGCCTCATCCTTATATCCTTGGATCGGTAAAGATATCATGTTTGTCTGTGCTCGTCGAAGACATTTCCGTCACGACGGCACCTTCTTCCCCGGCTTGGAACCAGTGCTTCGTGTTCGGCGGAATCGTGTATTGCCCGCCCGGTTCAAGCTCAATTTCGCTCCAGACCGTATAGTGTTCTCTGTCCTCCTGCGGCGGGAGAACCTTTGGAAGCTGCGTTTTTTCTCCTTCTACGTAAAGATACACTTTTCCGTAGCGGCAGCGGAAAGTCTCCTGCTTGCCTTCTTGGCCGTCGACCGGCGGATGGCGGTGTTCCGGGCAAGTCTGTTCAGGAAACAGCACCAGTTCTTTTGAACAATAACGGTCTGTATTGACGTAGACGAAGAGCTGGAGCCCGACTTTTCTTTCTTTTCCTAAGCCGTAGTCCATTAGCTGGATTTGGTCTACTTCCTCATCCGTTAATACAATACCGGCTTTTTGATAATAGCTGTTTACTTCCTCTTTCGTGATGCTCATGTGTCTCACTCCCTCTTACGTCGTCACAAAATCTCCGCCGTTGACATGCAGCGTCTGGCCTGTCATGTAAGATGACTCATCTGAAGCCAGCAGCACATAACAGCCGACATGCTCAACAGGCTGACCCGGACGGCCCATCGGCGTATTTTGCCCAAATTGAGCGACTTTATCTTCAGAGAACGTAGACGGGATTAACGGTGTCCAGATTGGACCCGGTGCGACTGCGTTGACGCGGATGCCGTCTTTGACAAGCGCCTGCGCCATTGTTCTTGTAAAGGCATTGATCGCCCCTTTTGTCGCTGTATAATCAATCAGCGACGGGTTCCCCCGATACGGGTTGATGGATGTCGTGTTGATGATGGCGCTGCCCGGTTTCAAGTAATCAATTGCTTTTTTAGTCAAATAAAATTGAGAATAAAAGTTTGTTTTGAATGTGCGGTGAAGCTGTTCGCTCGTAATATCTTTGATGCTTTCCTTCGGATGCTGTTCACCGGCATTGTTTACAAGGATGTCAACGCCGCCAAGTTCTTTGACCGTTTTTTCAACCGCTTCATTGCAGAAATCCTCTTCGCCTACATCACCAGCGATCAGCAGGCATTTTACGCCTTCTTGCTCTACACGCTTCTTCGTCTCTTCGGCATCCCCATGCTCATCCTTATACACAATGGCGATATTAGCGCCTTCCTTTGCGTATGCGACGGATACCGCGCGTCCGATCCCACTGTCGCCGCCTGTAATGAGCGCTGTTTTTCCTTTTAATTTATCCGCTCCTTTATAATCCTCGTACTCATACACCGGACTTGGATTCATTTCACTTTCAATTCCCGGCTGGCGATTTTGGGTTTGAGCCGGCAGTTCTTTTGGATAATTGGCCATGATGATTCTCCTCCTTTGTTTTCATGTCTATTTGTTTTGTACCTCAGACAGCCTTTGGATAAACATGGATTGGCATCTTCACATTGCTTTATCAGAAAAATGTTTCACATGAAACGCAAGGAGGAAATAACTTGAAAAGGAGGTTACTGAATGATGAACATGCTTTCTAAAACATTCAGCAGGCCAAAGGGCGTAATCGGTATGATTGCCGGGTACATCATGGCTGTTGAAAATCAGACACTGAATCAGTGGACAATAAATCAGCTGGGAATCACACGGGGGGACAGTATTTTAGAAGTCGGATTCGGACCGGGATACTGCATGCAGCAGATGCTGAAACGCGAAAAGGACGTTCAGCTCCATGGGATTGATGTGTCAGAGACGATGCTGAAGCTGGCCGCCCGCAGAGTAAAATCGAAAGGTGTGCGCTTAATGCAGGGAAGCATCGAGACATTTCCTCTCACCGCCTCGTTTTATGATAAAGTGATTTCTGTTAACAACTACACCATTTGGAATGACCAGACAAAAGGCGTGAAACAGATTTATCGGGCGCTAAAGCCCGGGGGCAGAGCAGCGATTACGATGCAGCCGCGGGAAGCGGACGCCAGCCCTGAGAGAACCAAATCATTTGCAAAACAGATGATTGCTGACTTCAAAGCAGCCGGCTTCGAAGACATTGAGTTACAATTTAAACACATTAAGCCTGAGCTTTCTGTCTGTGCAACAGCAAAGAAGCCCGCCACATAATGAAGTGACGGGCTTTCTATTACGAATGCACGGCCTGCTTGCGCAAGACGTCTTTTTTCACCTTGCCGAGGTTATTTTTCGGCAGTTCGTTAACGAACTCAACTTCGGGTATTTTGTAAGCGGACAGGCGTTCTTTACAATATGTGATGACTTCCTCTTCCGTTAGACGCTGGCCGCCGTTTGTCACAATAAACGCTTTTGGTTTTTCCCCGTACAGCGGGTCTGGTATACCGACCACCGCTGTTTCAAGGATTCCCGGGACCTGCTGGATGACTTCTTCAACCTGATCCGGATAGACGTTATCGCCTCCGTAAATAATGACATCCTTGTAGCGTCCAGTAATGAAAATAAAACCATCTTCATCTACATAGCCTGAATCTCCGGTTTTGAACCAGCCGTTTTGCAGCACTTTCGCCGTCGCTTCAGGATTGTCTTCATAGCCTTTAAATAAAAATGGAGTGTGAACAACGATTTCGCCGATTTCCCCTTGAGGGAGTTCTTCTCCCGTCTGAGGATCTTCCACTTTGACTTTAACACCTTCCACAGGTTTCCCCGCAGATGCGGCTTTATCCATTCCCATTTCAGGCATCCATGTGCTGATTCCCCAAGCCTCAGTGCTTCCATAGCCGTGGGCGAGCGGGATGCCGATATCAAGATAGCGGCGAATCAGGCTGCTCGGCACTTTTGTTCCGCCAGTCATTAAAATAACAAGCGAAGATAGGTCGGTTTGGTGTGTTTCCCATGCTTCAAGCAAATACGTGTAAAACACGGGAAGAGCCATCACGGTTTGAATCTTTTCTTCTTCAATGATTTTCAGCATATCAACAGGATCTTGATCCTTCGTAAAAATAAAGGTTGTTCCTGCAAAAGTTCCCAGCATGATGCAAATGAGCGCACTCGTATGATAAATCGGATGGCACGCGAGAAAACGCAGGCCCTTCATACGTGTTGTTGAACTTTTGGCCCCTGTTACGTATCTATATATGCCGCCATGTGTGATCATGCATCTTTTCGGGTTTCCGGTTGTGCCGGACGTAAACATCAGAAGCGCTGTATCATCAGGGGAAACCATTTCAGTTTCAGGCAAATGATCAGGACCGGCAAACAGAGCTTCAAATTCAGCAGACGTTTCGTAAGCTGTTCCAGTTGCCATCGTTACAGACAATGAGGACAGTTCAGGAAGAACTTCTTCCAGTTTCTCTTTAAACTCCGCTCCGTAAAACAGCGCTTTCGGTTCACTAGCTTTTAAAATGCCTGTCATTTCATATGGTTTGAGCTGCCAGCTGACAGGTACGACAACAGCACCTATTTCAAGCGCGGCGAACATAATAGTTGAGGCGGGATGTCCGTTTTTGCAAAGCAATGCAACACGGTCGCCTTTTTGAATTCCTTTTTGCAGCAGGGCATTCGCCAGCTGATTAATCCGTTTGCGGTAACCTGCATATGTCAGTGTATGGCCTCCGCTTTTTACAGCCTCTATTTCTTCGCTATTCGGCATGTCATGCAGAATCAGATGCTGTAATGTTTCCATATTGTCATCTCCTATATTCTCTTGAATCTTCAATAATTTGTTAGGTTTTCTTCCTCACCTCACCCATTTTAACCCAAAAAAGATAACTTGTAAAACTATTTCATTTTGGAACTATTCCATTAATGAATGATAAAATAGTCCCGCATTTTATCATTTTGTACACCATCCACATAAAAACACACGCCAATTTTTTGACGTGTGCCATGCGGGATTACAGTATGTTTTTTTCTTTCATCCATGTGAAGAATATGCGGTTTAATCGTTGATACAGTCCTTGTTCTCCCTCTCCCTGAAACCCCGCCATGCTTTCTCCGCTTTCGATAATGGCGGAGCTGATCGCGCTTAAAATCTCCGATCCTTCAGCAGATAATGAGCCAGGCGCCATCATCACGAGAATGCGTGTCATGCTGAGGGTATTTCCGTCCATGCCATTCACTTCATAAGAGGTGCTGAGATCATACATTTTGAAAAAAGGCAGGACGATTTCATCATTTTTGAGATGATAAAGCGCCATGTTGGTCCCCGGAATTCCCAATCCCCCTTGTTTCTCCCGCTCCGCCAAGCAAACCGCGGCTTTTTTCGGATCACGGATCAAGCCATCCTCCTTCAGCTGTTGAAAAAGCTCTGACAGAAGCTTGCTATGATCCGAGTTTATTTTGAGTTGATTAAGTGTAAAGTGGCGCAGAACATCTTGAATGACGGCCATGTACCGCCCCATGCTTTCCGATGCTGCCAGCATGTCAGGCACGTCAGCTTGCTGCGCCTCTTCCTTAGGCGTTCTTTTTTTCTCAAGAATGAGCGGAATTTTCCGTTTGATATACTGTTTTACCTGATTTGTGTCTTCCTCATTTAAAAGCGGACTAACCATAATATAATCGATGTTTTCGTAAGGAATCGGAACGGTGGAAACAATCATATCGTAGGCTTGAACTTTCCTGCCCTTCAGCTCGATCAAGGATGACATATCAAACGATTCAATTTCCGGCAGCTCTTTCTTCAGTCTGGAAGCAAGCATTTTCGAAGAGCCGATCCCGCTTGAGCAGACGACAAGCGCTTTCACTTTGGCTTCTTCTTTTTTGATTTCAAGGGCCGAGCCGAAGTGAAGGACGATAAAAGCGATCTCATCATCAGAAAAGGACATGCCCGGAAAATACTTTTCCACGCCTTCTTCGATCGCCATATAAAGCAGAAAATAATCGCGTTTGATCTGTTCCTTCATCGGATTGTATATCTCGATATTTTCTTTTATGCGGCTGACAGCCGGCTCCAAATGGGCAATCAGTCCTTCATATAAAGAATAGTTTTTCGTAAGATCCATTCTGATTTTGTCTGAAATAAAAGCAATGAGCCGCTTTGTATGCAGGGCTGTTTCCAGTTCGATTTCCTGCGCTTTGTATTCTGTTTTGTATTTTCGATTAGCGCTTCGAAGGTGGATTGTAATATAGCCCACCTCCGCCTCGGGAATCGTCACGCCGAAGGCATGTTCAAGTTCGCCCGCGATCTCAAGAGCTGAGCTGTATTCCTTCGCATTCTTCAGTTCCTCAAGCTCATTTTGCTCCATGGCAATGGTTTCCCCAAGCTTAATCCGCTCGATTGCATACGTCAGATGGACGACGAGTGCTATATAAGAGCTGTCGGACAATGAAAAGGCGATTTCTTCTTTCAGCTGAAATAGGATACGCTCCATTTTTAACAGCTCGCCTTTGCTGACTACGCCGAACATTTTCTCTGAAGAATCAGCTTTACCTTTGATGTTTAATTCAACCGCTTCCAAAAACATTTGGATGTCGAGGCGGTTCACAATCAGGTTGCCGACAATTTTACGTTTCGCATTCTCCGGCCCTATGAGCTGAATGCCAATGCCTCTTTTACGAATCAGTGTCAATCTAAAGGGAGAAATCCATTTCTCCAGCTCGTCTAAGTCGTAGCTGACCGTGGCATTCGTCACCTGCAGGTCATGGGCAAGCGTGTACAGCTTGACGGGCTCCTGAGACTCTAATAGCGAACAGAGAATGAGCAGCTTTCGTTCATCCGCGCTGTATTCATGCTGTTCATATGTTAAGTCGGTAAGCAGCTTTTGTTTATTCTCGGGACTTCCCACTGCCTTCAACCCTTTACCAGGCTGTTTATCGAGCGTAAGCCCGACGGGTTCCATCAACGGCTTAATTGATTTGAGCTCCCTGTGAATGGTTCTCGTGCTGACTTCCATCAGCTCAGCAAGCTCGGTTACGGTTACATACCGGTTTTGTAATAATAAGTGCTTTAAAAGCTTTTGTTCTCTGGCAGTCATATACATCAAAAAGGCCTCCTAGACAGTCGTGATGTGCGGATGAAGTCGCAAGGAGATACAGGAGAGGAATAAGAGAGGTTTTCTTTATAATATAAAACGCTTTCAAACGAGATTCAATCACTTATAAATGGGAATTTGGCATCAAGCGGTGTGACAATATTGAAAAAGCACCAGCTGCTAAGCTGATGCTTTTTGTTAAGGTATATCGCAACCCTGTGCGGCTGTAAAAATACGGAACCACTGATCCTGATCAAACTTGTATGCCAGCGTATTTACCGCGAAGGAAATCCGTTCGCAAAATCCCTCTTTTCTGTGTATAAACTGGATTTTTAGTTCATTCGGCTTCAGATTCCCTTTTTCCTTCGCTCTTGTTAAAAGAGTTTTTAATTTGATTGAAATTGCTTTTTCGCTTTCTCAACAACATAGTGGCTGCCGCCGCGGTCCTGCACATTTTGGATCATCATGGCGACAAGCAGGTCTTTGTTTTCGTAATCGTAGCCGACGAACCAGCCATTTTCCGTGCCGTCTTTATCATCTTTTGATGTTTTCAGCTCGGCTGTTCCTGTTTTTCCGGCAACGGTGATTCCTTTCACGACAGGCTGATACGCTGATCCGCGCGTGTCTTCCACAACGCCTTTCAAACCTTTCGTAATGTCTGCCGCTCCTTCCTTCGTGACCACTTGCTTGTGCCAGACATCAGCTGTTTGTGAGTCTTTTTTGATCAGCGTCGGTTTGACGAGATCTCCGTTGTCGACAAATGGCGTGTAAGCAGCTGCCAAGTGAAGCGGAGACATTTGCATTTGCCCTTGTCCGTATCCTGTATCCGCAAGCAAAATGTCTGAATCGAGCTTGTCATTTGCGATAGACGATTGCTGGATCGGGAATTCATATGGAATGTCCTCTGAAAAGCCGAACGTTTTTAAGCCTTTTGTAAAGTTGTCTGCTCCCAAATCAAGCGCGTTCTGTGCGAAATAAATATTATCCGATGTAATGAGGGCATTTTCCAGATCGACTTGCTGAAGGCGCTCAGACACACGTGTCACTGAATAGCCGCCCCAGCTCGAATCTTTTTGCCACTCTTTTCCTTTGATTGTTTTCTTCTCATCCGCTTTTAGGGTGCCGTTTTTAATTCCGATGGCAGCCGCAATCGGTTTAATTGTCGAGCCCGGTGCGTATGTCTTGTTGAATTTCGCTGAAAACGGATTGTTCTTATCGTCGTTTAGTTTTTTCCATTCCTTATCGCTCCAGCCGAAAATAAATCCGTTTGGATCGTAAGAAGGCGCGCTGACAAGCGCGAGTGTTTCGCCTGTCTTCGGCTGAAGCGCAACTGCCGCCCCGCTGTCGTCCTTCAATTCATCATATAGCTTCGTTTGCGTCTTGATATCAATGGTGAGGTGAAGATCCTCGCCGTCCTTCGCTTTCTTTTCAGCGATGACTTCTCCGGTTTGCGGAACGTAGATTTTCCATCCAGTTGCGCCTCTTAGTTTGTCTTCATACACATTTTCAAGTCCGGTGATGCCGATGTTAGACGTATCGCTGTATGCTCCGTCTTTCTTTTTCTTCAGCTCTTCCGCAGTAATGGCGCGGACATAGCCTGTCAAATGGGCTGTCTTTTCGCCATACGGATAATAGCGGGAGCTGACATTCGTTCTCGTTACACCTTTTAATGACGTCGCCTCAGACACTAACTTTTCTTGGTCCGGCTTGACCTTTTTGACCGGCACAAACGAATCGTCTTTCACCCAGCCTTGATCCAGCTTTTTCTTGATGTCTTCTTCAGTCAAATCAAGTTTTTTCGCGAGTTCTTTTATGACTTTTTCTTTTTTGTCGCCAAGCTCTCCGGGAACAATGCCGATTTCCGGCACATCTGTATTGATGGCTAAACCTTTCCCGTTTTTATCGTAGATTTGGCCGCGTTTTGGTTCCACGCTGGCGATTTGCACTGTTTTGTCATCAGCCAGCTGCTTGAAAATAAACGATGGGTCCCAATCTATATTCCATGACTCCTCGTCATCAGTTTTTTCTTTTTTCAGCACTGCGGTATTTTTGAAACTGACTTTGCCCGCATTTGTGTCCATGCTGACTTTATACGGGATGTGCTTCATCGTCTTGTTATCTTTGTCGCCCTCATCCACTTCTCCCGCAGTGACTTTCAGATTTTTTACGCCTGCCTGCTCATAGATTGTTTTATATCTGCTGACGAAATCTTTTTTGGAGATTTCTTTTTTGACATCTTTGGCCAGGCTCTGATACATGTCATCGAATTGCTGATCGTTCCACTGTTTCACGAATGCTTCCATGCGATCCTCTGGTGAATCTGTCTTGGAGCATCCGATTAACCCAATCAATCCGACGCATAGAAATACTAGTAGAATACACTTTTTTAACATGACTTTCCCCTGCCTTCCACTTGTTATTTTCTCTTATATGAATTGGTGCGCGCAAGATTTTTTTGAAAATGAAGGAAAAGGTTCACCGATTTTGCAGAAATCTCCTGTCGTTTGCTGTAGACTATTTGAAAAGAAGGAAAGAAGGGATGACATGGTCAGAGAGGCAGCGATACTTCACATTAAAGAGGGGCTTGAACAAGAGTTTGAGGAGGCGTTCCGGCAAGCGGCGCCGATTATTTCCGGCATGAAGGGCTATATCACGCACTCGTTATCAAAATGCATGGAAGAAACACATAAATATCTGCTGCTTGTGGAGTGGGAAACACTCGAGGACCACACGGAAGGCTTTCGCGGTTCTTCAGAGTATCAAGAGTGGAAAGCCTTGCTTCATCGGTTCTATACCCCGTTCCCGACGGTCGAGCATTTTCAGGATGTGTAATAGACTTATATAATATGAAGAGTAAAACCGATGAGAGAGACAGACCATACGAAAACGGCGGTATAAATATTAAACGCACCTGAGCCATCGTTTTCTTTTTTACGCTCTTCAAGCCCCTGCATAAACATGACTGCGCCAAGAAAGACAAGCATGACCGATTGGATAACAGAGGTGTGTTCCGTATAGTTAAAAGCAACGAGCGCCAGAATAATAATGATAACCGCAAAAGACATTTTAAAAATCCGAAACAAAAGGACCATCCTTCCTTATATACGAAATATTGAACGTTATGGCTATATTTGCCTACGTCCTCCATTATTCTAGCGCACTTTTTTTGTCTGTAGAACAGGAGACAGGGAATTTTAAGTTTCTTTTAATGTTTCAATCACATATAAAAAAACGCGCTCTGTCATAAGGCGCGTTTCTATGAAACTGGCAATTCTTTATAACCCAGCTTGTGAACGGCTTGAGCCATTGCTTGATAGCCTTTTCTGTTCGGATGGACACCGTCAAACGACAGATATTCCTGCTCTTTTCCTTTGAAAATGCTATAGGCATCCGCGATTTTGACATGGGGCGCCGCCGCCAGTGTTTCTAAATGCGAATTAAAAGATGTGATCCATTTGCCAGCGATGTCAATGCCGGGAAACGGATTGTATAAGTTGAACACACGGATGGCGTACGGAGACGGGTTTTCTCCTTTGATTTCGGCGATTTTGGCAATCATCTTTTCAAAATTCTCATGGCAATGAGCGGATGCTCGGCTGAAAGTCGTTTCATCTTTAGACGTTTGGTAAGCAAAGACTGAATCAATAAGATCATTTCCGCACCCTGTGATCGTTATCATGTCTGAGCCCTTAATACATGTTTGCACAAAGGGAAATGACAGGAGCCCCAGAATTTCTTCTGTATTAAGGCCTGATTTGGCAAAGATGGATATTGCCGTTTTTGTTTTCAAATCGGATTCCATCATGTCTCCGAAGCGATGGACGAATCCGGGGGAAAACAGCCCGGCTCCTCTCCCTGTCGTCAAAGAATCCCCCAGTGCTGTATATTGAAGCACCATGTTTTTTCCTCCACTCCTGAACGTCGATACGTTAATGTACGCAGCGGGGAAAAGATCGGCTACTCAAGAATACCCTATTTTTCTGGAAATCTGTATAGCGGCATCCTTCACCTTTTCTGTTAAATAAGGAAGCCTGTCTTCTGTAAATCTCGCTTCCAAGCCTGCAATGCTGATGCCTGCTGCCACTTGCCGCTTATGGTTAAAGATCGGGGCGCCGATGGCCGCGGTATAGTTTTCGAGCTCTGAATAGCTGACGGTATAGCCATTTTGCACGGAGGCATCAATCTCCTGCAACAGCTTTTCCGGATCAGTAATCGTCCCGGCGCCAATTGAAATGAGCTCTGTTTGTTTGATGTATGTTTCGATTTCTTCACGGGGAAGAAAGGACAAAATGCTTCTCGCGCACGCTCCCGCATATAGAGGCGAACGCCTGCCGATCGCCGTGTACAGCCGCACAGTCTGCGTCCCTTCGATTTTCTCAACGTATATCGCTTCATTGCCGTCCCTCATGATCAATTGCACGGCCTCATCCACTTCCCGGCACAGCTCTTCCATCACCGGTTTCGCTATTTTTCTGATATCCAGCCTGTCAGCGACAAGCTGCCCAAATTCAAGAAACACCAGTCCCAGCGAATAAGCGCCGGACGAATCCCGATTGAGGAACCCCATTTCCTCCAAAGAGCTGACCATCCGGTGAACAGAGGTTTTCGGCATTTTTGACAGCGACACCAGTTCACTTAAGGTAAGGCTTGGTTCATGCAAAAACAAATTAAGCAGAGCCATAGATTTGACTACGGTTTTGTTTTTATTCTGCATCATTGATCTCCTTTATTACGTCAGCCATTCCATCTTCATTCTCGTTTTCAGTTCTTTTATATGCTGTTCCCGTTCTATCGCAAGCGCTTCCGCTTCTTGAAGGGATACAGGCTCAAACTGGACGTGCTCGCCCGGCATGATTTGGGAGACAATCGGAAGATCAGCGGATATGATGTGTGCGATCCTCGGATAGCCGCCGGTCGTTTGCCGGTCTGCAAGCAGGATAATCGGGTTGCCGTCAGGCGGCACCTGAACAGTTCCAAACGAAACCGCTTCCGACATCATCTCAAGCGGCGCCTTCAGTTCGAGCGGTTCTCCTTTGAGCCTGTAACCCATACGGTCGGACTGCGGCGTGACCCGAAACGTTTCTGCATAAAAACGCGTTTTCGATTCTTCTGTGAAAAAGCCGAATTGTTTTCCTTCCAGTACACGAATAATGGGATTCTTTTTTAATGGCAGAAACCTGCCGCGGCTAACCGACCATTTCGGTGCTGCAAATTCCCGCTTTCCAAGCTGGAGGTTTAATTGGGAAAGGATGGTTTGCGAAAGAGATAATATTTCTCCAATGGACAGTTCATCTTCCTTCTGAAGCGCTCTGCCATGAAGTCCGCCGATTCCTGCTCTGACGTACGTGCTTTTGCTTTCCATGACGTCAGGCACATCGAAACCGCCGGCCGCCGCTAAATAAGCACGGCTGCCAAGTTTACAGGGACCAAAACTGACTGTGCTGTTTTCCTTGACGAGCACAGGCTTCCATAAAGGTGCTTCCTCGTCATTAATACGTAGCGTGAAGTCCGCTCCTGTCACCGCAATCAGCGTCTTTTTTGTAAAATAAAACGACGGACCGGGCCCCATCAGCGTAATTTCAAGACCGGCTTCATTTTCGCTGTTGCCGATCAGCAGATTGGCAATGCGCAGCGAAACCGTGTCCATTGCTCCGCTTGCCAGTACACCGTATTTTTGATAACCCGTTCTGCCTATATCCTGAACCGTTGTGAGCAGTCCGGGCTTTAACACTTTCATGCTCAATTGGACTCCTCCTTATAGGCGTGATAGTCTTCTTCTGAGATGCGCACGAATTTCACAGTGTCTCCCGCCCGCAGTAATGTCGGCGGGTTTTCCTGAGGCCGGAAAAGAGCCAGCGGCGTTTTGCCGATCAGCTGCCAGCCGCCCGGCGTCGAAATCGGGTAAACGCCTGTCTGCAATCCCGCAATTCCTACCGAACCTGCGGGAATCGAAGGTCTTGGCGATGATTTTCTTGGAGCGGCAATGCGTTTGGACATCCCGCCTAAAAAAGGAAAACCAGGAGCAAAACCAAGCATATACACCACATATTCGCCGCTTGTATGAATCTCAATGACTTCCTCCGGAGAGAGCTGATTGATCTTCGCCACCTCTTCTAAATCGGGCCCGAATTCACCGCCATAGCATACGGGAATTTCTACAATACGGCGGCTATTTTCATAGTCTTTAGCTATTTCCTTCAGCCCCTCTTCGACATCAAGTTTTACCTTCTCAAAAGGTGAGCTTATGCCTTTAGGCAAATGCTTGTACACTTCATACATATCATAAAATACCGTTAGACTTGTAAAAGCCGGGATACACTCAATGAACCCCGGAAATGGCTGTTCTTCTATATAAGCGGCCGCGGCATGGACAAAACCGTTGACCTGTTCGTTTATTTCTTCTCCGAATCGGATCATCATTGCAGAATCACCGAGCTGTTCGATTTGACATCGTACAGTCATCTTTCTCACCTCTTTTATTTCTCGTTCATCAGGAGGACGAGAGGTTACAGCACCGCAAGCGACTCGTCTCGAATATCTGTGATGAGCATATGCCCCGGCGCATGTGTGATGACCATTTCAGGTTTTACATTCATAGCCACGGCTTGCGGGGTCACACCACATGCCCAAAAAACAGGAACCTCGCCTTCACGAATGGGAACGGCATCTCCGAAATCCGGTTTGTCCGCATCAACAATGCCGATTGCTCCCGGATTGCCGATATGAATCGGCCCTCCGTGCACTGCCGGAAAACGCGAGGTCACTTGTGCAGCGCGTACAGCCAGCCGTTCTGGAACGGGTCTCATGCTGACAACCATCTTTCCTTGAAACACCCCCGCTGAAACACAATCAATATTCGTTTTATACATCGGAACGTTCGTCCCCTCATCAATATGCCGGACAGCTATTCCATTATTGATCAGCGCCTGTTCAAAGGAGAAACTGCATCCGATCAGAAAGCCGACAAAGTCATCCTCCCAGTATGGCGTGATATCAAATACTTCTTCCGTCAAGATACCATGCCTGTAAATACGGTATTTCGGAAAGTCCGTTCTGATATCGGCATCCGGCGCTGCCAGAAACGGCACAGGCGAACCCGCTTCTGTCACATCCAGCACAGGGCATGGCTTTTGATTCCGTTGGCAAAACAGCAGGAAGTCAAACGCAAGGTCTTTCTTCAAGATCACAAGATTCGCTTGGGCATAGCCGCCGGACATTCCTGCGGTCGGCCCGTTTATTTTTCCTTCTCGTATCAGGGCGCGCACATCCTGCGGCGCCATTTTATTTAATTGCTCCACCTTTATCAGCTCCACAATTGAGGAAGTTGTGTAAATAACATGTAGACACCCATCACAGCCATTACGACCACCACAAGTGAACCTGAAACGGTCAGCCAAAGCGGATGCTTATAATCACCGATAATCTTTTTCTTATATGCGGCAATCAGCAGCGTTCCGAGCGCAATCGGCAGAATTAAGCCATTCAGCGAACCGACAAGCACGAGGATTTTCGCAGGCTGTCCGATTGTGACAAAAGCTAACGTGGAAATCACGATAAACCCGATAATAATGCCGCGTGAATTTTTTTCAATTTTCGGAGAAAAGGTTTTAAAGAACGAAACAGACGTGTAAGCTGCTCCGATGACAGAGGTGATGGCCGCAGACCACATGATCAATCCGAAAATTTTATAACCGACATTTCCAGCAGCCAGCTTGAAAACAGAAGCCGCCGGGTTGCTTTCATCGATATGCAGGCCTTTTGAAACAACGCCAAGCACCGCGAGGAAAAGAGCAATACGCATGACAGATGTAATTAAAATGCCGACAACCGAACTTTTTGTCACCTGCGGGATGGATTCCTTCCCTTTGATCCCGGCATCCAGCAAGCGGTGTCCTCCGGCAAATGTGATATAACCGCCGACGGTTCCGCCCACAAGCGTGACAATAGCAAAAATGCTGATTTGCTCCGGCGCAATCGTATTCGCCACAGCCTCTCCAACAGGCGGAGCTGTCGTGATCGCGACATACAAAGTTAAAAGGATCATGACAAAACCGGCAATTTGCGTAAAACGGTCCATCGCTTTTCCCGCTTCTTTAATTAAAAAGATTAAAATGGCAACGGCAGCACTGATCAAAGCGCCTGTTGTTGGTGTAATGCCAAACAATACCTGAAGCCCCAGTCCGGCACCTCCGATATTCCCGATATTAAAAGCCAATCCGCCAAGCACGACGAGAATGGCGATGAAATAACCCAATCCCGGAAGCACCATATTCGCAATTTCCTGACCGCGTTTTCCAGAAACCGCTATGATGCGCCATACGTTGGTTTGGGCGAAAATATCCAAAATAATAGATATGATAATGACAAAACCAAAGCTTGCCGCGAGTGTGTTTGTGAATGTTGCGGTTTGTGTCAGGAATCCCGGGCCGACCGCTGATGTCGCCATTAAAAAGGCGGCCCCCATCAGCAATGACCAGCTGCCCGCTTTTTTTCCTGCTGTTTTTTTCTGCTGCTCCATCTATTGTTCCTCCTTTATGTTGACTTCTGTGCTGAAATAGCGGCCACTTCAATTCCCGCCGCTTTGAGCTCTTTTCTGATTTTCTGCGCAAATGTCAGCGCATGGGCTCCGTCTCCATGAATGCAAACCGTGTCCGCTTTTAATGACACATCATGGCCTTGCTGAGATTTGACCGCCCCTTCTTTCACCATTTTGATCACCTGGGTGACGGCGGCATCATCGCTTTCAATGAGTGCGTCCGGCTGGGATCGCGGCGTCAGTGTGCCGTCCGCTTGGTATGTTCTGTCGGCGAACACTTCACTTGCTGTTTGCAGTCCGATCCGTTCTCCCGCTTTTACGAGCTCGCTCTCAGCAAGACCGAAAAGAACCAGGCCGGGATCAACCTTGCAGACAGCTTTCGCGATGGCGTCAGACAGCTTTTGATCGACTGCCGCCATATTGTATAAAGCGCCATGCGGCTTGACGTGCTGCATGCGAAGTCCTTCTGCTTTTAAAAAACCAGAGAGCGCGCCAATTTGATAGACGACAAGATCATACGCTTCCTCAGGTGAAATTGCCATATTGCGGCGGCCGAAACCGAGTAAATCCGGCAAACCCGGATGCGCGCCGATTTTTACGCCTTTTTCTGCCGCAAGCGCGACGGTTTTCCGCATGATACCGGGGTCTCCTGCATGAAATCCGCATGCGATGTTCGCTGATGTGACATACTCTAAAATATCTTGGTCAAGGCCAATCGTGTAGGCTCCGAAGCTTTCTCCTAAATCACAGTTCAAATCAACCTGAAACACAGAATCCCTCCAGCCAAAGCAAACAATATGCTTTATGTTATCATTGTTCCGAAATTCGGAACGACTATTCCGAATTTTTGAACTTTGCTTTATTATAATTCAAACCTATCAGTTTGTGAAATCCTTTTGTCAGAAAACCTCCCATGGTCCCAGAAGAAAACCTCCCAAACTAAAAAAGAGTCCATCTTAGGACTCCTTTTTTTATAGTACCCAATGGCGAATCGCTTTAGCGACACCATCCTCAATATTTGTATCCGTGGTCCAATCAGCCGTTTCTTTCACGACGTCTTGCGCATTTCCCATCGCAACACCCAGACCCGCTTCTTTGATCATCGCTATGTCATTGAGGCTGTCACCCATCGACATCACATTCTCCATCGTAAAGCCGAGTTTTTCAGAAACCTTCGCAAGAGCCGCGGCTTTGTTGATGCCCAGCGCGTTGACCTCAATGTTTGTCGGGCTTGAATTGGTGATTTCAAGCTCTTTGTTTTTCCTCAGCTCCTCTAGCACTTCGTTTCGGATGTCGTCATCCTCAATGTCAAAGCCGAATTTGAGCCATTCATGATCCGTAATGTTTTCCGGAAACTCGCCTCTCCATACTTTATTTACGGTAGAAGCCCAGAAATTAGTGTTGTGCTTATTCCGCAAATCCCACATCATTTGAATGTGATCCGTATGGAGCAGCTTGCGTTCCACCAAATTAAAATTCGAATCCCAAATTTCGCTGCCATTTGCCGTGATTAAAAAGGATGACAGCTTCAGCGATTCCGCCAGCTCCCGGCAGGTCATCAGCGTCCGGCCCGTGCTGATCACCACGGACACGCCTTTATCCTCGGCTTCACGAATGGCTTTACGGTTTTCATCGGAGATCAGCTGCTCGTCATTCAGCAGCGTCCCATCCATATCAATTGCGATCAGCTTGATATCTACATCTTCTCTTTGAACAGACATATATGTACCTCTCTTTATCTTTTAATTGTGCATCTTTCTATTCTAATACATTATACCCATTGGAACAAAAAAGCGATTTCACATGTTTGAGGCGTCCTGATAAGAGGAAAACAAACGGTGAGGTGATCAAAGATGACAGAAAGAAAACAGCAAAACAAACCAAATGAAAATCCTGAACACAATGACTTAACCGATCCGATTCCGAATGAAGAGCTGAAGGAAAACATGAAGGATGAAAAACACAAACGGCAGCAAAGAGATGACTCACAAAGCGAACGGGATTACGATACGAAGTAATAGAACCCCTCACAAATCGTTGTGAAGGGTTTTTTTCATTTTTCGATATAAATGCCGATTTCAGCTTCAGCAACAGGCTGTCCGCCCACTGACGCCTTGGCATGCCCGAACACAAACCCGCGTCGGTTGCGCGTAACTTCAAACGTAAGATCAAGCCGGTCACCGGGCACGGCCGCGCCCAGTTTTTCCGCTTTCTTCACGGAAGACAATAAGCCCAAGCTGTTCTCATCTGTAATCCCTGTAAAAGCCGCGGTTTGCGCAAGTGCTTCAATCACAAGTGAAAACGGCATTTCTGTTTGCGTATCAGTGATAAACCAGTCGTTCTCACTGATCAGCTTATAAGCGGCTGCATGTTTGCCGGGCTCGCTTTCCGTCACGCCATCAATAAACAAAAACGGATAGCGATGAGGCAAAAATAATGAGTTCATTCTATTTCTCCTTTTTTGACTATTATATATCAGCCAAAAGCTGAACGATAGGATATAATGGAAAAAAGCAAAGGAGACCGTTATGCCCCCAAAACCGCTCGTCATTCTCGCACACGAAATATACGGTGTTAACAGCCATATGAAAAAGATGGCCCGGCTGATAAAAATGGCTGGATATGATGTGGTGACGCCTAACCTTCTCGGGGATGGTGAAGTCTACACATTGCAAGAGGAAAAAACCGCATACGATCAATTTACAAAACACGAACGGCTGAAAACAGGAGAAACCATCATTCAGAGCTTGATCAGGCAAAACACCGGACGGCGCATCTTTGTGGTTGGATTCAGCGCGGGCGCAACGATCGCATGGAAATGCAGCAGTATGCCTGAGGTGAGCGGAGCTGTTTGCTATTACGGTTCCCGGATACGCGATTCTCTTCATCACGTGCCAGTCTGCCCGGTCCTATTGTTTTTCCCTTCATTTGAACCGTCGTTTGATGTTGCGCTTCTCATCAAAAAACTGCGGGAAAAACAGCATCCCGATTTGGAGATTTATCAATTTGAAGCTCTTCACGGCTTTGCCAACCCTGACTCTGATACTTTCGACAGGGCTCTCTTCTTCAAAGCGCTTTCCATCATAAAAAACGAGGCAGAAAAACCGCCCCGCCCTGATTTATCAGATTGTTCTTAAACGCGCACAAATGGTCGTCAGTGACCACAGCCGTGACTCGTTCCATAAGATTTTTATTTTGCTTGTCTCATCTCACTATTATCATTAGGAAATATGGCAAAAAAAGCCCGTGACATGCTGTCACAGGTTGGTTATTGGTTGAGTTTCTTTAAAATGATGGCATGCAGCGGTTCATGGGACTGAATGCCGCACACCTCTTGAAGCACGCCGCTGTATCCTTTTTCTTCGATCAGCTCTTGCAGTTCCACCGCTTCAGGGTCACCGGTGAAATTGAAGCGCAGTGCCGCGGCGATCCCTTCCGCCAGTGCATTCGGCTCTTTTATTTTCTTTGCAGGACCTACGAGTCTATCATTTTCTCCCAGCTTTCTGAGAGGCGATCTCGCCACGCGGGTCACATCGTCCGTAATGAATGGATTTTCAAAGCGTCCGATGATTTTTTTGATATATTGTTCGTGTTCGGTTTGCTTAAAGCCATACGTTTTGATGAGATAGTCACCGGTTTCAAGCAGCGCCGAGTGAACGACACGGCGGATTTCCGGGTGATCGATTGCTTCTTTTACGGTTTTTAATCCGCGCTGATAGCCGACATAGGCTGTCACTGCGTGGCCGGTATTGACGGTAAACAGCTTGCGTTCGATATACGGCGTTAAATGATCAACAAACAGCGCGCCGTTTATGGCCGGTGTATCCCCTTTAAAGCCTGATTCATCAATGACCCATTCAAAAAACGGTTCAACCGATACTTTGAGCGGATCTTCATGATGCTGAACTGGCACGATCCGGTCAACAGCCGAGTTCGGAAAACCGACCGTTTCACTGATGAACTCTTGCTCTGCTTCCGTTAAATGGCTGTATATCTCTTTCTTCAGGAAGCTGCTGCCGCCGATCATATTTTCGCAGGCAATGATATTCAGTATGTTTGCAGCTTTTCTTCGTCTTAAACCTTCTGCGATAGACGGAGCAATCAGCTTCAGCACATTCGGGCCGACCGCTGTTGTGATGAGCGACGCTTCATTAATCAGCCGATACAGCTCCTCCGTCTGGCTCCCGCTGTTAATGGCGCTGACCGGGCCAATGACCTCTGATGAGTGGCCCTCTTCTGCCAGCTCCACGGTGTATTCCCGTTTTTCATTAAGGAGGCTGACCATCGTATCGTTCACATCCGCAAACACCACATCATAACCGGAGTGGTGAAGCAGCGCGCCGATAAACCCTCTTCCGATATTTCCCGCACCGAAATGTAAGACGATCATGTCAGTTCACCTCGTTGAAAATGGCGATCAAATCTTCTTCGCTTTTAGCAGAGATCAGGCGTTCAATGTTTTCTTCTTCTGAGCAAATGATGGCGATGTTAGACAACATGTCTAAATGTTCATTATTTTTGCCCGCAATGCCGAATACCACTTTTGCCGTGTTGCCTGCGCCGTACTCGACACCGTCTGGAATCTGTATGATTGAGATTCCAGAGTGAAGCACCTCGCTTTTCGCCTCTTCTGTGCCGTGTGGTATGGCTATGAAATTGCCCATAAAAGTAGATGATGTTTCTTCACGTTCAAACATTTTGCCAATGTAATCTTCTGTCACATAGCCGTTGTCAATTAGCGTCTGGCCTGCCATTTTGATGGCTTCTTCCTTTGATGATGCCGTTTGATTGAGTTTAATATTTTCCTTTGCGAGTACTTGCATGGGTATCACTCTCTTTCTATGAGATTACTTTTTAAGCTTTTCAAGAAGCTCGTCATATTTCGGACTGTTTAAGAAGTTATCCACTGATATGTGTGTCGCGTTCGGCAGCTTCGCTTTCGCGCGATCTGTTAAATCTTTGTGGGTGATGACAATGTCCGCATCGCTTGGCAGATTGTTAATGGCCGTGTTGGCCACACTGATATCAAGCTCCGCTTTTTTCACTTTGTTTCTTAAAATCGATGCTCCCATCGCGCTTGAGCCCATTCCCGCATCACACGCGAAGATGATTTTGTTTACGCTTTCAGAAGACAGCTCAGACGCTTCCTCAGCTTTCGTTTGCTCCGCTTCTAAAACAGAGGCTGCTTGGCTTTTCTTCCCCTTCATGGACTGCATTTTTTCTGTTGCGGCAGCGAGGTCTTCTTCGCTTGCTTTTGAAGATTTCAGGATCACCGCTGAGACGATGAACGAAACAGCTGCTGCGACCAATACACCCGCCAATACGCCGAAGTAGCCGCCTCTTGGCGTCATCGCCGTCAATGCGATAATGCTGCCCGGTGACGCTGCTGCGACAAGTCCTGCATTAAAGATCGTGAATGTTAACAGTCCGCTTGCTCCGCCGGCAATGGCCGCCAGAATCAGGGCCGGTTTCATCAAAATGTATGGGAAGTAAATCTCGTGAATCCCGCCGAAGAAATGAATGATCGCCGCTCCGGGAGCCGTTGATTTTGAAGAACCTTTTCCAAAGAACATGTACGCCAGCAAAATGCCGAGCCCTGGCCCAGGGTTTGCTTCTACTAAAAACAGAATCGATTTTCCCGTTTGGGCTGCTTGCTCGATTCCGATTGGACTTAAGATTCCATGGTTAATGGCGTTGTTGAGGAACAACACTTTCGCCGGTTCCACAAAAACGCTGGCTACAGGCAGTAAATTAGCGTGTACAATGACTTCCACACCTGCCGCCAGCAATTTATTTAACGTCAGGACAACCGGACCGATGGCGTAAAACGCGAGAATCGTTAAAGCCGCGCCGACAATCCCCGCCGTAAAGTTGTTGATCAGCATTTCAAAGCCTTGTTTGACTTTATCCTTGAACAATTTATCAGTCTGTTTAATGAGGTATCCGCCAAGCGGCCCCATGATCATTGCACCTAAAAACATTGGAATATCCGACCCGACAATCACCCCGATTGCCGCTGTCGCCCCGACGACTCCGCCGCGGTGGTCGTAAATCATTTTTCCGCCTGTATACGCTATCAAAAGCGGCAGTAAATATGTGATCATCGGGCTGACAAGTGTATTCAGCTGTTCATTCGGAACCCATCCCGCCGGTATAAACAGCGCGGTAATGATGCCCCACGCGATAAACGCGCCGATATTCGGCATAATCATTCCGCTCAAATAACTGCCGAAGCGCTGCACTTTCACTTTCATGCCGCCTTGCTGTTCTTGCTGCATATATAAACCCTCCTTGTTGTCGCTGTAAGCTATAAAAATAGATTCAGAGAATTTTGCTTCCCTTTGACTCTATGTTAAAACGCTTACAGTCCCTATACAATCGAAAGTAAAGAGGACTTTGGCACATGGGTGTGACATTTTTTTAAAATTGAAAAGGCTCCTGGTATCAGGAGCCTTTTCTCTTACCTCTATAAATAATGTTGCCGTTTTGGATCACGTACTTTGCGATCATCCGTTCACTTACAATAAAAACAGGATACGCGCACACAAGCGCAAAAACAGCCATCGGGACGTGCTGTACCGCCGGCAGCATTGACCCTGCCGCATTGCGGAGGAGCAGCAACAGATAAATGAGCAGCACGATGACCGCTAGTGACACCAGCATCATCGGAGCTGATACTTTATATTCGTAAAGCCGTTCCCGGCAGTGTCCGCAGCGAAATTGGCAAGGCACATTGGATGATCTGACCATGTCGCCTGTCAAAGGTTTGCCGCAATTGGGGCATAGAGTTTCTTTCATAGGGTATTCCTCACTTTCCATTCCATATGTCTATTATACCAGAGTCCCTTCTGTTTCGTTTTGTTGCTGTTCAACACATTTTCACATTTTTTATCATCAGCTTACTTGTCTCTGTCTCTAAAATCCTCTACGCTTAAATAGATCTTAATGGAGGGGATGTATGAATGCTTCCGATTAATAGACAGCAACACATACTGAAGTGGCTGAAAGAAGAAGGCGCGCTCAAAATTACTGATATCAGCGCACGGTTCGGCGTTTCGGAAATGACGGTATACAGAGATGTCAATCAGCTCGTACAGTCAAATCAGGTCATCAAAACGGCCGGCGGCATCACGCTCCCAGCCCTAACACCTCAAGCGGATCATATGTGCAGCTATTGCCTAAAACCGGTCAATCAGGTCCATTCGGTTCAGCTGATTACGGTAAACCAAGACATTGAACAGCTGTGCTGCGCACATTGTGCGTTTTTGCGTTACGCAGATAAAACGGAAGAGATTTCACACTTGATTTGCCGAGATTTTCTGTTACACACAACCGTCAGTGCCGGTTCGGCTTATTTTGTGGTAAATGCTGAATTAAACCTGCACTGCTGCCAGCCGCAGGCGATTCCGTTTGCGACACTCGATCATGCCGAACGGTTTCAAAAAGGATTCGGCGGAGCCGTCAGCACCTTCGATCAGGCGCTGGAAGATATGCTTCAGGATAGAAAAAAGCGCTGCACCTGCACCAAGAAATAAACACAACATATACAGCGGAAGGTGGTGTCTGAGTGATGAAGCGAAACAGATGGTGGATCTTCTTTCTGCTTTTTCTTGTTTTCCTGCCGAAAACAAGCTTTGCTCACGCCTATATCGTCAAATCTTCACCTAGTGAAAACAGCGAATTAAAAAGCGCCCCTGCACATGCAGAAATCGAATTTAATGAACCGGTAGAAGAAGGGTTTCATTACATTAAAGTCTATAATTCAAACGGCGAACGGGTGGATAACGGCAAGACTGAAATCAAAAAAGATAACAATCACATCATGACAGTGAAGCTGAAAAAGAATCTGCCGCATGATGTGTACAGAGCGGAATGGAATGCCGTGTCCGCGGACGGGCATCCGGTCTCCGGCGTCATACCGTTCAGTATCGGGAAAGCGGAAGGCGGATTCAGCAGCCAAAAAGCAGCCGGTTCACCGCTGAACCCCGAAACAGCAGCAGACCGAGCGATGCTGTATACAGCCTTATCTTTGTTTATCGGGACGGTTTTCTTCCATCTCTTCTGGTATAAAGGGGATTCAGAACAACTCGCCAAACGGACGAGACGCATCTTGATCGTCTCGATTACCGCATTGGGCCTGGCGCTTTTGCTTCAGCTTCCGATTCAGACAAAAGCAAACGCGGGCGGCTGGGGCAGCGCCTTCCAGCCGATCTATATCAGAGAGACACTGTTTGAGACAGCAGGCGGCACCATTTGGATCATACAGGCCACGCTGTTCGTGCTGCTAGCACTGTCTGTGATCCCTGTAATACGAAAAAACCGCTATTCGTCCTTTGGCTATTGGACAGCGCCGCTCATTTTCTTTTTCGGTCTCCTGCTTGCCAAAGCGTTTACCGGCCATGCTGCTGTCGTTGAAGAAAAAGCGGTCGGCATTTTGATGGATTTCCTTCATTTATCATCCGCTTCCATCTGGGTCGGCGGAATAGCGGCACTCGTTTTGCTGCTCGCAAACGAATGGAAGCAGCCTGACAAAACGCTCGCATGGGAAACGGTAAGCCGCTTCTCACCGTGGGCGCTTACTGCAGTCGGCGTCATTTTGTTTTCAGGTTTGCTTAATGGATTTTTCATCATTCGTTCGATGGATTCACTGTTCCACACAGCGTACGGGCAAGCTCTTTTAGTAAAAAGCGGATTGTTTGTTTTGATGCTGGTCTTAGGCGCGCTTCATTTTCTGCTCACCAGAAAGCAGCGCCGCGGAGGAATCAGCCGGACGGTGAAAGCGGAATGGGCAATCGGCATCGCTGTATTGATCACAGCTGCCGTGTTTACCAGCCTGCCGAGCCCGCCTGAGCCGGTGCCGGAACCGTTCTACCAAACCAAAGCGATTGAGAATGGGCAAAGCGTTTCTCTCAGCATCAGCCCGAACCAGCCCGGCAAAAATGTATTTGAGCTGCGAGTCACCGACCATAACGGCGACCCGGTGAAAAACATCCAGCAAATCACGTTAACCGTTTATAAAACAGGTCTGTCAGGCAGCGAAAACAAAAACGCCTTCCAATTAAAAGAGAAAGCAAAAGGCGTCTTCCAGGATGAAAACCTGTCCATTAACGAAAAAGGAAACTGGAAGATCAAAGTCCACGGTTTGACCGGTGACTTTAACGAAATCAATATGATGTTTACAAAAACCAATTAAAGGAGTGTTTTACATTGTTAAAAAAAATCGCATGTACACTATGTCCAGCTATTGTCGGCTCTCTTTTATTCTTTACGGCCCCTGCCAGCGCACACGTTACTGTAAAGCCTGCTGAATCCGCTGCAGGCTCATGGGAAACCTATACGATGAAAGTTCCTTCTGAGAAAAATCTGCCGACAACAAAGGTTGTCCTCAAAATGCCGAAGGATGTTGAATTCCAGCAGTACGAGCCTATTCCGGGCTGGAAGATATCCACCCAGAAACACGATGATCAATCAGTTTCCGTCACATGGGAGGCGACTGACGGCGGCATTCAGGAAGGACAGTTCCAGCGGTTTACCTTTGTTGCCAAAAACCCTGACAAAGCGGAGGAAGCCGCTTGGGACGCATACCAATATTACAAGGACGGCAGCATTGTCGAATGGACAGGTGACGAGGATGCGGATACGCCTCATTCCATTACAAACATCACTGCTGCAAAACAAGTGACAGATGAGCACGGCGCCACGAAAACGGAAGACGATTCCGAAGACACAGGCTCTTCAGCTCTCGACATCACAGCGATTGTGCTGTCTGCCGCAGCCATTATTTTGTCTGTAGCAGCGCTTGTAAAGAAAAAGCGCGCATAATGAAAAAAGCGATCCAGAAGACATATCTGGGTCGCTTTTTTTGATTTATCCGCGTCCTGCCTGGAAGGAAGGGTATTGTGTCATACCGCCGTCCGCGAATAACGTGATGCCTGTGACGTAGCTGGCTTCCTTCGAAGCAAGCCATACCGCTACTGCTGCGATTTCCTCCGGTTCGCCGATATATCCCATCGGAATCATGCTTTCAACATCTGCTTTCTGTTTAGGGTCAGCGAATTTTTCAGCATTGATTGGCGTGTTGATCGCGCCTGGCCCAATATTATTGACGCGAATGCCCTTCGGCGCGTACTCCAGCGCTAATGTTTCCGTCATCAGTTTAATCCCGCCTTTACTAGCCGCATAGTGGACAAATAACGGCCACGGAATCACTTCATGCACACTGGACATGTTGATGACATTTCCCTTGATATCGTTATCTACGAAATATTTAATCGCTTCCCGGCTTCCTAAAAAAGCGCCCGTTAAGTTCGTGCTGATGACTTTATCCCAATCCTTCAGCGGCATTTCGTGAGACGCCACAGGATTTTCAAGTCCGGCATTATTTATCATAATATCGAGTGTGCCGAACTCTTTAATCGCAGTTTGTACAATGTTTTTTACATCTTCCTCTTTCGTAACATCTCCTTGGACGATAACGGCTTCACCGCCCGCCTTGACGACGGCTTCTTTGACCTCGTTCGGATTCTGTTTTTCGCTAAAGTAGTTGATCACCACTTTCGCCTGCTCCTTGCCGAAGCGAATGGCCATGGCTTTCCCAAGGCCTGATGCGGCTCCTGTAATGGCGACGACTTTTCCTTTTAAATCCGGATACATATATATCCTCCTCCAATTGTTATGAATTTGTTTTGGCGATTCCTAAAAATATGGCTGCCGCGATAATCAGCGCAATCCCAATCCCAATCCCAATAAGCTGGCGTTTTGATTTCTTTTCACGCAGGATGAATATGCCGCCAAGCGTAGAAATGACAATTCCCATTTGTGAGAGGGAAAAGCTTGTCGCGACGCCGACCTTCGGCTGAGAAATAAACAAAAACATATTTCCTCCTGCCCAGATTAAGCCGGGGAGGATATTTCTGATTGCATATTTGTTAAAGGGTTTGTGTTTATAGGTTAAAGCAAGTCCCCCGATTACCATCCCGATCGCCTGCGGCAAAAGAGCCGACCAGCCAGACACATTAAACAATCTGGCAACGACGACATACACCAAATAACCGAACGTCGAGACAAGAAGAATCAATATGCCTTTTTTAAAGTTGCTTGGCTCACCCTCTTTCTTGTCTTTCTTATCTTCCAATGATGCGAGAATGATTCCCACGATGATAAAGATCAGAGCGAGAATGCCAAGCGTAATCGCAATCGGTGTAGACCATTCACGAAACACAATCACACCGAACAGTGAGGTTGAAACGAGCTGCATTCCAGTGGAAATCGGCATTGTTTTGGACACACCCATCAATTCAATGCTTTTCAGCTGGTTGCTCTGTCCAAGGGACCAAAATAAGCCGGATACGATGCCGACAATAAAAATGCGCAATGACAGAGCGGGCTGAACAAAAAAATAAATCACGATAGACACAATGAGCGCCCCGATCGTCGTTCCGAGTGTCTGGCTGTACGGCCCGCCGCCTAATTTCACATTGAAGAGAACAATGCTCCCCCAAAACAAAGCCGGGAGAAGAGCCAATAATAAATCCATTGTTGGGGAACCTTCTTTCAAAATGTATTTGCTGTTATTTTGGCTGGAATGGTTGGGTTTATTCGCCGGAAACACAAAAAGAGCTGCCGGAAGATCCGGCAGCTCTTTAGGAGCTTGCATTCTTTTACAAACCAATGGACATATATTTCGTTTCAAGGTACGGCTCAATGCCTTCCGAACCGCCTTCGCGGCCGACACCGCTTTCTTTCATTCCGCCGAATGGCGCTTGAACCGCTGACGGTCCGCCGTCATTCCAGCCAATAATGCCGTACTCAAGATTCTCGGAAATATAGATGCCGCGGCGGTAGTTTTCTGTGAAGAAGTAAGCAGCCAAGCCGTACGGCGTATCGTTGGCAAGCTGAATCGCTTCATCAATATCAGAAAACGTGATGATCGGTGCAACCGGGCCGAAAGTTTCCTCGTGCATGATATTCATGGACGTATCGACATCGGCGAGCACTGTCGGATTGACAAAGTAGCAGCCTTTGTCATCGTTTCGGTCATACGTGCCCCCTGCAAGAACCTTCGCGCCTTTTTCAACGGCATCATCGATTTGGCTGACGATTTTTTCGAAACCTCTTTTATTGATAATCGGGCCGACATTGACGCCATCTTCAAGCCCATTTCCGACTTTGAGCTTAGACACTTGCTCGCTTAGTTTCGCGGCAAATTCGTCTTTAATCGACTCGTGAACGATGAGACGGTTTGCACAAACACAAGTCTGTCCGGCGTTTCTGTATTTAGACGCCATCGCCTGTTCAACGGCAAGGTCCATATTTGCATCTTCATCCACAATCAGCGGGGCATGGCCGCCGAGCTCCATAGAGACATGTTTCACGGTGTCCGCACTGTTTTTCATGAGGATTTTCCCTACCGGCGTTGATCCTGTGAAGGTGATTTTGCGGATTTTCGGACTGCTTGTGAAGACATTTCCGATCTCTTCGCCGTCGCCGATCACAACCTGAAGGACGTCCTTCGGAATGCCCGCCTCATATGCGAGGCGCGCAAGCTCATAGGCAGACAGCGGTGTGTCCGGTGCCGGCTTGATAATAAACGTGCAGCCGGCAGCAAGAGCAGGCGCCGCTTTGCGGGTAATCATCGCATTCGGGAAATTCCAAGGCGTGATGGCAGCAACAGGGCCGACTGGCTGGCGTGTGACGACAATTCGTTTGCCGGTTGTCGGAGCAGGGACCGTTCTTCCGTACACACGCTTCGCTTCCTCTGCGAACCATTCGATATAGCCTGCGCCGTATAGTACCTCACCGACCGCTTCCTGATACGGTTTTCCGTTTTCCTTTGTAATTAAATCTGCAAGTTCTTCTTTATGTTCAACAATCAGCTCATACCATTTTTTCAAGAGAGACGCTCTTTCATTCGCTGATGTTTTAGACCACGTTTTAAACGCCTGATGTGAACGTTCAATGGCTTCTTCTACTTCTTTGGCTGATTGCTGAGGAATCGTTTTGATCTCCTCGCCCGTAGCCGGGTTGTAGACCGTTAATTGATCTGGCATATTGAACATTCCTTTCTGTTTTATGATTACTTAAAATGATAGCAGACCCCGCCGTTTTCTTTCCAATGATTACGCTCGCAGGCCCGCCTCCAAGATGCTGAACCCTTCATTCAGAAGGCTGTCTGAGATGACGAGCGGCGTCAGAAAGCGAATGATATTGCCGTTGATTCCCGCTGTCAGCAAAAGCAATCCGTTTTGATTCGCATACGCCGCAATCGCTGCCGCTTTCGCCTTATCAGGCTCTCGCGTGTCGGGGTCCTTGACGATTTCGATGGCCGCCATTGCCCCGAGTCTGCGGATGTCACCGATGAACGGGAATTCTTGTTTCCACTCATACGCCTTCTCTTCAATGATTTTTCCAATTTCTTCAGAACGGTCATTCAATCCTTCTTCTTCAATGATATCCAACACAGCCAAAGCCGCAGCGCACCCGAGCGGGCTGCCTGCATACGTGCCGCCCAGCTCCCCGGGCCCCGCCGCATCAAGCAGTTCCGCACGGCCGATCACACCGCTTAACGGCAAGCCCGCCGCAAGTGATTTAGAAACCGTGATCAGGTCAGGCACTACATCAAAATGCTCAATCGCGAAATAAGCACCAGTTCTAGCAAAACCCGTTTGAATTTCATCAGCGACAAAGACAATGCCGTGTTCTTTGCAAAATGACGCAACGTGCTGCACAAACCTTTTCGATGGGATAATGAAGCCGCCTTCTCCCTGCACCGGCTCCATCACGACACACGCCACCGTTTCCGGCGCGACGGAAGCGATAAAGAAATCATTAAACGCTTGGATGATCATGTCGTCATAGCTTTCATCACTCATGCCCGCCGGCTTTTGATAATAATAGGGGAACGGTGCTTGATAAACCTCTGAAGCAAAAGGTCCGAATCCGAATTTATAAGGTTTTACCTTACTCGTCATGCTCATCGTCATATTCGTCCGCCCGTGAAACCCTCGTGTAAACGAAACAACCCCTTGGCGCTTTGTATATTTTCTGGCGATTTTCACAGCGTTTTCAACCGCTTCCGCCCCCGAGTTCAGAAAGATCGCTTTTTTCTCATAGCTGCCCGGTGCAATGCCGCACAGTTTTTCGGCTAATTCGATATAAGACGGGTACATCATGACATTGAACCCCGGGTGAATGAGCTCCTCCGCCTGCCGCTTTACAGCCTCAACCACCTTCGGATGTGAGTGTCCGACGTTTACCGTTCCGATGGCGCCTGCAAAATCAATAAACCTCCGGCCGTCCAAATCGTACAGCTCAGCCCCTTCTCCTTTGGCCGCCAGACTGCGGTTGCCGTTGCTCACACCTTTTGATACGAATTGATCCCGTTTTTCCTGCCACTGGGCAGTCGTGATGCTTGCTGTTGTTTCACTCATGTGAATGTCCCCCTGTCGCTATTTTCTTATCATTCTGACTACTTTTTGGTATGATGAAAAGTACCAATTATAACTTTTTGATGGTATCAGAAGGAGACACCGCAAATGGATATCACAATTACACTTGATCGCTCAGAACAAGCCGATTATATCTATCAGCAAATTTATCAAAAGCTGAAAAAAGAGATCCTCAGCCGCAATCTGCTGCCCCACTCGAAGGTTCCCTCCAAACGGGAGCTGGCAGAGAAGCTGAAGGTCAGCGTCAACTCAGTGAATGCAGCCTATCAGCAGCTGCTGGCTGAGGGATATTTATACGCCATTGAGCGAAAGGGTTTTTTCGTGGAGAAGCTGGACATGTTTTCAGCCGAGGAGCACCCTCGGTTTGCACTGCCGGATGATCTGAAAGAGGTTCACCAAGATCAGAGCGATTGGATCTCGTTTTCACACATGAGTGCCGATACAGACCATTTTCCGATCAAAAGCTGGTTTCGCTGCGAGCAAAAAGCGGCCTCCCGCTCATACCGCACGCTCGGTGATATGTCGCATCCGCAAGGGATATATGAAGTGAGAGCGGCCGTTACCAGGCTCATTTCTTTGACGCGGGGTGTAAAATGCCAGCCGGAACAAATCGTTATAGGGGCAGGAACACAGATGCTCATGCAGCTATTGACTGAGCTTTTGCCCAAGAAAGCGGTGTATGCCATGGAGGAGCCCGGTTACAGGCGCATGTACCAGCTTTTAAAGCATGCGGGAAAACAGGTGAAGACCATTATGCTTGATGACAAAGGCATGTCGATTGCTGAAATCAGCAGACAGCAGCCTGATGTGCTGGTAATGACTCCGTCTCATCAATTCCCAACCGGTACAATTATGCCTGTATCCAGAAGAATTCAGCTGCTGAACTGGGCAGCCGAAAAGCCGTACCGTTTTATTATTGAAGACGATTATGATAGTGAATTTACATATGATGTCGATAGTATTCCGGCGCTGCAAAGCCTCGATCGTTTTCAACATGTCATCTATATGGGCACCTTTTCAAAGTCCCTTCTCCCAGGCTTGCGGATCAGCTATATGGTTTTGCCACCGGAGCTATTGCGGACATACAAACAGCGGGGCTATGATTTGCAGACATGCTCATCGCTTACGCAGCTCGCCCTGCAAGAATTTATCGAATCCGGAGAATATCAGAAGCATATTAAAAAAATGAAGCAGCATTATAAAGAAAAGAGAGAGCGCCTGATCACCGCTTTAGAAACAAAGTTCAGAGGAGAGATTTCCGTAAAAGGGGCAAATGCGGGACTGCATTTCGTCACCGAATTTCATACAAGCCGCTCCGAACAAGACATTCTGGCACACGCAGCCGGCCAGCAGCTCGAAATCTTCGGAATGAGCCGATTTGACTTGGAGGAAAAAAACAAGCGGCAAACAGGCCGGCCCGCTCTCATTATCGGCTTCGCGCGGCTGAAGGAAGAAGACATTCAGGAGGGTGTCGAGAGGCTTTTCCGTGCTGTTTACGGACATAAAAAAATCCCCGGTACAGGGGATTGATTCACCAGCGATCCTGGTCCACATTCAGTATGGCTTCAAGCAGGCCGGGAAACGCCTTTTCAAGGTCTTCAGCGCGAAGCGAATAATACCGGCGCTTTCCTTCTATCCGAACTTGAGCGATGCCTGATTCTCTCAGTACTTTAAAATGATGCGACAAGGTCGATTTGGCAACCTGTACATCCGCACAGGTGCCGCATGTTTTTTCTTTCGCTTCAGCTAATTGCTTTACCAGCTCTAAACGAAGCGGATCACTTAGTGCGTGAAGAACCTTTGTCAGCTGCAACGTTTCTGTTTCTGGATGGTTTGGAATGTTCATGACACAAATGTATCACACAACAATTAGAATGACAACTTTACTATTTGAGGGTTTTTCCTTTACCTCATTTTGAATACATGATACAGTTAGTTCGATTAAATTCGAACAATAAAATCAGCATAACGATGGAGGAGATTGACATGATCGTATTACAAGCTTACATCAAAGTAAAACCAGAAAAACGCGAGGAATTTCTGAGCGAGGCACAATCGCTTGTTCAGCACTCAAGAGCTGAGGAAGGCAACGCGCAATACGACCTATTTGAAAAAGTAGGCGAAGACAATACATTTGTGATGCTTGAGCAATGGAAAGATGAAGCGGCGATGAAATCACACAATGAAACTGCGCATTTCCAAGGGTTTGTCGCAAAAGCAAAAGAACTGCTGAGCGCTCCTCTTGACGTTGTCCGCACAGAGCTTAGCGAGTAAGGAAAGGGTGTCCCATATGAATGAAGTCATCAAATCATTAACAGACCACCGCTCGATTCGCAGCTATACGGATCAACCTGTAGCACAGGAACAATTGGACCACATCATTCAAGCGGTGCAAGCAGCCCCCACTTCTATCAACGGGCAGCAAGTGACTGTGATCACAGTGCAGGATAAAGAGCGCAAAAAGAAAATCTCCGAGCTGGCTGGCGGTCAGCCTTGGATTGATCAGGCTCCTGTTTTCTTGCTATTCTGCGCAGACTTCAACCGGGCCAAAATCGCGCTTGAAGATCTGCATGATTTCAATATGGAAATCACAAACGGATTGGAGTCCGTTCTTGTTGGCGCTGTAGACGCTGGTATCGCCCTCGGCACAGCGACAGCAGCGGCCGAATCCCTCGGACTGGGCACGGTTCCGATTGGCGCGGTTCGCGGAAACCCTCAAGAGTTGATCGAACTGCTTGAGCTTCCGAAATACGTGTTCCCTGTTTCCGGCCTTGTCATCGGGCATCCAGCTGACCGTTCAGCGAAGAAACCGCGTCTTCCGCAGGAAGCAGTCAATCATCAGGAAACCTATTTGAATCAAGATGAGCTGACGTCCCACATACAGGCATATGATGAGACGATGTCTGAGTACATGAATGAGCGGACAAAAGGAAAAGAAACAAGAAACTGGTCACAGGGCATCGCTTCCTATTATGAGCGCCTATACTATCCGCATATCCGTGAAATGCTTGAGAAACAAGGATTTAAAGTTGAAAAATAAGCCTCACCCGGCCTGTCGGATTTTCCGGCGGGCCTTTCGATTGTCCGGTTAAAATCCATTGACTTCTATTTAGTTTATTTGGTAAAATTTTTTCATTGTTACTCATTGGTTTTCTGTGAACCAATGGGTTTTCTAATGTTCAAGAAAGAAGGAAGCCATGAGATGCTTGATAAAAAAACAGATATCTTGTTAACTGCGAGAAAGCTTTTTTCAGAAAAGGATTTTACGTCGGTTTCTATGCAGGCGATCGCAGAAGAATGTAAGATGTCAAAAGCTTCGATATATAAGCTGTTTCAGTCTAAGGAAGATCTGCTTTTAGAGCTGCTGTCATTTAACCAGAAGCAAATGGTGGCCGCGGCCTCAAGACTTCAGGAAAATACCTCGCTGACACCGGAGGAGCGTTTGATGCAAAAGGTCAAAATGGAACTGGAAGGCTTCAGGCGGAACCAGCAGTTTTTCAATATGCTGACCTACGGGAACCCTAAGCTGCATAATAACCGAGTCAAACAGCATATCCATCAGACAAGATCAACGATTATTTGCTGGCACCGCGATTCGCTGATCCAGGCGTATGGAGAAACCATTCTCCCATTTGTGTGGGATTTAGTCATCATTCTTCACGGCATGATGCGCGAGTTTGTCATGCTGATCAAAATAGAGGAAAAACCGCTTGAGCTTGACCCGATCGCAGCGTTTATCATCAGCACCCTCAATCAGCTTGTCAAAAACAAGGAAACCCGGCAGTCTCTCCTTCCTCCTGAAGCCATCGAGCTTTATATTCATTCAGCATCCTCCTACAAGCCAAAGGATAAATCAGCCCTGTTGTCGGAAAGCCTGAAGGAATTACACCAAGGCATCTCTTCCCTGCCCGCCGCGGACTTTGACGTAGATGAACTGACATCCGCAGCCGCTATGCTGGAGGAAGAAGCGAAGAAGAAAGAACCCCGCGCTTTTTTGCTCAAATCACTGATTGGCTATCTGGAACAAACCGGTGTTTTAACACAGCCCGTTTCGATGTTGAAAACACTGTTAATTACTTAGAGAAAAGAAGGGATATGTATTGGATAAAAGTATTGCACCAAAACCTTTTAATCGTTCTATCATTGTCGGCATTTTATTAGCCGGGGCGTTTGTCGCGATTTTAAATCAGACGCTGTTAATTACCGCGCTTCCCCATATTATGAGGGATTTCAATGTAGATGCCAACCAAGCGCAATGGCTGACAACTTCATTTATGTTAACCAATGGGATTTTAATTCCAATTACGGCGTTTTTAATTGAAAAATTCACGAGCAGGACGCTGCTCATCATAGCAATGAGCATTTTCACTGCCGGAACAGTCGTCGGAGCGTTCGCGCCGAACTTCCCGGTTCTGCTGACAGCGCGTATCATTCAAGCAGCAGGTGCCGGTATAATGATGCCGCTCATGCAGACCGTATTCCTGACGATCTTTCCGATTGAAAAACGTGGCCAGGCTATGGGTATGGTCGGATTGGTCATCTCGTTCGCGCCTGCAATCGGGCCGACTCTTTCCGGATGGGCAGTCGAAGCTTTCTCTTGGAGATCTCTGTTCTATATCATTCTTCCGTTTGCTGTGATTGATTTAATTCTTGCCAGCATCCTGATGAAGAACGTGACGACTTTAAGAAAAACACAGATTGATATTTTATCAGTGATCCTTTCGACATTTGGATTCGGCGGGCTTCTGTACGGCTTCTCAAGCGTTGGATCTTATGGCTGGACCAGTTCAACCGTCTTGATTTCACTGCTGGTGGGTGCTGTCGCACTTATTTTATTTATTACTAGACAAATGAAACTTGAAAAACCGATGCTGGAATTCCGCGTCTTTACGTTTGGCGTTTTCAGCTTAACAACACTGCTTGGAACGCTTGTCTTCGCACTATTGATCGGTACGGAAACCATCCTGCCGCTTTATACACAAAACGTCAGAGACGTCACAGCTTTTGATACAGGACTCATGCTTCTTCCGGGAGCCATTGTGATGGGCTTCATGTCACCGATCATCGGCAGAATCTTTGACCGTGTCGGCGGAAGAGGGCTGGCAATCGCCGGTTTCTGCATCATCTTCCTGACATCGCTGCCGTTTATGCAGCTGACCGACCATACGTCACTCGCTTGGATTGTCGTTTTATACACTGTTCGTCTTTTAGGTACCGCCATGATCATGATGCCGGTGACGACAGCCGGAATCAACGCACTGCCGCGCCATCTGATCCCGCATGGAACAGCGATGAACAACACGATTCGCCAAGTGGGCGGCTCGATCGGAACCGCTCTATTGGTATCCGTCATGAGCAACCAGGCGGCACAAGCAGGTACGGAAAATGTGAAACACGCCGCCCTGCACGGCATGAACGCCGCATTTCTCGTGGCAGCCTGCATCGCACTTGCCGGCTTCCTTCTCTCATTTACATTAAAGAAACCTCAGCGCCCTGCCGAACAGCAGGCGGCACGCTGATCACATAAAAAGGGCCCCGCTTTTAAGCGGAGGCCCTTTTGTTTACTTCTCTAAACCGTCTTTTACTTCTTTAATCATTTTCGTCATAGACTCAAGTCCGCCTCCAGATAAGTACCAAGTAGCAGAATCAAGGTAAACGACATGATCATTTTTTACTGCGTTTACGTTTTTCACATAATCGTTTTCAACGACTTGTTTTGTAGATGATGTTTCTCCGATTGCTGTACCGCGGTCAATGACAAACAGGTAATCCGGGTTTGTTTTTGAAATGTACTCGTAAGAAACACTTTGTCCATGAGTAGAGGCTTTGATGTTTTTATCAGCCGGTGTCACGCCGAATACGTCATGGATCAGGCCGTATCTTGATTTAGAACCAAAGGCGCTGATTTTGCCGTCGTTCGCCATGATGACGAGACCGTTTTTGTTCAGCTTTTCAGCTGTTTTCTTAAGATCCGCAATTGAGTTATCAATTGTTGCGAGTTCGTCTTTCACTTCATCTTCTTTATCAAAGATCTTGCCGATTGTTTCTGCGTCTGACTTAAATGACTCCATGTACTTCGCTGTGTCCACGCCAAGGTAAATCGTCGGCGCGATTTCAGAGAATTCTTTGTAAGACTCAGATTGTCTTCCTGAAATAATGATCAGATCAGGGTCTATTTCAGCCACTTTTTCAAAGTCTGGCTCTTTTAAGCTTCCGACATCCGCATATTTGTCATCTTTGAATTGGGATAGATATTTAGGAAGGGCTTGTTTCGGCAGGCCCGCCACTTTATCATCAAGGCCGAGTTTATCTAGCGTATCTAAGCTTCCAAAATCAAACACGACTACTTTTTTAGGGTTTTTTGGCACTTTTGTGCCGTCTTTGTCCAGCATGTGTTTCACTGTAATTTGTTCATTCTTTAAATCAGAACCTTTGCTGCTGCTTGCGCTTTGGTTTCCGCATGCAGAAATGACAACTGCCGTCACCAAAGCGATGAATAATAATGCAAACTTTTTCATGCTCTTCACCTCTTCTATATATTAAGAAAAATAAACACCTATTCTTTGATGATCAATCGTCTGAATCGGGATGGTCATATCGTAGATTTCTTCAAGCACAGAGGTTTCAATAATCTCCTCGGGCGGCCCCTCTTTTACGATTCGGCCGTTTTTCAAGGCCACGATATGATCGGAGTAGACAGATGCGAAGTTGATATCATGAATAACGATCACGATTGTTTTTCCAAGCTCCTCCACCAGCCGTTTCAGCAGTTTCATAATTTCAACTGAATGTTTCATATCCAGATTGTTCAGCGGCTCATCCAGAAAAATATAATCGGTGTCCTGGGCAATGACCATTGCGATAAATGCCCTTTGGCACTGTCCGCCGCTCAGCTGATCCAGGTATTTGTCCTGAATGTCTTCCAGTTTCATATAGCCGAGCGCCTGGTTGATATGGCCCCAGTCTTCCTCTGTCAGCCGGCCTTGTGAGTAAGGAAATCTGCCGAAGCTGACGAGATCTTTGATGGTGAGCCTGATATTGATTTGGTTCGCCTGCTTCAAAATGCTCATTTTTTTAGCAAGCTCTTTGCTGTCGCATGATCCAATCTCTTGGCCGTCTATGAAAATCTCGCCGGAATCTTTTTTGATCAGGCGGCTCATTATAGACAGCAGCGTGCTTTTGCCGGCGCCGTTTGGACCGATAAACGAGGTAATTTTGCCCTTTTGAATCGTGACTGACGTCTCTTCAAGGACCACTTTCCCGCCATACTGTTTGCTTACATTTTTGACCTCTACCATGATTTATTCTCCTTTAACAGCAAGTAGATAAAATAAATCCCGCCGGCAAAATTGATAATGACGCTCAGCGTCGTTGAAAAGGTAAACACTTTCTCAACTACAAACTGTCCTCCCACCAGCGCAATGATGCTGATGAAGACGGAGCCTGCGATTAAGTATGAATGCTTATATGTATTCAGGAATTCTCTCGCCAGGTTGACGACAAGAAGGCCTAAAAACATAATCGGCCCGACTAGCGCTGTTGAAACAGAAACAAGGATCGCAACCACGACCAGCATCTGCTTCACCACTTTGTCGTAGTCAATGCCCAAATTCACGGCGTGCTCGCGCCCAAGCGAAAGCACGTCAAAAAACTTCGTAAAACGCCAGACGTAAACGCCTGTCAGCAGGAAGATGATGAACGCGAGCCATAACAAATCCGTATTGATGTTGTTAAAGCTGGCAAACATCTTGTCCTGCACCACTTGAAACTCATTCGGATCAATCAGCATCTGCATAAAGGAAGACAGGCTGCCAAACAGTGTGCCAAACACGATTCCGACGAGCAGAAGGAAAAAGATATTTCTCCCCTCTCCCTTAAACATGAGCTGATAAAGAACAAGGGAAAACAGTATCATCAGCAGAACAGAGATGATAAAGTTCATGTTTTTATTCATGATGACCATATTTGCAGAACCGAATAAAAAGATAATGCCGGTCTGAATCAGCATGTAGAGAGAATCAAGGCCCAAGATGCTCGGCGTCAGGATGCGGTTGTTCGTAATCGTTTGAAAGATCATCGTCGAAAACGCAATCGCTCCTCCCGTCAGCACAATGGCAGCGACCTTTTTGATTCTTCTCGGCAGGGTGTAATCCCAATTGCCTACGTCATAAAACAAAAACAAGCCAATACATACAATGGCTAAACCAACGAGCAACGCAATTTTCATCTGGTTACGCATACGCTTTTCTCCTTAACAGCATAAACAGGAAAATGCCGCTGCCGATGATTCCGACCATCAGGCCAATCGAGATTTCATAAGGGAAGATAATGATTCTGCCCAATATATCGCAAAACAGCACAAAAACCGCTCCCAATAGCGCCGTGTGCGGCAGGCTGTTCTTTAGATTGTCTCCTCTGTAAATCGATACAATATTCGGGATGATTAAACCGAGAAACGGAAGCATACCGACAGTCAAAATGACAAGAGACGTGATCAGGGACACGATCATGAGCCCGATGTTCACAACCCGCTTGTACTTCAGGCCGAGGTTGACAGAAAAGCTTTCTCCCATACCGGCCACTGTAAATTTATCCGCATACAAATAGGCAATGATGACGAGCGGAATACTCAGATAAAGAAGCTCGTATCTTCCTTTCACGACTAAAGAGAAGTCTCCCTGAAGCCATGATGACACATTCTGGATCAAGTCATATTTATATGCGATAAATGTCGCGATTGAACTGACGATATTCCCAAGCATTAAACCGACAAGCGGAATAAAGATGGTGTCGTTAAACTTGATTCTTTCAAGGATTTTCATAAACAGAAAATTTCCTGCAAGGGCAAAGACAAATGCGACCAGCATTTTGATTAAAGGACTGGCGGATGTAAACAGCAGCAAAGAAATCAAAATGCCGAGCCTCGCCCAATCCACTGTGCCCGCAGTTGTCGGTGACACGAATTTGTTTCTGCTGATCTGCTGCATAATCAAACCGCAGATGCTCATGCTTAAACCCGCGATAATGATGCTGATCAATCGCGGCAAACGGCTTGCAAACAGCGTTGACGCCTCTTGTTTGCTTAAATCAAAGAGATCAAGCGGCGACAGATCTTCTACGCCGATAAATACAGATGTGACTGCTAATATGATAAGTAGAATAAATAAGTAACGTAGCTTCATGCTGCCTCCTCACATCCTTACAGCAAAAAGAACGTATCTCCTACTCCGCAAGGACTCAAAACAATATGGCCATATAGTAATTGATTATCATTATCATTTACATATTACCATTTTTCTAGTGTTAGTCAATATTCTTTCAAAATATTAACCTAGTCATGTATTTAATTTTACTAATCATTCTAATCATTTTCCATCCCAAATCGTTAGGTTGTTTACCATATTTATCTTCAAAACGCATGTATACAGGTAGTTTACCTGACATAATTCCTCACGGAAAATACAAATGTTCACTCCAGAAAGAAATTACCCCTTGATTTACAGGTCTGAAAGAGAGATAATAAATACTAAATTTGTGTGAAAATTTTAAACATTAGGAGATGTAAACATGAAGGTCGTTAAATTCGGAGGCAGCTCACTCGCTTCAGGCGCCCAGCTTGAAAAGGTGTTTGACATCGTAACCTCAGACCCGGCACGGAAAGCTGTAGTCGTTTCAGCTCCGGGAAAACGCTATGCTGAGGATACGAAAGTGACTGATCTCTTAATCTCATGTGCAGAACAATATTTGGCATCAGGCAGCGCCCCTGAACTGGCAGAAGCTGTTGTGGAACGGTATGCCCTCATCGCCAATGAGCTTCAGCTGGAGCAAAGCATTATCGAAACAATCCGCGATGATCTGTTTACGCTTTTAGAAGGAGATAAAAACGATCCCGAGCAGTATCTTGACGCAGTCAAAGCCAGCGGGGAGGATAACAACGCCAAGCTGATCGCCGCCTATTTCCGCCATAAAGGCGTCAAAGCGGAATATGTCAACCCGAAGGACGCCGGCCTTTTTGTGACACATGAACCCGGCAACGCGCAAGTTCTTCCTGAATCCTATCAAAACCTCTATCGTCTTCGGGAACGTGACAGCCTCATTATTTTTCCCGGTTTTTTCGGATTCAGCAAGGATGGCGATGTGATCACATTCTCACGGAGCGGTTCTGATATTACCGGTTCCATTCTCGCCAACGGACTTCAAGCTGATTTGTACGAAAACTTTACAGACGTGGACGCTGTGTACTCTGTCAATCCGTCTTTCGTTGAGAATCCAAAGGAAATCAGCGAACTGACATACAGAGAGATGCGGGAGCTGTCCTATGCGGGCTTTTCAGTTTTTCATGATGAAGCGCTCATTCCGGCGTTCAGAGCGGGGATTCCCGTACAAATCAAAAATACGAACAACCCGTCAGCCCAAGGCACCCGCGTCGCAAGCAAGCGGGATAACACAAACGGTCCTGTCGTCGGCATTGCCAGCGATACCGGCTTTTGCAGCATTTATATCAGCAAATATTTAATGAACAGAGAAATCGGATTTGGCCGCAGAGCCCTTCAAATTCTGGAGGAGCATGGTTTGACGTATGAGCATGTTCCATCGGGAATTGATGACATGACCATCATCTTACGGGAGGGTCAAATGGATGCCGTCACTGAACGCAGCGTGATCAAACAGATTCAAGAGGAGCTACACGCCGACGAAGTGATTGTCGAGCATCATCTCGCACTGATTATGGTTGTTGGAGAAGCGATGCGCCACAATGTCGGCACAACGGCAAGAGCGGCCAAGGCATTATCAGAGGCAAAAGTGAATATCGAAATGATCAATCAGGGATCATCTGAAGTAAGCATGATGTTCGGCGTAAAAGAAGCCGAAGAAAGAAAAGCCGTTCAAGCGTTATATCATGAATTTTTCGCGGGCGTACTGATCTCTTAATTACATAAATAGCGGGCGCAAACGCCCGCTATTTTTTTATGCCCATCTGGCTCATAGCTGTGTCCATTTTTCTCTTGTCCTCTAATGGCCCTGACAAACGGATCTGTTCTGCATATCTTATAGTATCTATTATAGGGAGGTGAAGCCTTATGTCAGGATACACTGGCGGCGGCGGTTACAATAATTCATTCGCTTTAATCGTTGTATTGTTTATTCTTTTGATTATTGTTGGAGCGGCTTATGTAGGCGGCGGCTTCTACTAAACCTTTTTCACTTACCTCGTATGGCGCCGTAAGACAAATTAATCTTACGGCGTTTTTGTTTTTTATATGGTCCATACCCAATCCTCTGTGATCATTCAGCATATGATAATGTAATCTCACAAGGAGGTGGCACAAGATGTCAGGTTATGGAGGAAACTCATTTACTTTGATCGTTGTGTTATTTATCCTCTTGATTATTGTGGGTACTGCATTTTATAACGGGGGATACTAAGAAAAATATTCTCCGGTGAAGAGCAGCGCCGAAAGATACATGTCTTGCGGCGCTGTTTCTGTAAAAAACCCCTTCTCACTAATGAGAAGGGGCTGATTCTTACGTCATTCCTCTTTCCGCCACATGAAAGTCGAGTGCTTCCGCGTTAGCAGAGACGCCAGCCGCTGTAAAAATCGCAGCCGCGGCTAAACAAATAACAAACAACTTAGATTTCAATTTCATACAAACCTTCACTCCTTTGTATTTGTTTTCTTGCCTCTTCAACTTTTAGAAAGTAGGAAGCAGACAGTTTAAACCATTTCTGTTCATAGTAATATTTTGCTACTTCTAGGGCTAAATCCTCTATATCAGCGTACATATTTTTATTTTTTAAGTATTGGAAACATCGTTCGATTCCTATTTCATTGGGCTGATCCTGATATAGGGATTTCAAAAATTCGAATTTTACCGCGTAATCTGCATCGTCTGTTTCTTTAGCATATTCATAGCCCCGCTTGTGATATTCCGAAGCTTTATCATGTTTTCCCCGTTTATAATAAATCAGGGTGATTAAAAAATAGGCTTGCGGCAGTGAATTGATAATCCGGCTGCTTTCAAACGTGGAGACCGCTTTTTCAAAGTAGTCAATAGCAGGGTCGAGAATGTCTTGATTATAATAGCATAGTCCGAGATTGTAGTACGCTCTTCCGACCAGCTGGGCTTTTTGTTCTGCTTCGGCCATATCGAGCGCCAATTTAAAATGGCTTGCGGCTTGTTCAAAATTCCTTTCATCCATCAGGTTAACCCCGTAGACGAAATGGCATTGAATGATTCTCACATTATAGGTTTCCTGCTCCACATAAATTTCATAGGCGTTTTTTATATTGATCAGTGAAAAGTACGTTTGCTTCATATAATAATAAGCTTCCGCGATTTTAAAATAGAATTCAGCCCGTTCAATATGGTCTGCGACAAAGGAGAGCTTCTTTTCCGCCTGTTTATAGTATGTAATGGCAGAAATAAATTCCCGCTTATCAAACTCATACATCCCGCGGAAAAAATTCACATAGTAGTCGAGCAGCCCTTTGAGATCCGCCTGGTTGCTGTCAATGTTTCTTGATAATTCAGACAGGCTTGGCTGGTCCTCGATATTTAATTTCTCTAACGGCTCAAGATAATCAAGCATAAGCTGGTGGCGAAATTCCATTAGTGAATAATAGAGCAGCAAGTTGGAATCATGCTGCATGTGTTTCAGTTCCTGCTGGATTTCAGCTTTTAACACTTCGGCATCCGGCACGCTGAATGTGCGGATATATTTGTACCACTCGTTAATTTTTTGACCGACCGCTGAAGAAGGAATTACCCCGCTCTTCATTCCTTCACCCTCTCCCATCAAAAACTGTTTATGTCATATTTTATCATGTTTATAGACCGTCCCAACCCGAAAAACACGCAATCTTTGTTTCGGGAGCACGCAATAAACCGAAGTGATACGCAAAAAAGGCAGTTGCACCTCATGATGCCGCCGCCCTGTATGTTATGGCTGTTTTGCCGTTAAAGGAAGGCGGATGATGAATGTTGTGCCTTTTCCTTCCTCACTCTTGATTTCTACTGTGCCCTGATGCATTTCAACGAGCTGCTTGACGATGGAGAGACCGAGTCCGTATTCCCCGTATGCCGTGTTCGTTCTTGAAATATCAGCTTTGTAGAACCGCTCCCAAATATGCTCAATATCCTCTTTTGAGATGCCGACTCCTGTATCTTCAATTTCGATAATCGTCTCTTTATATCCTTCTATTCCGCGCAGCCAAATGTTACCGTTTTGCGTAAATTGGATGCTGTTTTTTGTCATGTTGACGAGGATTTGAATGAGCCGGTCGTAATCGGCGTGAACGATGACGTGATCCTCTACCTGAATCGTCAGCTTGTTTTGCTTTTCTTCCGCCTGCTGTTCCAAGTGCTCTTTCACAATTTCAAAAACCTCAATCAGCGGAACATCGAGCTTGTTCAAGGTAATTTGCTGGGATCTGATTTTTTCATAATCCAGATTTTCTTTGACGAGCCGCAGCATGCGCTTTGTTTCCTCACTGATGAGCGAGAAGCATTTTTCCTTCTTATCATCAGGAATCGTATGGCTGTTCAGTCCTTCAACCAAGCCGTTAATCGTCGTCAGCGGTGTTTTTAATTCGTGTGATACATCAGCGATAAACTGCCTTCTCCGCTTCTCAAGGCGGTCGATTTCATCCCTTGATTGCTTTAATTTTTTCGCCATGATCGTAAAATCAGACGCCAGCACGCCGATTTCGTCCCCGTAGCTGCTTTCCAAGTGAATGTCATAATCACCGGAAGCCACTTTATCCGTTGCTTCTCTCAGCTTTTCAATCCGTTTCACATGGAATTTCGATAGCAGCCAGCTAACGAGAATGGAAATGGCAAGCGTGCTGATCACGGCATAAAACATGTAGAGATTAACTTGATTGACCATCTGTTCAACACCGCTGATCGGAGAAACCAGCACAACCGCGCCTTTAAATTCATTCTGAATCATGATTGGCTGTGCAACTAGTGAAACTTCTTCATTAAAGCGGCCATCCGATCGAATCATGACAGTCTGCCCTTTTTTCAGCTTAGACCATTCTTCTTTTTTCAGTTTATCCCTTGGCGGGAACCCTTCAGGAAGAAAATAAGGCTGCTGTTTTTCATCAAAGAGGAGAAACTTTGTCTTTCTCGTGCCCAGTATATCCTGATACGGGTACAGCCTGTGCATATCAATCTGGCCGCCTTGGAATTCGTTTGCGATCTGCACCGCGTATGACGTCAATTCCTCTACTTTGTTTTGATAGGCAAACTCTTTCACAAAGTGGGAAAAGAGAGAAATGATAATGACAAACGCTAAAATTAAAATACTGATATGGCTCAGCAGCAGCTGATATAAATATTTAATCTTCATCAAATTTATACCCTACTCCCCACACCGTATACAGGAAAGGCTTGTCCTCGCTGGAAAGCTTTTTCCGCAGCCGTTTAATATGAACGTCGACAGTTCGCTCATCTCCGTAGAACTGATAGCCCCAAACCTGCTCAAGCAGCTGTTCTCTGGAGAACACCTGCCGCGGATTTTGGACCAGGTAATAAAGCAGATCGAATTCCTTCGGCGTGAGGTTTTCCACAGGCTCTCCGTTTAAGAATACTTCTCTCGTCTTCTTATTAATTGTAAAACATTCAGATTCGATCATATCATCATCCATAACCGCCTTGCCTGTCGCCTGATATCTTCTGATAACGGCTTTGATGCGGGCAACCAACGTCAGCGGACTGAACGGCTTCGTGACATAATCGTCCGCTCCCATCTCAAAACCGATAACCTGGTCTGATTCAGTGTCTTTGGCAGTCAGCATGATAATCGGCACCGTGCTTGTCTCTCTTATTTTTCTGCAGATGGTCACGCCGTCCATAGAGGGAAGCATAATGTCCAAAATGATCAGATCCCAATTATCCTCCGCAAAACGCTGGTACCCCTCTAACCCGTCATGAACGAATTCCGCTTCAAAACCTTCCTTAAAAAAGAACATCTCCGTCATCGTACATACACTAATGTTATCTTCTATCATTAATATTTTCATTGTATCCTCCGGTTGTTTTGATGCTTTTCTATATCATAGCACCATTTTATACAGAAGGTTTTGTGTTTCACATTTGTTAGTTTTTATTTAATCAACTAGCAATACATTGTTCATAGTTTTTTCATACCTTAGGACTACTATTAATTTAACAGCAAGCGGGCCCGCTCCATAGGCGGCCTTATCAATAAAAAATACCTATACGGAGGAACATACATGAACTTTATCAAACGGGCCTTTTGGAATATGAAGGCGAAAAAGGGAAAAACGTTATTGCAATTATTTGTGTTTACAGTCATATGTGTCTTTGTTCTGTCAGGCCTCACCATTCAGTCGGCAGCACAAAAATCAAGCGAACTGGCCAGACAGGAGCTCGGCGGAAGCGTGACGCTCCAGGTGGACCGCCAAAAGCAAATGGAAAAACAGCAGCACAGCGGAGAAAAGCGCAGTTTCGAATCAACACCGGTCAAAGTGTCTGATGCGAATAAGCTTGCAGCACTTGATCATGTGAAGAGCTACAACTACATCACGTCTGCTTCAGCCAACGCGGGAAACTTTGATGCGATTGAAAGCTCTAGTTCAAGTGATTCCAGTTCAAGCAGTTCAAGCACAAATACGAAAAACAGCCAAGGCGGCGGACAAGGCGGACCGCAAATGGTTCAAGCCGATCTTTCGATTGAAGGTGTCATCAACACAGCGTTAGTCGATGATTTCTCTGACGGAGATTCAAAAATCACAGACGGACGCGCGATTACAAAATCAGACGTCGGCAAAAAAGTAACAGTGATTAATGAAACATTAGCGGAAGAAAATGATTTAAGCGTAGGCGATTCGATCACAATTGAATCAGCAACGGATGAAGATACAACGGTGAAGCTGAAGATTGTCGGTATCTATAAAACAACGTCTTCAGGCGACGACCAAGCCCAGAATTTCTCTTTTTTAAATCCTTACAACAAGCTGTACACACCTTACACAGCAACAGCGGCGCTGAAAGGTGACGACTATAAAAACACAATTGACTCAGCTGTTTACTATATGGACGATGCGAAAAATATGGATGCTTTCGTAAAAGCAGCGAAGAAAACATCAATTGATTTCGATACGTACACACTGAATACAAACGACCAGCTTTACCAGCAAATGGTCGGTCCGATTGAAAATGTGGCTTCATTCTCTAAAAACGTCGTGTACCTTGTATCAGCGGCGGGCGCGGTCATTCTCGGCCTGATTGTTATGATGTCAATCAGAGAACGAAAATATGAGATGGGCGTTTTAATGGCCATCGGTGAAAAACGCTGGAAATTGATCGGACAGTTCTTAGCTGAGATTTTGATCGTGGCCGTTATCGCCATCGGTCTTGCATCAGTGACGGGAAATCTAGTCGCAAACCAGCTCGGAAATCAGCTTTTATCCCAGCAGGTCAGTTCATCAACTGATTCAACGCAAAACGCAAGCGGACAAATGCCTGGCGGCGGCATGGGCGGAATGTTCGGCCACAGCTCAGCAAACACGAATGTCATTGATTCACTGAACGTCGCGGTTTCTATGAACGACATGCTTGTTCTTGGCGGAATCGGCATCTTAATCGCCATCATCGCAACATTGCTGCCGTCTATTTCAGTACTGCGGCTCCATCCAAAAACGATATTGACAAAACAGGAATAGAAAGAGGCGAAACCTATGAGCTTATTAGAATTTCAACAAGTCGGCTACTGGTATAAAGACAAGAGCCAACCATTGTTTCAGGATATCAACATCAGCTTTCAAAAAGGAAAATTCTACACGATCGTCGGCACATCAGGGACAGGAAAAACCACTTTCCTGTCTCTGGCAGGCGGACTTGACGCACCAAAAGAAGGAACGATTCTTTACGGCGGAAAAGCTGTTTCCAAAATCGGCTTAACAAACTTCAGAAATCAATATGTATCAATTGTCTTTCAGGCGTACAACCTGCTCCCATATATGACGGCTCTTCAAAACGTCACAACCGCCATGGAAATCACAGGTTCTAAAGAAAAGAACAAAGAAGCGTACGCGCTGGAAATGCTTCAGAAGGTCGGCATCAATGAAAAACAAGCCCGGCAAAAAGTGCTGACACTGAGCGGCGGACAGCAGCAGCGGGTTTCAATTACAAGGGCTTTCTGCTGTGACACGGATCTCATCGCAGCCGATGAACCGACAGGGAACCTTGATGAGGATACATCAAAAGAAATTGTGCGGCTCTTTCAAGATCTGGCGCACAAGGAAAATAAATGCGTCATCATGGTGACGCACGATGAGCAAATTGCGAAAGTATCGGACATCAACATCAGGCTTTCAAGAGGAAGCTTTACTGTGAAGGAAAACGTCGCAGTCGTATAACAAAACGCGCCTCTGCCAGTGCAGACAGGGGCGCAACCTATATCCCCCTTTTATATAGAAGTGAACGTAAAAAGAGCGGCGGCTGCATCCCCCCGCTCTTTTTATTGTTTCTTTTCTTCCGACGGCTTTAATTTCTCTCTTCTCTTCTTTTTCCAAACGGCTATGATAAACAAGAAAAGCGGAAACAAAAACTGAAAAGGCAAATGAATATAGAGCGGCACCACATTCAGGCCTTCGTTCAAATGCTCCGAAAAGTTGGTTGCAATCGTAATGGAAAGGACTAAGATGCCAAATCCCATCGGATAAGCCAGTTGAGAAGGGTTCTTTTCCTTAAAAAGCGTGGACGCGCCCACCACCACCGCGTATAAATAAAGGCTGACCTTAAAGAAACCGCCGATAATCAGCGCCAGCATAAAAAAGACATCGAGACGGTCTAAAAATTCTTCAACCTTGATCGTCTGAATTGTGCTTAATAGCGGAAACTGAGATCTCAATGTCAAATCAACATCAAGCACACTGATATTAATGGCCACGGTAAGCGTCACAACCAATCCGCTGATGATCATGGCAAGCATCCCCGTTTTTTTTACACCTTTACGATCACTGAGATAAGGAAAAATCATCACAAATAAAACAACCTCACCGAACGGTACATACATCGTTTGCGTAAAAACAGAGTGAACGATAGGATAAACGCCGTCTGCTAAAACTGGTTTTAAATTTTGCGGTTCTACAGAGCCTGATACAATAAGCAGTACGAGACCGAGCGCACCTAATAAATACATGGCCCCAAAAAGAAGTTCCGCTGACCGGGCCAGCACTTCAATCCCTTTTCTGACTGCATAAATGCTTACAACTATTAATAGCGCATTGACAATAATGAGAGGTGTATCATGATATGCAAACGTCAGCAGCATTTCTCCGAAATCACGCAGCACCCGTGCGGCAATATAGGCAAAGTATAAGATATAGAGAAAGGAAAAAATCCAGCTGAGCGTGGTGCCGAGCATATCATCCATATATTCTTTCGGGGAAAAGTCCGGGTAGCATTGGTATATGCCCTGATACAAATAAAACAGAAACAAACCGGCCGCACAGCCCAAAAGCACTGCTATCCAGGCATCACGGCCCGCAATCGTCCCCGGGGTAATCAATAAGGAGCTGCCCAGCTCAAAAATGATAATCATGACAAACAGCTGCCTTATGCTGATTTGGGCTTTTTCCATCTGTCACTTCCCCTTTCTCCAAGGCCTATTCATGGTCAAGCTGGTGCCTGATCGGATTATTACGCAATCCCGTTCTTCTGATATACGTCTCCGCCTTTACATCGACAGGCAGTTCAGGCAAATACTCTTTGTCCCATGTGCGTTTCATTTTTTCCCACTGCTTCGGATACTTTCTGTAGATCGTCTCTCCAAATCCGATAAAATCTATTTTATTCTTTTTAATGGTTTTAACAGTTCTGCTGATTTCATGTTCCAATTCTTTGTTTAGTGCTTTTTCGATACTTGCCAGCACCTTTGGATCAGACAATTGAAACGGGTATTTGACCGCGTCTATGATGCCTTCGACAGTGACATGAACATGAATTCGCGGGCGGCCGTTGCGCATCTCGGGGCTTAGCTTTGTGATTTGATGCGTGATCTGTAAGCTTACCGCATCTTTTGTCTTGCCCCAATCGGCATTAATATACGTGTGCTGAATTTGATTCTTAAGCCAAACCACACCGGAGCTTACCGTATCATCTTCAATCCAATATTTTAAATGGCCGGTTTTATCGAAGACCGCTAAACCGTTCGCCTGAAGAATCGCTTTCGGATCAGTCGCCTGTGTGTTTTCCAGGCTGATCCCTTTTTCGCTGTCACCGATCATCAAATACCCAGGTATGACCGGCGCTTGTGTCGAAGCAGCAAGAGTTTTTATGACGTCCTGAATATTTGTTTTAATGACCCGCCCATATTGGGCTTGTGTAAAGTCGAGTGTTTTATTGACTTTATTTGACGGAATTTTGTCAATCGGGGTCAGGGTTTTCACAATGTTTTCCGCTTTTGTTTTATGAGCGATGACCACTGTGGCTGTTGTTCTGAATTCTGTGTCGCGGTCAAGATTATCTAACACAAAATCCAACCCTTCCTCTTTCGCCAGCTTTTCACTGATCACGATCAGATTCGTATGAGCAAAGTAAAGCCGCCTTGATACTTTCATGGAGGCTTTTCTCAGCGCTTCCGTCATGTTGTCGCCTTCAATCGAATAAACGGATACAGGCGGCCTGTCTCCCGCGCCGCCTCCCTGAAGCCCGCCGGCTACATTTCCGGGATTGATAATTTGAAAATGCAGTACATAGTTTCCTTCATTTGTTCTATCGATGCCAATTGCCGAAATAATCGCTAGGTCCGTCAGTTCCCGCTTATCCCAGCAGCCGGGCAGCACAATGATGCTTAAAAACATGATAACGGCTAATACACGATTACGTATCATCCTTATCCCCTTCTTCCAGTTCTTTGTTCACCATTCCGCGTGAAGCGTCGGGCAAAGGCCGCTGATGTTTTGACTGGCGCACTTTATCTTTCTTGCTGATTGATTCCGGCCGTTTTTCATCGGCCCACCACGGCACCCTAAACAGCGTGTCCTTTACACCTTGAGAAGAATAAGGAGCAAGCGGCGACATATAAGGAACGCCAAAGGAACGAAGGCTGCATAAATGGACAATCATGATAATAATTCCTAAAATAAGCCCGTAAAATCCCATAACAGCTGATGCAATAATAAAGATGAACCGAATGAGCCGGGCTGAAATCGCCATCGCAAACGCCGGTGTTGCAAAGCTGGCAATAGCCGTGAGGGCAACGATGATGACCATGGCCGGAGAGACGATGCCAGCCTGTACGGCGGCCTGCCCGATAACAAGCGCACCTACGATAGACACCGCCGAGCCGACGACACGCGGAAGCCTGACTCCCGCTTCTCTGAGAATCTCAAACGCAATCTCCATCGTGAGTGCTTCGACAACAGCCGGAAATGGGACAATTTCCCGCTGTGCGGCAATGACAACCAACAGCTGTGTGGGAATCATTTCCTGATGAAACGTCGTGGCCGCCACGTAAACAGCCGGCGCCACAAGTGAAATAAAAAAGACTAAAACCCGCAGAATCCTTATGCTTGTCGCAATGTCAAAGCGCGAATAATAATCTTCAACAGACTGAAAGAATTGAACAAATAAGGCCGGGGCAATCAGAACAAACGGCGTTCCGTCCACAAGGATCGCAAATCTTCCTTCCAGCAGATTTCCCGCTACAACATCAGGGCGTTCTGTATGATACATGGTCGGAAACGTTGTAAATGTTTCATCTTCAATCAGCTGCTCGATATATCCCGACTCTAAAATACTGTCAATATCTATTCTTTTCAGACGTGAGCGAACTTCCTTCAGCACCTTTTCCTCACAAATGCCATGAATGTACATCAGCGCGACATCCGTGTGTGTGACAGATCCGATTTTCATTTTCTCTACCCATACATTCGGATTTTTGATGTATCGTCGGATCATGGAAATATTGGTTTGAAGAGACTCTGTAAACCCTTGGCGCGGGCCGCGAAAGGACACCTGGGTGCTCGGCTCTTGGATGGAGCGCTGTTCTCCGCCCTGTGTGCTGCAGATCAGCGCCTCTTCTGAATCGTCTGCAAAAACCAGCGCATTGCCGAGCATTAATTCAGAAAAAAGCTTGTCCCAATCCTTATCCGCTTTCACCCCGCCCAGCGGAAGCGTTTTTTCTAGAATCTGCTGGATCGCCTGAGAATTTTGAATGGACTGGTCCTCAACCAAAGGCTCAATTAAGGATTCATGAAGCGTGTTATTATCGACCAGACCCGCAATATAAATAACGGCGAGGCGGACACGCTCCTGTTCCCCGATTTTGATCTCGCGAATGATGACATCAGCGCTGCTTCCGACTTCCTTCTTCATTTCCGCTATGTTTTTTTCCAAACTCGGGGAAATGAGAACCGGCCTTTCTTTTTCTTTCTGCTGTTCGTGATTCTTTTCTTCTGTATTCTGCTTGTCTTTTGCATCAGTATTGTTCTTTCGCTTTGAAAATAAAGGCATACACAAATACCTTTCTTTGTCGTTTTCTCATATTCTCCCTTTAGGCGTTAAGATTATGCATGTGTCCGGCGAGCGGTATAACTCTCTGATAAAGATAGAAACTAAAAGGCGGAGGGTGATGAATCATGAAGATATTAGGCGTGACTGCGCTTTTATTGTTTTGTCTGTTAGTTATTTCTGTTTTCATGGACACGCTGCAAGGGTTCAGTTTGACAAAAGCCATATACAACAATATGTCCAGCTTCAAAATGACAACGTTTGCTGAGTGGATCGTGTTTTTATTTTTTATGTTGGAATTGAGCAGAGAAATATTCTTGATGTATAAATCGAAAAAAAAGAACCCCTAGAAGGGGCGGTTTTCAAACGATTATATTGCCGTCTGCTGTATCGCTGCTATGTTTGCTGATGGTTCCTTTGAAGATGCGATTGCCGATGATTTTCGAATTGGTTGAGGTGTTTGTTTGAATGGCTGTCGCCGTGCCTGCGGAGAGGTTATTGATGGTGTTTCCAGAAATGATAGAGCCCGCAGAACCGTTGATATACATGACTATCGGATTTCCGGCTGTTCTGTTGACTGAAATGGTATTATCCAAAATCTCATGCACACCGGCGTTGATATAGATGGTGACCAAAAGCGGAGATCTTTCAAAGTGGTTGCCGATAATTGAGGTTTTCGCACTTGTGGAACAGTAAATCGGGTAATTTTTAAACTCTTTACATGTATTGTTTTTGATGATAGCGCTCGCATTGTTTGTAACAGAAACAGTATATGATTCTGGGGCTGCTTCAAACGCGTCAGGATTCAGTGTATTTCCTTCAATCACCGCGTTTCCTTGAGCGATCCAGATCCCCCGGCTGAATTTTCTCAGCACATTATCTTTAATGATCATCTCGCCCCCGGAAATATTCACGCCGTCAATGACTTGAATGAGGCAGTTATTCAGAAATGCGGTATCATCTGACAGCACTGCGCGAAGGCCGGTACTGCGCCTTGTTTCAGACAGTCCGTTTTGAATCTGGTTGCCGTCTACCTTTACGTCGGATGACTGATAAACCAATATCCCTGTGTTTTCAAAGTTGCTGATTTTGTTGTTCGTGACAAGCACGCTCTTTCCCCTGACATCAATCCCGGTTGAAAACCCGGTAATGAGATTGCCGGCGATCACCGCATCACTGCTCTCTTTTCCTTGTGACACACCGAGTCCCGTAATCCCGACTCTAGGCGCAGCAGCCGCGTCTTTCTCCCGTCTGAGAATATTTCCTTTGATCACAGTCTGCGCTCCATACCCATAGCTGATGGTATTGTCTGAGTGGTTTCCTTCTATTGAAATGCCGTACCCGTTAAAATTGGTCACAGAACTTGAGACATTCCCTATAAAATGGTTATTGCGAATGGATACATTGATCGGTTCTTCATAGTCAACATCGCCTTCGCCATATCCTTCTATGTCAATTCCGAATTTCGGCGCTGTTCCATTCCCCGTTCCGGCGTCTTCAATCACGCATTCCTCCACCGTGACCCTGTCACATCCGGTAATAGAAATGTTATTTCTCCTCGACCGCCGAACCTCACAGCGGCGGATGGTAATATGCTCTGACGTTCGATAATCATTATTTGTCTTTAATCCCCTCGGACTGACAATGATCCCGTCGCCGGTAAAATCAGAAATTTTGACATCATCAATGACGACATTCAAACATCCTTCAATACATATGCCGAAGCCCCATTCATGGGTTGACCTTACCCCCGCGGACGCATACGTATGCTCATCGCGTTCGCCGATAATTTGTCCTCCGGAAATGGTGATATTTTCTTGCTTGCCTACATAAAATGCGGAATAACCCCACGAACTGTTCGGGATGACTTTGATGATACACTCGGGATCCATCACAATCTCAAGGTTGGCGGGAACCTTAATCCCCGCGTTTCGAAACTTCTGATTAGGATCTGCTCCAAGCGTTCCGTCTATTAAATAGGTTCCCTTTGGAAACCAGACCGTATGATACCCTTTCGAAACAGCCGTACTGAGGCACTGATTAATCAGTTCTGTTGAATCCGTTTTACCATCTCCTGAAATACCGAAATCCGCCGCATTTAATATGAATTCAGCCAATTGCGAGCCTCCTTCTCCATGATTACTATCATGATACTCACAAAGGCCCGATCCGCTTGTACATCTCTCTAAAATTTTATTGAAAAAATATAAAGGAATCGTTTTGTAATAAAACCTTACGAAAAAAGATTTAATCATTAGGACAAAATCACTATTTTTATACATTTATAACTTTTCCATTATGGAACTATTTGAAATGCGTATAAATTATATTGACACAAGTATTATATAAGAATATGATTTTTATAATACACTTTTTTAAGAAAGGGTTTGGCTGACATGGCTTCGATTGATAACGAAAGTATCATCAAAAGCGTCCCGCAAAAAGGGTTCTTTGGTCACCCGCGGGGACTATTTACGCTATTTTTCACCGAATTTTGGGAGCGTTTCTCTTACTATGGAATGAGAGCAATCTTACTTTACTATTTGTATACAGAGACGGTAAACGGAGGGCTTGGCTTTGACAAAGGCACAGCGGTTGCCATTATGTCAATTTACGGATCACTCGTATACATGTCCACTATTATCGGCGGATGGCTTGCTGACCGGGTATTCGGAACCGCAAACACCGTGTTTTACGGCGGCATATTCATTATGTTCGGCCACATTGCACTCGCCTATCCGGGCAGCGCGACAGCATTCTATATCAGCATGGGTCTTATCATTATCGGAACAGGCTTATTAAAACCAAACGTTTCAAGTGTGGTTGGAGATCTTTACACGAAAGAAGACCCGCGCCGCGACTCAGGTTTTAGTATTTTCTATATGGGGATTAACCTTGGCGGTTTACTCGCGCCGTTAATTGTCGGAACACTCGGACAGAAGTACAACTATCATCTTGGCTTCGGAGCTGCCGCAGTCGGAATGCTTCTCGGGCTTATCGTATATGCTCTGACAAGAAAGAAAAACCTCGGGCTTGCAGGCTCAAATGTGCCGAATCCGCTGTCTAAAAAATCTGCGATTGGTACTGGAATCGGTGTTATCATTGTGGTGATCGCAGTGATGACCTCTGTACAAACAGGCGTGCTGACGGTCAATGGTTTCATCGACCTTGTCAGTATTCTCGGTATTTTGATTCCTATTGTTTACTTCATCATCATGTTTACAAGCAAAAAAGCGGACAAAACAGAAAAATCTCGTCTTGCCGCTTACATTCCTTTGTTTATCGGTGCTGTCATGTTCTGGGCCATTCAGGAACAGGGAGCGACCATTCTTGCGGTATACGCTGATGAACGCACAAGGCTTTCATTGGGCGGATTAGAACTTCAGTCATCTTGGTTCCAATCATTAAACCCATTGTTTGTCGTCATTTTCGCGCCAATTTTCGCGTGGCTATGGATGAAGCTCGGCAAACGCCAGCCGTCCACACCAGTTAAATTCTCAATCGGAATTATTCTAGCTGGATTGTCATTTATCATTATGGTATTCCCGGCTATGCAAGGAAAAGAAGCACTCGTAAGCCCGCTTTGGCTCGTTCTCAGCTTCCTGCTTGTCGTGCTTGGAGAGCTGTGCCTGTCTCCAGTCGGTTTATCCGTCACAACGAAACTGGCGCCAGCTGCATTCTCTGCACAGACAATGAGTATGTGGTTTCTGACTAACGCAGCAGCCCAAGCGATCAATGCCCAAGTAGCCGGATTATTTGATAAAATTCCTGAAACAACTTACTTCGGCACCATCGGCTTGATTTCTATCGTACTTGGCGGCATTCTTCTGCTGCTTTCGCCGATTATCAAGCGTGCGATGAAAGGGGTCTTATAATAAGAAACAGCCCGCGGATTTTGGCCTGCGGGCTGTTTCTTATTTGTCCATCCTTTTGCTGAAGCTTTGATCTAAGGCTTGCGATTCTTCCAGCATCGGCTGATGGCCGCTACCCTCAAAAATTACCTTCTCCACATGGGAATATAAACCGTCAACAATATCCCACAGCGCAACAGGGGCGACCAGGTATTCATATCTCCCTTATCCGATGGACACCGGCATTTGAACATCTGCTAACCGCTGAATAAGACAAACCCGGCAAATGTATGGCCCCATCATTAATCAATGATCGGCATATTCGTGAAATCACCATCCCATAGAGCAGCATGCGGCCGCTCTTGATAAAAGCTTTTCGCCTCAGCGCTTCGTACACATGTGTACGAAGCGTCTCTCAGGATCTTTTTTGATGTCTTGCTGCAAATTCGCGATGTCTTTTTCAAAGCGTTCCTTTCTCTCAAGACCGGCTGTTTCTAAGAAAAACGATTCACTTTTTCGAGCTGTCTATATTACTGTGTTAATTCCTCAAGCGTCTTTTCCCATCTGTTCAGTACCTCATCAGGGCTGTGAAGCCGGATACGGACACCGGAAGTCAAATCAGCATATTTCGCAACTTCTTCCTTCACCGAAACGACGCGGCAGGCAAAACGTTCTCTGTCATATTCGGCTTCTTGCAAAGGCGGCAAAGGCTCACATTGCAGCTTCACATAATGGGCTGATCCCTTCCACCATGCCGTGAACTGCGCTTTTCCTGTCCGAAGGATGTTGGCGGCAGTCACTGTGTTTCTCCACAGAGCGATTCGGATATCTGTCCGGCTTAGAGCGATAATTTCTCCCACGCTGATCATAGCGGCGTGCGGCCAGCCATCCTCCGATACCGTTTGCAGAACGAAAGCCTCCTGCTGCTTCTCCTTCAGGCGATTCCCGTCAAGCAGCTCAAAGAGACGGTCTGATATACAATTCACGCTGATCAGGCCTTTCGTTCCGGCACAGCCGGAACTTCAATTGCTGTTTCAGTTTCCTTCGGATTAATTTTAAACGCCGGATTGTATTTCGCGGGATTTGTCATGCTTTCCGGCTCACAGGATCTCCATGTAAAAAAGCATGTTTGGCACTGGTAAACTTCCCATGCGCCTTTTACAGGCGATTTGCTCATGACTTCTCCCTTTTTTGAATCGCATCGAGGACATGTATGCATATCGAATCATCCTTTCCTTATTTGTTCATGAAGTCCATTAGTTTTTGTTCCCATTCTTTCGTTGTTAATGGTGAATCAAGCGGCTGTGAATAGTGGCCTCTTGTTTCTGGCGCAGCAGGTGTAGTAGCGTCAAGAATCATTTTGTGAGTGATTCCTGATGGGTTAGATCCCGGGTCAAGCGGCAGGACAGATAAGTCCGGGATGATGACCGCATCGTGTTTCGGATGCATTTTGGTGGAAAGCGCCCACATGACCTGCGGCAGGTTGAATGGATCGACATCCTCGTCAACGACAATGACCATTTTGCAGTAGCCAAGTCCGTGCGGTGTTGTGAGTGCGCGCATACCGACGGCTTTCGCAAATCCGCCATAGCGGGTTTTTGTGGAAACAATCGCGATTAAACCATGTGTGTACATGGCGTTCACAGCCACAATTTCATTCGGATACGCTTCTTTTAACTGCTGATAAAGCGGCACACAAGTGTTAATGCCAATCATGTAATCGCATTCTGTCCAAGGCATGCCTAAGTATAAATGTTCAAAAATCGGATTGTTTCTGTGATATACGCGTTTAATTTTGATAATCGGCATGCTGCGGCCGCCGGAATAATGGCCTGTGAACTCACCGAACGGGCCTTCATATTCACGTTCTCCGGCAATGATTTCACCTTCAAGCACCACTTCGGCGCCCCATGGAACATCTAGATCAGACAGCTTCGATTTCACAATGCGATATGGTTCGCCTTGAATCGCGCCCGCCATTTCGTATTCTGATTGATCATAAAGAAGCGGAGTCGATGCCGCCGTTGTAATGACCGGCTCACAGCCGAGCGCAATGGTGACCGGAAGATTGATGCCGCGTTCTTCAGCTTGGCGCAGATGGACCGCAATATCGTGCTGCGGTACAGGCTGAATGCCAAGGCGGTCTTTTCCTTTAACCTGCATTCTGTAAATGCCGACGTTTTGTTTGCCAAAGTTGTCTGGATCTTCAAGATCGCGGGAAATGACACACGCTTTGTCTAAATAGTAACCGCCGTCCCCTCGGTTAATTCTAAAAAGAGGCAGTATATCGAACAAATTGATATCTTCAGTGATTTCATTTTCATGAAACGGCGCTGTTTCCTCACGTTTGACCGGCATCGGAAACTGGTCATAACGCTTCGCGAATTCAAAAAACTGTTCTTTAACCGGCGTGTCTTTCGGCATGCCGAGCATCATCGCATGGTTCGGCCAGGAACCGATCACATTCATCGCAATTTGGGCGTTGTGATAGCCGTAAATATTGTTAAATAAGAGCGCGGGGCTCTTATCGCCAAGATTGCTGGCTGCACGTGCCGCGGCCCCTAAATCCGGCTCCGGCTTTACCTCTTCACTCACTGTCAGCAGCTGCCCTTCTTTTTCAAGAGCAGCGAGAAATTCTCTGAAATCTTGATAAGCCATGATCAAGCTCCTCCTTTTTGTTTTTCAATCCCATTCCAGCGTTTCGCTTCAGGAAGGCGAATGCCGAATTGGTCCAACGTTCTGAAGATAATATGGTCGACCATTTCCTCTAGACTGCCCGGCTGATTATAAAATGCCGGCATCGGCGGAAGAATGATCGTGCCCATCTTCGTAAGCGCTAGCATATTTTCGAGATGAATCTGGTTCAAAGGCGTCTCTCTCGTTAAGAGGACGAGTTTTTTTCTCTCCTTGAGCATGACATCCGCCGCACGAGTCAGCAGATTATCCGCCATCCCGGTGCGAATGCTTGCAAGAGATTTCATGCTGCAAGGCGCAACAATCATTCCATCGGTATCAAACGATCCGCTTGAAATGGCTGCCGCCTGATCCTTCTGCGAATAAGTGTATGTAGCCAGTTGTTCTACTTCTTTTAAGGTATAGCCTGTTTCGTGTTTGATCGTGACGTTAGCCCAAGGAGACACAACGAGATGGGTTTCCACTTCCGCAGCCTTCAGCCACTCCAGCAGCCTGACTCCAAAAATGGCACCTGTTGCCCCTGTCATTCCGACAACGAGTTTCACTTTGCCCCCTCCTTTACGCTTGAATTCTGCTTTCATTTCCATCATACTCCTGATATATCCATATGAAAAATATCTGTTAAATCTATATTTAATACCCAAAAGGTATAAACGAGGAGGCGCTATTTTTTTGGACATTCGACAGCTTCGATATTTCATTACCATCGCCCAAGAAAAGAAAATCACATCCGCCGCCAAAAAGCTTCACATGGCGCAACCGCCTTTAAGCAGACAGCTGAAACAGCTGGAGGATGAGCTTGGTGTCATTCTCTTTGACCGAAATAAGAAAAAACAAATGTCGCTAACATATGAAGGAACTGTTTTCCTGAAAAGAGCCAAGGAGATTCTGCACAGGTTTGAAGATGCAGTCATTGAGGTACAAGAGCTGAAGGAGGAGGTAGCCGGCACGCTAGCCGTCGGTTCAACCATCTATTGCGCCGCTCTGATGCTTGAAAAAGTGACACAGATCAAAGAGAGATACCCGCACCTTACCTTTAATATTTGGGAGAATGAGCCTGCGACGCTGTTAGAATTACTGGAAAGCCGTCAAATCGATGCGGCTGTCACGACGACAATGATCAAAAGCGACACGATTCAATTCAAACAGCTTGATGACATTCCATGTGTGCTCGTGCTTTCCGATGAAGCCGGATATACGTGCGGAGACACCATTAAAATGGAAGACATCCCTTCCTTTCCGCTGATTCTGCTGCGGCCTGTCAACGGAAAAGGCGTCTATAATCAGGTCATGAATGAATTTCATCGTTTGAATCTGGAGCCGCGCATTGTTTGCGAATGCCACGATTCCGCCACTTTGCTCAGTCTCGTCTCATCCGGATTCGGCGCTTCCATTCTGCCCGTCACGATGATTCCCGTTCATATGAGGAATCACGTTCATACCGTTCATATCGAAAACAATCCCTTTATTATGACACCGGCTGTCATGTGGAGAACAGACAGTTATTTACCAAAACCGATACAGCAATTTTTGGATTTATTTTAAAAGAAATGGCCTTATGAAAACCAATTACTTGACTCATACTAAAAAAAAGTTATCCTTTAGATTTGTAAGCTAATTTTTTATTTCAATAAAATCAACCAGAAAAGTGGGGAATAAGATGAAAAAAGCATTTTTGGCTTTATTCATGGTCGTAAGCATTGCAGTGCTCGCAGCTTGCGGAGCAGGAAATGACAATCAGTCAAAAGACAACGCCAAAGACGGCGACCTTTGGGCTTCAATTAAGAAAAAAGGTGTGCTGACAGTCGGTACGGAAGGAACATATGAACCGTTCACTTTCCACGACAAAGACACGGACAAGCTGACTGGCTATGATGTGGAAGTCATCACAGAAGTCGCAAAGCGCCTAGGGCTGAAAGTCGATTTTAAAGAAACACAATGGGACAGTATGTTTGCCGGCCTGAATTCCAAACGGTTTGACGTCATTGCCAACCAAGTCGGAAAAACAGACCGTGAAGACAAATACGATTTCTCAGATAAATACACAACATCAAGAGCCGTTGTCGTTACAAAAAAAGACAACAACGACATTAAGTCTGAAGCAGATGTAAAAGGAAAAACATCAGCTCAATCACTGACAAGCAACTACAACAAATTAGCTACAGATGCCGGCGCGAAAGTTGAAGGCGTTGAAGGCCTGGCACAATCCCTTCAGCTCATCCAGCAAGGCCGCGTCGATATGACATACAACGACAAACTTGCTGTATTGAACTACTTAAAAACATCAAACAACAAAAACGTGAAAATCGCGTTTGAAACAGGTGATCCGCAGTCAACCTATTTCGCGTTCCGCAAAGGAAGCGGCGAGGTTGTGGATCAAGTCAACAAAGCATTAAAAGAAATGAAAGAGGACGGGACTCTTTCTAACATTTCCAAAAAGTGGTTCGGCGAAGATGTTTCTAAATAATCTGCCGGCATTGACGCTTGGCACGGCGATCCCGTGGGATCTGGTGCAGCAGTCATTCTGGCCGATACTTTCAGGGGGAATCTACTATACGATTCCCCTTACCATTCTTTCCTTTATATTTGGAATGATCATCGCGCTGATTACAGCGCTTGCCAGAATGTCGAAAGTGAGACCTTTGAGATGGGTGTTCAGCGTATACGTATCCGCGATACGCGGCACTCCTCTTCTCGTTCAATTGTTCATCATTTTCTATCTGTTCCCGGCTTTTAACATCACATTAGATCCATTTCCAAGCGCAGTGATCGCCTTTTCACTAAACGTCGGCGCCTATGCATCTGAAATTATCCGGGCATCTATTTTATCCGTGCCGAAAGGGCAGTGGGAAGCCGGCTATACGATTGGCATGACCCATCAGAAAACGCTGTTCCGCGTTATTTTGCCGCAGGCGTTTCGGGTATCGATCCCGCCATTATCCAATACCTTTATCAGCCTGATCAAAGATACATCCCTCGCCTCTCAGATTCTGGTCGCTGAGCTGTTCAGAAAAGCTCAGGAAATCGGCGCGCGGAATCTTGATCAAATTTTAGTGATCTATATTGAAGCAGCCTTTATTTATTGGATGATCTGCTTCCTGCTTTCACTCGTCCAGCATGTCATCGAACGGCGTCTTGACCGCTACGTGGCCAAATAAGGAGGTTCCGAGTATGCTTACCGTTACAGGATTAAACAAATCATTCGGTGAAAATGAAATTTTAAAAAAGATAGATATGAAGATTGAAAAAGGGAAAGTCATCGCTATACTTGGGCCTTCAGGTTCTGGGAAAACGACGCTGCTCCGCTGCCTGAACGCGCTGGAGATCCCCAATCGCGGGGAACTTGCATTTGACGATTTCTCTATCGATTTCTCCAAAAAGGTGAAACAGGCGGATATCCTTCGGCTTCGCCGGAAATCCGGAATGGTGTTTCAGGCGTATCACCTGTTCCCGCACCGCACAGCTCTTGAGAACGTGATGGAGGGCCCTGTTCAGGTGCAAAAACGGAACAAAGAGGAAGTCAGAAAAGAAGCGATTCAGCTACTTGATAAAGTCGGATTGAAGGACAAAATGGATTTATATCCGTTCCAGCTTTCCGGAGGACAGCAGCAACGCGTCGGCATCGCCCGCGCACTAGCGATTCAGCCTGAACTCATGCTGTTTGACGAACCGACCTCAGCGCTTGACCCCGAACTTGTCGGAGAGGTGCTGAAGGTGATCAAGGATTTGGCCAATGAGGGGTGGACCATGGCTGTCGTGACCCACGAAATCAAATTCGCCCAGGATGTGGCCGACGAAGTCGTCTTCATCGACGGCGGCGTAATCGTGGAACAGGGACCGCCGGAGCAAATCTTCTCCGCACCAAAAGAAGAACGGACGCAGCGGTTCTTGAACCGGATTTTGAACCCGTTGTAAAATTCTCAAAAAAACCAAAACGAAAGCTGTTTTGGTTTTTTTCTTTTTATAGATTGAATAATGCCTCCTTGAAGTTTGCGGTTTTTTTGCGGACAAGCATCATATGGAAAATGATAGAATATTACATAAAAAGGATGAACAGGGAGGATGAACCATAGGTTCGGCAGTACCATCTTCACACGTAGGCGTTAAGATTAACGATTGGTATAAAATGATTCGTCAATTTAGTGTTCCTGATGCTGAAGTTTTAAAGTCAGAGGTTGAGCAGGAAATAAAGGCAATGGAACAGGACCAAGATTTACTTCTCTATTATTCTCTTATGTGTTTCCGTCACCAATTGATGTTAGATTCCTTAGAACCGCCAGAAAAGAAATATGAGCGACCAAGCATCTCAGAACTGCTTGAGAAAATTGAAAATCAACAAAAAAGGCTTACTGGCCTTCTTAAATATTATTCATTATTTTTTCGTGGAATGTATGAATTTGATCAAAAAGAATATGTCCAGGCAATCCATTATTATCGAGATGCCGAACAAGAGTTAAACGAAGTTACAGATGAAATCGAAAAAGCAGAATTTCATTACAAACTAGCTGATGCATATTATCAAATCGACCAACATTATGTTTCATTGAATCATCTAACAATTGCCAAAAGTTTATTTGAAGGCAATTGTTTTTACAAAGTTAAAGTTATCGGATGCAATATGATGTTTGCAGCAAATATGTATGATATGCACCGTCTCTCTGAAGCTGAAACATATTATCAAAAGCTTTACACATGGCTGAACATTTGACAGGGAAACAAGCAAATAGGATTATCGGAGTAATCCACCACAACTTAGGACTTGTATCAGCAAGAGGTAGAAATCTAACAGGTGCTGAGTATTTTTTCAGAAAAGCATTAGAAATGAAAGATCACGTGAACACAGCTAATGGCATTAGGACATTATATATGATGGCAAATGTGCTTTATCAATCTTCTAAACCGGAAGAAGCGCGTTTATTTTATCAAAAAGCATTAAAACTAGCTTTGCATTGTAATGAAGAAGAATATAAAGCAAAATTAACAATCATTTATTCAATTTATGAAGATTATAATGAGAAAGAAGTGGAGCAGAGCCTTAACTATTTGGAAACGAAACGTTTATGGTCTGAATACGCCGAATTAACCGAAAAAATAGGTGATTTTCATTTTGAGACAGGAAATTTTACCGAAGGGAGGAATTTCTTAAAGAGGACTATTAATGCCCAAACTCAAATACTAAAAGTTACGGAGGCGCTATAATGAAAAAACTTATTATCAGCACCGCTTTGCTTGGTTTCCTTTTTGCTGGTTTATTAAATGCAGGTACATACGCTAACGAGCCAGATTCATTTCAAATAGCAGAAAAGGCAATAAATATTTAAACTTAAACAGGGCGCCTGCGACGGCCCTGTTTTTTTGTTGAGCTCCATTCGCCTATTCCGCCCTTCTGTCAGATGTGCTACAATGACACTCGACTGATTTTTACGAAAGAAGGGACCTCACGTGAAGCGAGAACTTGTGCTGCGCTGGACATTTTATTTTGCCGGTTTGATCATTTTGGCTTTTGGTGTATCCTTGACGATAAAAGGAAAAGCACTCGGCATAAGTCCGTGGGATGCATTTCATTACGGCCTGTTTCAGCACTTCGGGCTTACCGTCGGCCAGTGGTCCATCATAATTGGAGCGCTCATCGTCGGATTAACGTCATTGTTTACGAGGGTTTGGCCAAAAATTGGCGCAATCCTGAACATGGTGCTCATTGGTGTTTTTATAGATTTTTTCAATTTTCTCCTGCCTGCCCCCTCCACTTATACGGGCTCCGTCATTGTCTTCTCTCTCGGCGTTTTGCTGATCGGCTACGGCGTCGGTGTTTATGTATCAGCAGGCCTTGGCGCGGGGCCGCGTGATTCACTGATGATGCTGATTACAGAAAAAACCGGCTGGAATGTGCAATGGGTGCGGAACGGCATGGAAATAACAATTTTGTTTGCGGCTTGGGGCATGGGCGGCCCGATCGGGGTAGGTACTATTTTGACCGCCATCCTCACCGGTATCATTTTGCGTTTTTCATTGCCGCAGTCAATTCAGCTGCTGAATTATGCTGTGGCAAGGCGGACAGCCGCTGTTAAAGCATCTCCGCCTCTGCATTAATCTTTAAACGGACCAGTTCAATGGCCCGTTTTTTTGTTTTCACTCATGTTTTGAAGGCTTGTCTCATAGATTGGTACTATCTCTGATGAAAGAGAAATACTAGAGACGGAAGGTATCATGATGGAAGCTCTCCAACACTTTGCAAGACGCTCCTTCAGCATATTGCTCTTTTTCTTTTTACTGTACTGTTTTATTTTGCTTGAACCTAATAAGCTGTCTTTTTCTATTCCGGTTTCACTGCTGAATGTGAATACCATTTTCCTGAGTATTTTGCTAGAATCCATTCCATTTATCATGCTCGGCATCTTTTTTTCTTCTTGCATTGAATTCTTTGTCTCAGATGAATGGATGACCAAATGGATCGTCAAAAACCCGTATGGCGCGATAGGGTCCGCTGTCGTCATCAGTATTCTTTCCCCTGTATGTGAGTGTGCTGTTATTCCGGTGGTGCGCCGGCTCATTCAAAAAGGGCTTCCGCTTCACGTCGGCGCTGTTATCTTAGTTGGAGCCCCTATATTAAATCCGATTGTCATCCTCTCCACCTACTATGCCTTCAGCAAGCATTTGGAACTTGTGTACGCGAGGATTGGGCTCGCCTTCGTCATTTGTATCATAATCGGGCTCATGATGTATTGGATATTCGGAAACAAGAACATGCTGAAACCACATAAAACAGCTGCCTTGCCGGAACACAGCCAGCAGCAAGGAAAACGCTTGAAACCTATCGTCACCCATGCTGTTGAAGAGTTTTTCGATATGGGCCGCTATTTGATCATGGGCGCATTTATCGCCAGTCTGTTTCAAACGTTTTTAAACCGCGGGGCTCTCGCTGAGCTGGGGACAAGCGACCTGTCTGGTTCCGCTGTCATGATGGGACTGGCATTTGTCCTGTCACTTTGCTCACATGCGGATGCGTTTGTCGCATCTACTTTTTCAGGCACCTATTCTCACGCTTCCCTTCTCTCCTTCATGCTGTACGGCCCGATGTTAGATTTAAAAAATACGTTTGTGTATGCTTCATTTTTCAAAAAACGCTTTGTGTTTGTATTTTTTGTTGTCATTTCAGCTTCAGTTCTTGCAATAGCTTGGCTTTATGGTTTGATTACCTCATAAAGGATGAGTATGATGAAACAAAATAAACCGTATTCTTTTGATGCCGTTGTGCGGGGGCTTCTATTAATCGGCTTTGCTTTAATGGCATTTAAACTTTATCTGACAGGACATATTTTGCATTTCATTTCTCCGCGTATGCTTTGGTTTACGAAGTTCTTTATTGTAGCTGCTTTTGCGCTTGGCATACTGTCATTGATCTGGAGAAAACAAGATAGTCCGCACGTGTGCTGCGCATGTGCAAGCAGTCAAACACATTCTCCGTCTCACCCATGGCTGTACAGCTTTTTTCTGATCCCTATCATGTCTGGTTTCCTTTTTCCTAACCATGTGCTGACAAAGGAAGTCGCACAGAACAGAATCTTCTCAGCAAACAGTGCCAAGAGCCCGGAAGAGATGAAATCTGATGCTCAAACGCAATCCTCTGATGAAGCAGGGACGGCTGCGGTACTGCCAAGCGGGTATGAAAAAGAACTGGCGCGGGAGCTGGAGGGTAAGGATGTCATTCCGATTTCAGATAAGTATTATGTTCCAATCGTCAATCTATTGCTGGAGAATGCGGAAGCGTATGCAGGAAAAGAGATCGGCATGAAAGGATTTGTCTATTTTGATGAACAGCTAAATCACTATATCGTTGGACGTTACGGTATATCCTGCTGCATTGCGGATGCCGCGGTTTACGGACTGCCGGCTTCTTTCTCAGAAAATAATAAGATAAAGGAAGGCGACTGGGTCCAGATCACTGGAGGCTTGCTCTATTCCATAAAAACGGCGAACAGCTTCCAATCGTTTCTGTAACACATGCGGAAACGATCAATACGCCCAAAAACCCCTATGTATATGAGATCATCGAGGATCTTACTCCGAAGTAAAACAAAATATGATAGGATAGTTTTGACAATCTTTTGCAGACGGAGGATCTAGAATGAAGATTTACGGAATTTATATGGACCGCCCGCTTTCACAGGAAGAGACTGAACGGTTCATGTCATTCGTATCACCTGAAAAACGGGAGAAATGCCGGAGATTTTATCATAAAGAAGATGCTCACCGCACCCTGCTGGGAGATGTGCTCGTTCGCTCAGTCATCAGCGGACAGTATCAGCTGGACAAAGCCGAGATTCGCTTCAGCGCGCAGGAATACGGGAAGCCTTGCATCCCTGATCTTCCTGACGCCCATTTCAATATTTCTCACTCCGGCCGCTGGGTCATATGCGCGTTTGATTCACAGCCGATCGGCGTCGATATTGAAAAAATGAAACCGATCAGCCTCGACATCGCCAAACGTTTCTTTTCAAAAACGGAGTACAGCGATCTTTCAGCCAAAAATAAAGACGAGCAGACAAACTATTTTTATCATCTATGGTCAATGAAAGAAAGCTTTATTAAACAGGAAGGCAAAGGCTTATCACTTCCTCTTGATTCCTTTTCGGTGCGCCTGCATCAGGATGGACGGGTATCCATTGAGCTTCCGGACAGCCATTCACCATGCTATATCAAAACCTATGAGGTGGATCCCGGCTACAAAATGGCCGTATGCGCTGCGCACTCTGATTTCCCTGAGGATATCACAATGGTTTCGTACGAAGCGCTTTTATAGATGGCTCATCAGCAGCTTGACGCCGCGTTCAATTTCTTCCGTTTTCACATTGGAAATATTGATTTTTAATAGATTTTCTTTCGGATAATCTGATAAATAATGACGATCTATCGCCTCAAGGAGAACCCCTTGTTGTTTCAGCCTTTGCATCACCCTTGAGGCCGGCAGATCGGGAGGAAGCACCAGATGGGTATGCATGCAGGGCGCCTGCCCGCTGGAAAACGCAAAGCGTCCGCTTCCCAGCTGTCTGTGCGTTTGAATGGCTTGATGAAGCCTCATTGATCGTTCTTTATAGGATTCTCGGATTTTGTCTTTATGCCGGCTGAACATTCCGCTTTTGATATAAATTTCTAACGCTGCTTGAGAAATCACAGAGCTGTCGATGTCGTTCAGCTTTTTATACGTGTGAAACGTGTCAGTCAGCGCATCCGGCAAAACAGCGGCCCCTACGCGAAGGCCTGGAAACATCATTTTTGAGAAACTTTTTAGATAGATGACATGCGAGGACAGATCATATGCGTACAGCGGATCTGCCTTTTTGTTTTCCTCCAGATCACCGAGATAATCATCCTCAACGAGATAGACATCATGCGTTTCCGCCAGTCTCACAAGCTCTTGTTTATCACGCTCTGACAAAGAGCAGCCAAGCGGGTTATGGAAGCGCGGCATCGTATAAAACAATTTGATCGATTCTGTCTGAAACAGCCGCTCAATCTCGGTGATATCAAGCCCCTCTTCCGTTCTTTTCACTCCGATGGCGGGTATCCCAAGCACCTCAAGCTGTTCAACCATCAAATGATAGCCAGGCTGTTCAATGGCAATCTTCTCTTTCCCATTTGGAAATGGCATGGCGCAGAGCAGGGATAATGCCTGCTGGACACCTGATGTAATGAAAATGTGCCGTTCGTCCGCAAATACCTGCTGATTGGCCAACAGTTTTTGGAGTACACGAATAAGCGACGGAAGCCCCTTTGGCGTCCCATAAATAAACAAATCGTTTTTGTATGTATCAATCGCTTTGTTGATACAGTGTTGAAAATCAAGATACGGAAACACATCGGGGTCCGGCGCCGATGTCACAAAGTCGATGGGGCCCGGCTGCCCGCTTTTTAAATTTCCCATCTTTTTCACAATGTAATAGCCGCTTTTTGGAACGGAATAGATGAGGTGGCGCTTTTCGAGCTCCTGCAGCGCGCGGATCACTGTGCTGTTGCTGACTTGATAGCGGGCTGACAGCTGTCGGATGGACGGAAGCCTGTCTCCTTCTTGATATGCGCTGCTTTGCATCATCTCCTCTATCCTCGTCAATAGAGTCATATATTTCTCCATGCGTTCTCCCCCTGTTTTTGTACCGGTACAGTTCATTGTTTTTCTCATTGTACCCTTCTGCTCACAGCCATACAATAAAAGGAGCGACCGGCGCTGCAAATCAGGTAAAGGAGCACCTTCCATTATGTTTAAAAATCAGCAAACCTCCGCTTATATGGCTGCTATCTTATATTCGTTCATTATCGGTTTATCCTTTTTATTCGTAAAAATCGCACTGCAAACAGCCGAACCGTTTGATATTCTCGCGCACCGGTTCACCATTGCGTTTGCCGCGGCCACTGTACCCGTCTTATTCGGCTGGGTAAAGCTATCAATCCGTGTAAAAGACGTCATTGCCATTTTGCCGCTCGCCCTGCTGTACCCGGCGTTGTTTTTCAGCTTTCAGGCATTCGGCCTTGTGTACTCGTCCTCCTCTGAAGCGGGAATTATTCAAGCAGCCATTCCGATTTTCACAATGGTCTTAGCCAGTTATATATTAAAGGAACGCTCCACGTGGACGCAGAAGGGTTTCACGGTTTTATCAGTGGCCGGCGTTATGTTTATTTTTGTGATGAAAGGCGTTGACGTGGAATCAGCGAGCTTAACAGGATCTTTGCTGATCCTTTTGTCAGCTTTGTCCTCCGCGATGTATAATACCGCCGCCAGAAAAATGACGCAGCGGTTCAAGCTGACCGAGCTCACCTACATCATGTCAGCGATCGGCTTTGTCGTCTTCAACGCCATCGCCCTTGTTCGCCACAGCGCGGCGGGAACTGTCGGCACTTATTTCCAGCCATTCCGGGAACCCGGCTTTGTTCTCGCCATTGTGTATCTGGGCGTGCTGTCTTCACTCGTCACTTCGTTTCTGTCCAACTATACACTTTCGAGGATTGAGGCGTTTAAAATGAGCGCTTTTAGTCATGTGTCCACCATCGTGACGATGATTGCGGGCGTGGTGATTCTAAACGAAACTCTTGCCTGGTATCATCTTGCTGGAGCCGTTTGTATTATGATCGGCGTGGTGGGGAGCAATACGAATCTGCAGAAAAAGACAAATCGCCATAGGGCTCCTGCAAAAAAATGAGAAATTATGCTAGACTGGTAGGAAAAACATGGTTTGAGGTGTAAGGTTACCGTATGATTCAATATGCTAGTGAAAGTATTAATCTTCCAGGAGAAATTACTTTTAAAGACGTAAGAGAAATCTTTTTTTATCAACTCGGAAAAATCTCATTCTATTACTTTCTGTTGTTTTGCGCCATTTTTGCTGCAGTTCATTTCATTAACGGATGGCCCCGTATTGTTTATGGCAGCGACGCGCTTAACTTGTTTATGAATAGTATTTTGATTATCGTGATGTCAGTTCTGTTTACACTGCTGCTCCTCCTTCTTCTATATGTAAAGTTTTCTAGAGCATACAAGAAGAACGAACGGATTAAATCCAAAAGAACGTATACCCTCAATCAAGAAGGAATCCGTATATGTTCTAAAAAATATGACCTCATTTTTCATTGGAATGAAATCACGGCTGTTTTCGAATATAAGAATATCTTCCGGATCAATACATCCAGCAGCCAATATATTGCGATACCAAAACATTTTTTTCATTCCAAAGAGGAGATGAACAGATTCCGAGGAATTATCCTTAATCATACCGAAACAAAAAAAGTAAAATTCAAAAAGGATCAGCGCTGACAGTGCTGATCCTTTTATATTGATTGATGCGTTTCTTTTGCCTTCTGTTTATCTAAAAACGGTATCAGCTCTATCCCAGCCGATACACCTACAAACACGATGCACACAACAACAATCAGCAGATAATCATGGGTCATGTCAAAAAACAAACCGCCCGCATACACGCTGAGAGCCCCGGCGATCCGCCATTGGCAGCATGAAAAATTGAAAGGAAATTCTGAATGAGTTCATTCCTATGGCCAAAACAAACATAACCAGCAATACAAATCATTCATCCTAGGGACGCGCTCATGTTTCGGCTTGCCTTTGTTTGAGTATTGCGACTATTACGTCATGAAAAAATTCCCGCTCCTCGAAAAAAAAAGCGGAACAGCCAGCGCTGTCCGCTTTTGATCACGATTGAATGATCGGATGCTGATTCAAGATCGCAAAAATTCGTTCTGCCACTTCTTCCGTATGTGACAGCAGAAACATGTGCCCGCCGCCAAATTCATGGAACTTGATGTCTTTCGCCCACTTCTTCCAGCCTTGTGCATCCCTAATGCATTTTTCATCATCAAGCCCGTTAAAGACATGAACAGGTGATTGGATTGGGGTTACATCGTGAAGCTCAAATTGCTCAAGAGCCCGGTAATCTGATCGAAAGGAAGGCAGGAAAAAGGACATGACTTCCTTATTTTCAACGAGCTCCGCGGGCATCCCGCCTAATTTGATAATATGATCGAGAAATTGATCATCAGGCAGATGGGACACTTTCTTCCGCTGAATATGCGGCGGCTGTATCGCAGAAATGATCACCGCCTGAGGAAAGATGCCTTCACGCTCCAGCTTTTGCGCTAGCCTGAAGGTGATCATTCCGCCCATACTGTGTCCGAACAGCACAAACGGCCGATCGGGACGAAGGTTTAATTCTTGCTTGTACAAATCGGTCAGCTTTTCGAGATCCTCAATGGCTGACGTTTGATTCGTGCCGTGTCCCGGCGGCTCGGCAGCGAGCATCTCACACTCCCCTTGCAAAAAAGCATGGAGAGGGCGAAACGAAGCCGAGTAGCCGCCGGCAAACGGAAAACAGATGAGCTGAGTTTTTTCCGACGCATCAAATGATTTGAAGAGTTGACTCATTGGCCGTCTCCTCCTTTCACACTTCATTTAAGAAACCGTTATGGTTTGTGTATTAAGAAATTCGAGAAAAATCCCGGCATTCCTATCCAGAATTTCACCCTGCAGCATTTCAGCATGTGTTCCAAAGCCTCTTTTCACACGGTAAGCACCTGTTGTTGCCCCTTCCCATGATGCAAGCCATTCCGGCATGTCAAAATCAACGCCGGAAGTCAGCAGATCAATATCTGCTTTCACCTGTCCTGTGCTGATCAGGTTCACGTAGTACGAGTAAAAAGCGTGTGTTTTTTGCTTGAGGCCTTGTTTGACGGCTTCGCTGTTGAGCGCTTCATTGTCCCGGTTGACATTCATCAGGGCTTCGACATCACTTTCAACGGTGCGCCCGTCCAGATCGCTGACACCTTGTTTTTTATAGGAATCCACCATGATGATCCGCTGAACAATACGGCCTTGTTCCTCAAGCCTTTTGGCAGCTTCAAACGCCAGGCTGCATCCCGCTGAATATCCAAACAATATTAAAGGCCCTTCCGGCTGAAGCTTCTGGATCAAATCCGCATAGCGGTCAAGCCGGTTTTCCTCCTCAATGAAATCAAAGGCGCACAGTTTATATGACGGCAGGTGGCTGGCCAGGTTTTGGTACATGAGGCCATAGCCCAATACCGGCGGGAATGCAAAAATGATCTGATCCTGATCGGGATTTATCATCGTTACATCTTGCAATCCATCTGAGGCACCGTTTTTCAAATATGCTGAGATGCCGGCGATCGTCGGTGCATCAAACAAAAGCTTCACCGGGAGATCAATCCCGAGCTCTTTCTTGATGCGGGAAGCGGCGGTCATTGCCTTTAAGGAGTGCCCGCCGAGCGCAAAGAAATCGTCATGAATGCCGACTTGCTGTCTGCCGAGAATCTCGGACCAGATTTGCGCGATCGTTTCTTCCGTCTCGTTGCGCGGTCCGATCCATTCTTCCGCCGGCTGATCCTGATCCGGTTTTGGCAGCAGCCGTTTATTGACCTTTCCGTTTGTCGTTAAAGGAAACTCGTCCAAGAACGTAAAGGTTTGCGGCACCATGTAAGCAGGAAGCTGTTTTTTCAGATTCGCCTTTACGTCCCTAACTGAAAGCTGCGTTCGGTTCACGAGGTAAGCGTTGATTGACGCATCGCCAGACTCATGGCGGTCCGCCACAACGACCGCATCTTTCACACCCGGATATTCCTGCAGGTGTTTTTCGATTTCTTCAAGTTCAATCCGGTGTCCGCGTATTTTGACCTGGTCGTCAATACGGCCGGCGTATTCAATCGTTCCATCCGGCAGCCAGCGTGCTAAGTCCCCTGTGCGGTAAAGTGTTTCTCCCGGCTTAAACGGGTTCGTGATAAACTTTTGCTTCGTCAGGTCATGACGGTTTAGATACCCTTTTGATACGCCCATACCGCTGATGCACAGTTCACCAACCGCTCCGAATGGCTGGAGCTGGTTTTGCTCATTGAGAATATAAACACTGGCATTGCTAATCGGCTTTCCGATCGGCAATGAGGAAATGGAATCCGGTATATCATGTACAACGTGAGCTGTCGCAAATACCGTGCCCTCAGTAGGCCCGTAGCAGTTAATCAGCTTGCCCGGTCCCATGATCCGCAGCGCTTTTCTGACGTGAGGCACTGACGCCCGCTCCCCGCCGAATAACACGCAGCGAAGCCCCTTCATCCAATCCTCTCCCGCATCGGTGAGCAGGTTAAATAGTGCGGTTGTCGCAAACATGACATTGACATTTTCTTGATGAATCAGATTGGTTAGACGTTCTGTATCAAGCAGCGTTTGTTCATCTGCGATAATCAGCCGTGCCGCATTGAGTATTGAAGCGTAGAAATCAAAGGTAAATGCGTCAAAGGCGTAATTCGAAACAGATAAGAACGTATCTTTTTCAGAAAATGCCATGTAGTCTACATGCTTGACCAATCCTTGAATATTGGCATGAGTGGTGATATTGCCCTTCGGCTTTCCGGTTGTGCCGGACGTGTACATGATATATGCCGGATCATCGGATTCAATCGCGATTGCAGGGTCGCTTGCCTGTTCCTCAAACCGAGTTTGATCGTCGATGAAGAGCGTTGTTCCTGTATACGGCAGCTGAACCGCTTTTTCTTTCATTTCCTGATGTGTCAGCAGGCAGGCTGCCGCGCTGTCAGTCAGCATATACGAAATTCGGTCCTCCGGCAGCTTCGGATCAACCGGCAGATAAGCCGCTCCCGCTTTTAATACGCCGAGAATGCCGATCACCAGTTCAAGTGAGCGCTTCGTGTATAAAGCGACTACGGAACCTTTGCCCGCGCCTTGCTTTTGCAAACGGCGTGCAAGGCGGTTCGCTTCCTCATCTAATTCGCGATAGGAAAGGGTTTGGTTGGCATACGTAAGCGCCGGTGCATCCGGATCAACGTTCACCGCTTCCTTGAACCACTCCGTCAGAGGCTTTGCATCATGAGTTTGAGCCGGCGGGTTTAAGCCGGTTAGCAAAAACGCGCTCTCCTTTTCGTCAACGAGGCTGATCGTGCTGACTGGCTGATCCGGCTTCTCGATAAGCTGCTGAATCGCTGTGAGAAGCTGAGATTTCAAGCGCAGGATAAACGCCTCATCAAACACATTCTCATTATAGGCAAGCTTTATCAGCATCTCATCCCCCGGAGAAGCCATCAGATTGAGATCATAATTCGACTTCTCAAAAACATGTACATCCTCCATATCAAAGCCGTTTTCACTGTTTTCTTCATTTTTCGCATCCTGAAGCGGATAATTTTCAAAGACAATGATGTGGTCAATCAGTTTTGGCTGATCGGCCTGAGTTTGGATGTCATAAAGCGGCACATATTGATGCGGCTCGGACTGGAGCGATTGCTCCTGCAGCTGCTTGAGCAAACCGTTAAATGTGAGATCCTCAAACAATTTCACACGTCTCGGGACAACGTTGATAAACAGTCCGACCATATGTTCAACGCCTTTGATTTCCGCGGGGCGCCCGGAAACGACTGTGCCGAAGGTCAAATCGCCAGACTGCTGATAGCGGCTGATCAACACGCTCCAAACTGCCTGCAGCGCCGTACTCAAAGTGGTATGCTGCGATTTCGCAAGCTCGGCAAAGGCCTTTGTTTCCGCCTCCGGCAGCGAGAAGAGCAGTTCTTTCGGCTCGTATCCGCCCCCTTGTTTCTTTCTTTGCTCCGCAAACGTCGTCTGTCCTTCAAAGTCCTCTAAGTACTCGCGCCAGTAACGGAGTGACGCTTGTTTATCCTGTTTTTCGAGCCACTTGACATAGTCCTTATATGGTTTGACAGGCGGCAGATTGTACGGCTTTTGTTCGCGCAGGGCATTGTATACCTTGAACAGATCCTGCACGACGATGCCGAAGCACCAGCCGTCCAAAATGATGTGGTGGTAGCTCCACACCCATTCAAAGCTTTCTTCAGTTTTTTTGAAAATGGCTGCCCGCATGGGGATATCCCGGGTCAAATCAAAGCCCTTGATCTTATCCTGTTCTTTGTATTCATTGATTTTGGCTGTTTGCTCGCTGTCCGTTAAGTGCGTCAGGTCGATTTCTTCTATATGAAACTGGCGTTTTTTCAATACGACTTGGACAGGTCTTTTTACTTTTTCGTGAATGAACACGGTACGAAATACATCGTACCGGCCCATGATCACATTCATGCTTTCTTCAAGGCATTTGATATTCAAGCTGCCTTTCACTTTCATCGTAATTTGTTCAAGGTAAAAGCTCTGGCCGGGATTCAGGATGGTATGAAACAGCATCCCTTCCTGCATCGGCGATAGGTAATACATATCTTGAACCTGATCCTTGCTAAATTGACTCATATGCTTCGCTCCCGCCTCCTGTAATTCCCTTGCGTCTTATTTTAAATTCTCCTCAAGCATGTCAAAGATATCGCCCATCTCGTCCATTCCAAGGTCATCGGCGCTGAAGTCGCTTGGCGTGAACTCCTTGTCCTCTTTTTCCGTGCAATGGCGGATCAGCATCAGGAGGTTTTCTTTAAACCGTTCCATTTGCTCCTCGACTGTAGCTCTTTCAAACTCCTTCTCATTGTAGGAGCAAGAAAGCACAAACCGGCCGTTTCTAATCATGCCGCTGAAGCTTAAAGCATACAGCGCTTCTGATTCCTCGCTTACTTGACGCCCCATATCGAAAGTGGACGGCTCAAAGAAATCGGTTTTTACTTCACTGTCGAATTGGCCTAAATAGTTGAAGCTGATCTCTGGCGTGAAGCCCTTGGTTTCCGCTGTTTCTGTGACATAACGGAGAATGCCGTAGCCAACACCTTTGTCCGGAATACGGCGCAGGTTTTCTTTGACTGATTTGATCACGGCTGAGGCGTCTGCTTCAGATATGTCGAGCACAACAGGATATTGTGCCGTAAACCAGCCGACCGTCCTGGAGATATTCACATTCGGGATGATGTCCTCCCGTCCGTGTCCCTCCAGGTTTATGCCGATTTTGGCATCTTCTGTCCATTCTTTCATCGTTAAACCGAGCGCGCTGAGAAGAATATCATTGATTTCGGTTCCATATGGCTGATGAACATCTGTTAAGAGATGTTTGGTGTCTTCTTCCGTTAATTCACAAAGGACGGATGAGGTATGTTTGACAATCCGCCGCTCTGTTTCGTAGTCCTTCGGCACAGGAGAAACTTGTTCTGCGTCCATTTGTGCCCAGTATTCAGCCTGTTGTAAAAGATGCGCTGATTGGCTGAATGCTTCCAGTTCTTCCGCCCAGTCCTTGAAGGAGTTCGTTTTTTGCGGGAAGACAATGTTTTCTTCTTTCTCAGCCTGCATATAGCCTGAAGCAAAATCTTCAAGTAAAATCCGCCATGACACACCATCGACCACGAGATGGTGTACAGCGATGAGCAGGTGATCGCCAGCTTCCGTACGGTATTGCTCCGCCTTCAGAAGCGGTCCGTTTTGCAGATCGAGACTGCTTTGCAGCCTGTCCGCGAGAATTTTGATCTGGCTTTTCAGCATCTCTTCATCAGTGCCGTACAAATCAACGATCTCGAAGCTGATCTTGCTTTTACTGATCGGTTTATATGCTTGAATGATGTCCCCGTTTTCCTCGCGATAGACCAAACGGAGTGCATCATGATGTTCAATCAGTGCCTGCAACGTTTTCTCCACCCGTTCTGGGTCAAAGCCCTTCGCGGCGTGAAGCATCACCGATTGGTTCCAGTGGTGCTTGTTCGTGAAGTTCTTTTCAAAGAACCAGCGCTGAATCGGCGTCAGAATGGCTTCGCCTTCCACAGGCCCTTGGTCCGCCTGTTTGCCTTCGGCACGCTCCACGTATTGGGTGAGCTCCTCGATTGTCGGATGCTGGAAGAGATCTTTCATTTCCAGCTTCCAGCCGTGCTGGTTCAAGCGGCTCGCCATCTGAATTCCTTTGATGGAATCTCCGCCGAGTGAGAAGAAATTGTCACTGACACCGATCTCCGAAATGCCGAGCACATCCTGCCAAATGCCGGCAAGCAGCTCTTCCATATCCGTTGCCGGTGCTTTGTATTCTCCGCTTCCCGCTTCGATGTCCGGCTCAGGCAAGGCTTTGCGGTCTACTTTGCCGTTTGCCGTAACCGGAAGTTCGTTCAGCGTCACCCAGAACGCCGGGATCATGTAATCTGGCAAGGTTTCTTTCAGTGCTGATTTCAGTGCTTCTATGTCAGCTGTTTCCGGTGTCACGTACGCCGCAATCGCTGTATTGCCGCCTTTATCTTTGACAGCTGTCACCGCCGCATCCTGCACCTCTGAAAGCTGGGCGAGCTGGACTTCGATTTCTGAGAGCTCGATCCGGTAGCCGCGGACCTTGACCTGCTGGTCGATCCGGCCGATGTATGCGATACCGCCGTTCACCCATTTCACCAAATCGCCGGTGCGGTACATGCGTTCACCCGGCACAAACGGATCGGCGACAAACCGCTTCGCGGTTTCGTCTTCCTTGTTCAGATAGCCGCGCGCCAGTCCTCGCCCTGCCACGCAAAGCTCTCCGGCTACGCCTTCCGGCTGCACCTGATTGCCCCCGCCGAGAATATACACTCTTGTATTGGCGATCGCCTGCCCGATGGAAAGCGAGCCTTCCTCCGGATTGATTTCTGTGCTTGTGGCAACGACCGTGTTTTCTGTCGGCCCGTAGTTGTTGACGAGCGTGTACGGCTGTTTGACCGCGCGTTTCAGCTTGTCCCCGCCTGTCAGTAATACGCGAAGCGATGTGTTCTCAAGCTCCATGAACTGTTCTGCCAGCTGTGTCGGCAGGAACGTGATCGTCACGCCGTGCGCTTCGAAATAGTCGTTCAGGCGGACGATATCGAGGCGGATCGCTTCATCAATGACGTGAAGCTCAGCGCCGATCGTCCAGGTCGGGAACATCTCCCAAATGGAAGCGTCGAATCCAAAGCCCGCGTACTTCGCACTGCGGTCCTCCGCTGTCATGCTGAACGCATCGTGGTGCCAGAAGCAGAGGTTCACAAGCGCATGGTGCTCAACCATGACACCCTTCGGCTGACCGGTCGTTCCTGACGTGTAAATCATGTACGCGAGGTTCTCCGCTTTTGTAGCTGTGAGCGGATCTTCCTCATCGTTTTCATCCAGCGGCAGGCTTAAAATCGTGCGGTCACCATCAAGAAGAATGACCTCTCCCGTATAGCTGGCCGGCACTGCGATGCCTTCCTGTTTCAAGAGAATCTTCGCGCCACTGTCTTGTAAAATGTAGTCAATCCGCTGATCCGGATAGTCAGGGTCAATCGGCACAAACGCCGCTCCCGCCTTTAAGACGCCGAGCACCGCGGCGGACATTTCAAGCGACGGCTTCGTGAGAACACCAACGCGCTCATCCGCACTGATCCCGCAGTCGATCAGAATCCGGGCGAGACGATTCGCCTTGGCGTTCAGCTCGCCGTACGTCCACGACTGGCCATTGTATGTGACAGCCGGACGGTCTTTGTGGCGCTGAGCCGTTTCTTCGAATAGCTGATGAACGGTTATGTCTGTCGGCACAGGCAGCGTGTTGCCCTTCCATGCCTCGAGAAGCGTTTGTTTTTCTGTTTCGGTGACGAGTGACAGGCTGGAAAGCGGCTGGTTCGGGTTTTCCGCAACAGCCTTCAGTAAACGAAGAACATATTCGCTCCATTTCTCAGCCGTTTCTTTTGAGAACAGATCAGTCGCATATTCGAGCTGCAGGCCGATGCCGTTTTCATCAGTAAATCCGCCTAATGTCAGATCAAACTTAGAAGTTCCTTGATGAGACTCGTAAGGTGAAATGCTTAGATTCTGCAATGCGAGCTGTTCTTTATCAGGATTTTCTGTCGTCACCATTACGTTAAACAATGGATTTCTGCTCATATCCCGAGGGAGATCAAGCTGATTGACCAAGTCCTCAAACGGATATTCCTGATGCTCCAGTGCTGACAGGTTCGTCTGCTTCGCTTGCTCGAGGAGCTCTGTAAATGTTTGCTGTTCTTCCGCTTCCATTCTTAAGGCAAGCGTATTAACGAACATTCCCGGCATGTCTTGGACATCAGCATTCGTCCGGCCGGCAGTAACGGAGCCGATGACGATATCACGCTGTCCGGAAATTTTGCTTAAAAAGACGTGGAAAACAGCGTGAAGCACCATGTGCAAGGTCGTTCCAGTTTCCGCGAGCAGTTTTTCTACCGCTTTTGCCGTCTCACTCCCCGTACGGAAACGGACCGTGTCCCCTTTAAAGCTTTGCACAGGCGGACGGGCGTAATCGAGCGGAAGATCAAGCTCAGGCAGCTCGCCTGAAAGAACCGAGAGCCAGTACGCCTCATGCTCCTTCATCCGCTCCTTTTGCTCCGCTTCATTTTGCCAAACGGCGAAATCCTTATAGTGAAGCGCCGGATCTGGAAGCTGCTCCCCTTTGTAAAGCAGTGCCAATTCTTTTACAAAAATGCCTCTTGATACGCCGTCTGCGATAATATGATGCATATCCAACAGCAGCAAATGTTTTTTCGCTTCTATTCGAAGCAACGCCGCGCGAATAAGCGGTGCATCGTTTAAGTCGAATGGCTGGATAAATTCCTTGATCTTTTGTTCCGCTTCATCTTCTTCCGCTTCAAACACGTGTAGATCAATCGCCGCCTCCTCCATAATGCGCTGAACAGGCTCACCATTTGCTTCTATAAATGACGTACGCAATGACTCATGGCGGTTCACAAGCTGATTGAGCGAGTCGCGCAGACGAGAAATATCAAGCTCGCCTTCCATCAGAAGAACAGATGGCATGTTGTAGCTGATCGTCTGCCGGTCAAGCTGATTCAGTACATACATCCGTTTCTGTGCGGATGACAATGGATACATATCCTGTTTGTCAGCCGATTTAAGCAAGTGGTGGCCGCCTGAAACCGCCGATGCCTCCATATAAGCCGCCAGCTGGCGGACAGTCGGCTGCTCGAACAAGGCTTTAAGCGGTACGGTTTTCCTCAATTCGGCCTGAATGTTGGCAATGAGCATCATCCCTTTTAAGGAATGGCCGCCTAAATCGAAGAAATCGTCGTCGATTCCGATCGCTTCTATGCTAAGCGTTTTCTCCCAAATGCGGCATAGACTCTCTTCAAGCGCTGTTTCCGGTGCAGCTGAGGCCTTGCTTACGGATTGTGCCGCGTGCGGCTTTGGCAATGCGTTTCTGTCGGTTTTCCCGTTTGCGGTCAGCGGAATGGCGTCCACCTGCACAAAAAAAGCAGGAATCATATGAGACGGCAGTGTTTGTGAAAGCTGGTTCCGGAGCGCTGCTTTTTCAATGGCTTGCTCCGCCGTATAATACGCGCAAAGCTCTTGAAGCCCGCCCTCGGAAACCGCCAGCACAAACGCTTCTTGAATGCCGCTGAGGCTGAGCATGACCGTTTCAATTTCCTTTGGCTCAATGCGATAGCCGCGGATTTTCACCTGATCATCAGCCCGGCCGATAAATTCAAGTGTACCGTCAGAAAGTCTCCGCACAACATCTCCGGTTTTGTACATGAGGCTGTCCGGTGAATATGGATTTTTAACAAACCTCTCCGCCGTCAGCTGAGGCCTGTTGAGATACCCTCTCGCAAGCCCCTGTCCCGTGATATAGAGCTGGCCGCTCGCTCCCGGAGGCACAAGCTTCAAAGCCTCATTCAAAACAAGCGCGCCGGCATTCGCAATCGGCTGTCCGATTGTCGGGCGTTTCGCGAACGCGTCCGGTTCAGATAGATCAACCCGTCCGGCGATGGCGCCGATCGTTGCTTCAGTCGGGCCGAAGTGATTGATAAATTCGGTATGTCTGTACACCTTGCGGAAGGCGAGAACATCAGCCGGAATGATTTTTTCTCCTCCCAAGACAATCAAGCGCAAGGATTCAAAGTTTGGCTCTTTTGTAAAGCTGGCCGTATTCACCATCGTATGGAACAGAGACGGTGTCAGTTTGATATAAGTGATTCCGTGCCCCTTGATATAACGCCCCATTTCATCCGGCGCCGTATAGGTTTCCTTCGGCACGATGTGGAGCTCGCCCCCTGCCAGAAGCACAGGGAACACGCTCGTATAGCCCAGATCGAATGCGTAAGACGAAAGCAATACAGTCTTATCGCTTTCCGTTAGAACCGCCTCTTCATTAAACCAAGAAACATAGTTTGTCAGATTGCGATGCTCGATCTGCACGCCCTTCGGCTTCCCGGTCGTACCGGACGTATAAATGACGTATGCAAGATTATGAGACCCGGAGATCGAAGAGGGGTGCTCCTTACTCGCATTTCTCCATTTCGCGTCATCAAGGTTGACGATTGTTCCTTCATATTGCCCAATGGCCGTCATGTTTCTTTCATTCACGACCGCAATTCTCGCTCCGCTGTCCTCTAATGAATAGCGGATTCGTTCTTCGGGCGTATCAGGATCAATCGGCAGGAAAGCCGCCCCCGCTTTCATGACACCAAGAATCGATACCATAACCTCAGCTGACCGATCCATGACAATCGCGACGATGTCTTCACGTCCTGCACCTTGCGCGCGAAGATGATGCGCCAGCTGGTTCGCCTGTTCATCAAGCTCGCGATAGGTCAGCAGATTTCCCCCAGACCTTACCGCAGGATGATCAGGTGTTTGTTGGGCCTGTTTTTCGAAAAGAGCTGCAAAGGTTGCTTCAGTCTTTTGAGTCATATGCCTTTCTTCAAGCAAAGCAGCCGTTTCTGCAGGTGAAAGCAAGTCTGCATCAGACAGCCGAACGTTCGGATTAGCCGCGGCCGATTTGATGATATTGACAAAGTGGCTGCTCCAGCGGCGGATCGTCTCGTCCTTAAACAGGGCAGTCGCATAGTCAAAGCTTAGGCCGATATCCTCTTCACGCTCGACCGCTTCCAAGGAGAAATCAAATTTCGCGACGTGATGAAGCATGGAATATGAAGAAATCTTCAAATCTCCTAATCTCAATGAAGGAATCTCCATATTCTGCATGTTGAACATCACGCTAAACAGCGGACTTCGGCTAGTATCCCTTGTAAGCGGAAGCTTTTCAATCAGCTCCTCAAGCGGATAGCTCTGGTGCTCGAAAGCTTGAAGGCTGGCTGATTTCACCTCTTCAAGGAATTGCGCAAAGGTTTTATCCCCCGCAGGCGCCGTTCTTAATGCCACCGTGTTGACAAACATGCCCGGCACACCTTGCAGATCAGGATGTGTTCTTCCCGCAGTCGGCGAGCCGACAATGATATCGTCCTGTGACGCGTACTTAGAAAGAAGGACATTGAACGCCGCCAGCAAAAACATGTACATTGTCGTATCCGTTTCGGCCAAGAGTGACTTGATTTGAGCCGTCATCTGTTTATCAAGCCCGAACATCACGCGCTCTCCTTCAAAGCTCCGCTCAGCAGGCCGCTCAAAATCCGCCGGAAGATCAAGAATCGGCAACTCGCCTTTAAAGGTCTCGAGCCAATATGCTTCATCCTTTTGATGATCAGCATGTTCTTTGTTCCAGACAGCGTAATCTTTATAGTGAATCTGCGGCAGCTCAAGATCAGTGCCTTGATATATTTTGGCGAGATCACCGATCAGAATGCCTGTTGAACTGCCGTCAGTAATGATATGGTGCATATCAATGAGCAGCAGGTGGCGTTCTTCTTCAAGCTGGACAAGCTTCGAACGGACGAGCGGCGCGCGGTTTAATTCAAACGGCTGAATGAACGCTTTGATCATCTCTTCCGCGTCTTCTTCCCGTCCCTTGGCAGCCTCCAGCTGAAACGATATGTTTTTATGAATGGTTTGTACAACCTCTCCGTCGATCATGTCAAATGATGTACGGAGAATTTCGTGCCGGTTGATTAATTGCTGAATCGCGTTTTCAAGCCGGTCTTTCTCTACTTCTCCCTCCAGCAAAAGTACAGCGGGGACGTTGTAGCTTGTGTTTGCTTGTCCAAGCTGATTGAGGATATACATTCTCCGCTGGGCTGGGGATACAGGATAATGCTGCTGATAAGGTGCTTGCCTGATCGGTTCAAACGTCTGCTCCTCCTTGCCTTCGTTCTCTTCCAAATACAGCGCCAGTTCTTGAATGGTCGGCTTTTCAAAAAGCACTTTTATCGGCACTTCCTTATGAAATTGCTCTTGGATTTTCGCCGTCATCATCATCGCTTTCAACGAATGGCCGCCGATCATAAAGAAGTTATCGGTAACGCCTGCTTTGACGCCGAGAATCCCTTCCCAAATCTCCGCTAATTTCTTTTCACTCTCTGTCTCTGGTGCTGCGTATTCCCGCTGCACAGCTTCTGATTGAGGCGCAGGAAGTTCTTTTTTGTTGATTTTTCCGTTCGGCGTGAGCGGCAGGCTGTCCATCTGAATCAAATGGGCGGGAACCATATAATCAGGCAAAGACTGAGACAGCGTTTTTCTAAGCCCGCTCACAGATACTTCGCGATCCGCCGTAAGGTACGCGCAAATTTCATTTTCATCCGCTTTGTTCTTGCGGATGATCACCGCAGCCTCTGTCACATGATCCGCCATGTTCAGTTTTGCTTCAATTTCGCCAAGCTCAATTCGGAAGCCGCGCACCTTCACTTGATTGTCGATTCTGCCTAAAAACTCGATATTCCCGTCCGGCAGCCATCTCGCCAAGTCGCCAGTGCGATAAATCCTTTCACCCGGTCTGAACGGATCTTCGAGAAATTGCTTCTCCGTCAGCTCAGGAAGATTAACATATCCTCGCGCTACACCAATTCCGCCGACGCACAGCTCACCCGGCGCGCCAATTGGCTGCAGACGCTGCTGTTCATCCATGATGTAGGCAGTTGAATTTCCGATAGGCTTCCCAATGGGAATAGTGCCGCTGTACTCACGGTCGATCAGAAAACTTGTTGAAAATGTCGTGTTTTCTGTCGGGCCATATCCGTTCCACAACGAAAGCGAAGGCGATGCCTGTTTCACTTTGCTGACGATATGCGGCACGAGCGCGTCTCCGCCGATGATTAAATGGCGTAATGTGCCGAATATGCCGGCGTCCTTTGCGGCAAGCTGGTTGAATAAAGGTGATGTCAGCCACATGGTCGTGATTCTCTGCTCTCGCAGGAATGCCGCAAATGGTTTCGCATCAAGTAGCGTCTCTTTTTTAACGGGATAAAGCGCTGCGCCATTCAGCAGTGCGCCGAATACCTCAAAGGTGCCGGCATCAAAGCTGACAGCCCCCGTTTGCGCCATGCGGTCCTCCTCGTGAACAGGAACGTAACCGGCATTTTTGACGAGGCGCAAGATGCTTTTATGTTCAATCATGACGCCTTTCGGTTTGCCCGTCGAACCAGATGTATACATGATGTATGCCAAATCAGACGGCGAGGATGGCAGATTGAGATTGTCAGCCGCTTCGCTCTCTTCAAAACCACTGTCCAGTGTAAGAACCGGCACTTGCAGCTGCTGCGCCTGCTCTGCATATGTCTTTCCGGCCAATACCATCCGAATCGAGCTGTCCTCCGCCATGAAACGAAGCCGGTCTTTAGGAAGCGCTGGATCAAGCGGCACATAGGCGGCGCCTGCTTTTAACACAGCAAGCATACCGACAACGGTTTCTGCCGATCGGTCATTCATAATCGCGGCTGTTTCCCCTTTTTGAAGACCTTGTTCAACAAGCTTTCTCGCCAGACGGTTAGCCGCTCTATTCAGCTCACGGTACGTCAGCTCGGCTCCTTCATATACGACGGCAGTGCTTGCCGGTGTTCGTTGCGCTTGTTCTTCAAACACTTGATGAACGGCCTTTCCCTCAGGAAGTTCGGCTTTCGTTTGGTTAAACACCTCGACAATCTGCCGCTGCTCTTCGTCTCCCACAAGCCCGTACTCACGCACATAAGCGTCCGGCTGATCGACAGCCGCTTCCATCATGCGGGTAAGGTGCTCTGCTGTCCGTTCGATAAAATCGGAATCAAGGGCGGCTCCGTTATATTTGATTTTGACGGTCCACGTTTTGCCTGGATACACAATCAGGTTGAAGTCGAAGCTTGTTTGCTCAAATGCGCTTTCTACCTTGATAGAAAATCCGAGGCGGTCTTCCATGCTGCCATTTTCAAGCTCTTGATCAAGCGGATAATTTTCAAACGCGACCAAATGGTTCAAGAGATTGCCATCAAGGGCTGAGCGTTTTTGAATCTCATAGAGCGGCACGTAATCGTAGCGCTCCGCCTCTACCGCATGCTGCTGGACAGCTGAGAAAATATCAGCAAAAGCAGCATCACGATCAACTTTTACCCGCACCGGAATCGTGTTGATAAACAGCCCCGCCATCGTTTCAATCCCGTTGATTTCAGACGGCCGTCCCGATACGACCGTGCCGAAGACAACGTCATTTGCAAAGTTGTATTTACTGAGAACAATACCCCAAACAGCCTGAAACAGGTTGGGCCCTGTCACTTGGTGACGGTTTGCGGTTTGCTGAATGCGGGCAACCAGTGTTTCGTCCCATGTAAATGAGTATTCTTTATTGACATATTCGTCTTGTTTCTCAGGCAGGCGGCCCGGAAGCACGCTCGGCTGTTCAAAACCCGCTAAGCGTTCGCTCCAGTAGCTCTCTGCTTCTTCATTGTCTTGTTTTCCGAGCCACTTGATGTAGTCGGAATAAGGTTTGCCCTGACCGTTTGCCGGTGTCCGGCCTCCTCTGAGCGCCTCGTAGTTTTGGAACAGGCTTTTCATGAGCACGCCCATGCTCCAGCCGTCCATCATAATATGATGATTGCTCCAGACAAGATACAGCTGATCTGCGTCAAGACGGAAAACCGCCACCTTGAACAACATGTCTTTTGCCAGGTTAAAACCTTGGCGCTGCACATCTTGTTTATAACGCTCAATGTGCTCTTTTTGGCGGTCTGCGTCCGCATGACTAATATCTTCATAGTGCACCTTTGTTTTGCGTTCAGCTAACACAACCTGACGCGGTTTTTGCAGCTGCTGGTGCACAAATACCGTACGGAGAATATCATAAGACCGAATCAGTTCATTGACGCTTTTCTCAAAGATTTCAAGATCAAAAGCACCGTGTATCCCAAGCTCTAATTGTGTGAAGTACGAGGAAGAATGCGGATCAAGCATCGCATGATACAGCATTCCCTCCTGCATTGGTGTCAGTGCGTACACCTTTTGAATCGATTTTTTGCTCATATGCCACCTCTATTAGAAAATTTCCATTAATTTATCTAGTTCATCCAGCGTCAAGTCGTCGTCGCCAAGGTCACTCGGCGTCAGTTCCGTTCCATCTTGAGATAGACAATGTTCAATGATTCTGAGTAGATGGGCTTTAAAGCTGTCGCTGAATGTTTGTATCGTTTTTTCATGAAATTCAAGAGAATGATAGGCCAGTGACATCGTCAGTTTTCCGTTTTCGATATATCCGACAACATCGAGCGCGTTCGGTTTTTCTGTTTCCGGGCTTAACGACTGTCCTGACGGCAGCTCTGATCTCTTAAACAAGCCTGCGTCCGACATGTCATCGAACTGTCCTAAATAGTTAAAGCTGATATCCGGCTGAAGCGAGAACGCCACATCTTCTTTGTGTTCCGGCGCTGTCAGATAGCGCAGAATGCCGTATCCGACTCCCTTATTCGGTACATGTCTGATATCTTCTTTCATTTGCTTCAGCTGGTAGCCCAGATCATCCGCATGCTTCATATCGAGCACCATCGGGTACATGCTCGTAAACCAGCCGACTGTGCGGGAAATGGTCAGGTCTTCTATGATTTCTTCACGTCCATGCCCCTCTAAATGAACACTTACTCGATCCTGACCTGTCCACTCCTTCATCGCCAATCCGAATGCCGTCAGCAAAATATCATTCATTTCTGTGTGATATGCCTCATGCACCTTTGTGGTGAGCTGTTCTGTCTCTTCAGCAGTCAGCGAGAATTCGATTGTCTTTGTATGTTTCATTCGCTGATCACCAGATTCGCGATCCTTCGGAAGCTTTGCCGGAACAGTCTGTTCTTCAAGCTGTCTCCAATACTCTTTTTCTTTCAAAAAGGCTTTGGAATTCGCGAAGTCTTGCAATCTCTCCGCATACTCCGCAAATGAATGTGTTTTCTGCGGGAGAACCGGTTCATTGCCTTGCTCAAGCTGTGTATAAACCGCGGCGAAATCCTCCAGTAAAATCCGCCACGACACGCCGTCTACCACTAAGTGGTGAATGGCAAGGAGCAAGTGGTCTCCGTCTTCCGCTTGGAACAAGCCTGCTTTTAACAAGCCGCCTTCCTGCAAGTCGATGCTGCTCTGCAGCCGTTCCGCTTCTCTCTCTATACGGTCTTCATGATCTTTCGCTTGGCCCTCAATTTGGATGATCTCCAATTGAGCTAAAGCAGCATCAAGTCCTCTGTTATATTGAACGACCTCTTTCGTTTTCTCACGATAAACCATGCGGAGCGCGTCATGGTGTTCGATCAGCGCCTGCAACGTTTTCTCCACCCGTTCTGGGTCAAAGCCCTTCGCGGCGTGAAGCATCACCGATTGGTTCCAGTGGTGCTTGTTCGTGAAGTTCTTTTCAAAGAACCAGCGCTGAATCGGCGTCAGAATGGCTTCGCCTTCCACAGGCCCTTGGTCCGCCTGTTTACCTTCGGCACGCTCCACGTATTGGGTGAGCTCCTCGATTGTCGGATGCTGGAAGAGATCTTTCATTTCCAGCTTCCAGCCGTGCTGATTCAAGCGGCTCGCCATCTGAATTCCTTTGATGGAATCTCCGCCGAGTGAGAAGAAATTGTCACTGACACCGATCTCCGAAATGCCGAGCACGTCCTGCCAAATGCCGGCAAGCAGCTCTTCCATATCCGTTGCCGGTGCTTTGTATTCTCCGCTTCCCGCTTCGATGTCCGGCTCAGGCAAGGCTTTGCGGTCTACTTTGCCGTTTGCCGTAACCGGAAGTTCGTTTAGCGTCACCCAGAACGCCGGGATCATGTAATCTGGCAAGGTTTCTTTCAGTGCTGATTTCAGTGCTTCTATGTCAGCTGTTTCCGGTGTGACATACGCCGCAATCGCTGTATTGCCGCCTTTATCTTTGACAGCTGTTACCGCCGCATCCTGCACCTCGGAAAGCTGGGCGAGCTGGACTTCGATTTCTGAGAGCTCAATCCGATAGCCGCGGACCTTGATCTGCTGGTCGATCCGGCCGATGTATTCAATGCCGCCACCCGTCCATTTCACCAAATCGCCGGTGCGGTACATGCGTTCACCCGGCACAAACGGATCAGCGACAAACCGCTTCGCGGTTTCATCTTCTTTATTCAGATAGCCCCGCGCCAGTCCTCGCCCTGCCACGCAAAGCTCTCCGGCTACGCCTTCCGGCTGCACCTGATTGCCCCCGCCGAGAATATACACTCTTGTATTGGCGATCGCCTGCCCGATGGAAAGCGAGCCTTCCTCCGAATTGATTTCTGTGCTTGTGGCAACGACCGTATTTTCTGTCGGCCCGTAGTTGTTGACGAGCGTGTACGGCTTTTTGACCGCGCGTTTCAGCTTGTCCCCGCCTGTCAGTAATACGCGAAGCGATGTGTTCTCAAGCTCCATGAACTGTTCCGCCAGCTGTGTCGGCAGGAACGTGATCGTCACGCCGTGCGCTTCGAAGTAGTCGTTCAGGCGGACGATATCGAGGCGGATCGCTTCATCAATGACGTGAAGCTCGGCGCCGATTGTCCACGTCGGGAACATCTCCCAAATGGAAGCGTCGAATCCAAAGCCCGCGTACTTCGCACTGCGGTCCTCCGCTGTCATGCTGAACGCATCGTGGTGCCAGAAGCAGAGGTTCACAAGCGCATGGTGCTCAACCATGACACCCTTCGGCTGTCCGGTCGTTCCAGACGTGTAAATCATGTAGGCGAGGTTCTCCGCGTTTGCATCCGTCACTGGATTTTCCTCATCGTTTTCATCAAGCGGCAGGCTCAGAATCGTGCGGCTGCCATCAAGAAGAATGACCTCTCCCGTATAGCTGTCCGGCACTGTGATACCTTCCTGTTTCAAGAGAATTTTAGCGCCGCTATCTTGTAAAATATAGTCAATCCGCTGATCCGGATAGTCAGGATCAATCGGCACAAACGCCGCCCCCGCCTTTAAGACGCCGAGCACCGCAGCGGACATTTCAAGCGACGGCTTCGTGAGAACACCAACGCGCTCATCCGCACTGATCCCGCAGTCGATCAGAATCCGGGCGAGACGATTCGCCTTGGCGTTCAGCTCGCCGTACGTCCATGACTGGCCGCTGTATGTGACAGCCGGGCGGTCTTTGTGGCGCTGAGCCGTTTCTTCGAATAGCTGATGAACGGTTTTGTCTGTCGGCACAGGCAGCGTGTTGCCCTTCCATGCCTCAAGAAGCGTTTGTTTTTCTGTTTCGGTGACGAGTGACAGGCTGGAAAGCGGCTGGTTCGGATTGCCGGTGACTGCATCTAGAAGCTGCATCCAGTATTGCTTCCATCGTTCGATCGTTTCGGGTTTAAACAGCGCTGTATTGTACTCAAGTACGAACGTAAGCCCTCCGTCCGTTTCGTCAGCTGTCAGCGTGATGTCAAACTTGGCCGTTTTCCGTTCAAACGGATACGGTTCCAGCTGAATCCCTTTCATCGTTAGATCCTTGATATTTGCATTTTGCATCGAAAATACGGCATCGAATAACGGATTTCTGCTCGTGTCACGCTGCACCTGTACGTTTCCGATCAGCTCCTCAAGCGGATAATCCTGCGCATCAAAAGCATTGAGCGCGGTTTCTTTCACTTCACTAAGATAGTCAGCAAACGTCTTTTCACCCTTCGGATACGTACGCAGCGCCAATGTATTGACGAACATTCCGATAACGCGGCTGACGTCTGTTTGAGAGCGCCCGGCTACAGGTGAACCGACGATAATATCGTGCTGACCGCTTAGCTTCGATAAAAACGCACTGTATGAAGCCAGAAGCACCATGTACAGCGTGGAATCCGTTTCTTTTGCAAGTCTGCGCAGAGCATCAGCTTTTCCTGCTTCTAATGAAAATGCAATGCGGTCTCCCTCAAATGTTTGAACGGCAGGCCTGCTGCAGTCAGTCGGAAGCGTCAGCACCGGCAGCTCTCCTTCCAGCTCCTTCAGCCAATGCTCCTCTTGCTTCTTATAAAGCTCAGACTGGATGAACTGCTGCTGCCACACGGAATAATCCTTATATTGAATGCTGAGCGGCTCAAGGGTTTCTCCGTCGTACAGCTTCGAAAGTTCCTCAATCAGCACACCGACAGACGCACCGTCAGAAATAATATGATGCATATCGAACAGCAGCACATGCTCAGTGTCTGAATGCTTGATCAGCCCCATTCTGAAGAGCGGAAGCCGATCGATTTTGAAAGGCTTGATAAATTCAGAAACGATCCGCTCTGTCTCTTCTTCTGCGGCTTCGAAATAGGCCATCTCACACTCAGCTTCTTCCCAAATCCGCTGCACCGTTTCTCCATCTTTTATTTCAAACGTGGTTCTAAAGGCTTCATGACGCTGCATTAACTGCTGCATGACGCTGTTAAGCCTTTCAATATCTAGATCACCTGTAAGACGCAGAACCGCCGGCATGTTATAGCTCGTTTGCGCTCCTTCAAGCTGCTGGAGCACATACATCCGTTTTTGCGGCGAAGAAACAGGATACGTATCTTGTTTCTTTGCCGGGCTGATGCTGACGGCTGTCCCTTTTTCAGCAGAGGCTATCACCTGTGCTAAGCCCTCAACCGTCGGTGACTGGAAGAGATTTTTGAGTGACAGCTCAACACCCAGTTCCTGATGAATCAGGGCAAGCATCTTCATGCCTGCTAATGAATGTCCGCCGATATCAAAGAATTGGTCATAAACGCCGACCTTTTCAGCCTGAAGCACCTGCTCCCAAATGTTTGCGACTTTTTGTTCCGTTTTATTTCGAGGCGCTACATATGACACACCTCTTGAGACGCTGGCATCAGGAAGCGGCAGCGCTCTTCGGTCGATTTTTCCGTTCCCGGTCAGCGGCAGCTCGTCCATTTGAATAAACACAGCAGGAACCATGTAAGCCGGCAGATCCTTCGCCGCATACTCTCTCAGCTCTTGAGATGAGATTTCTCCCTCTGCAACAAAGTACGCGCAGAGCAGCTTGTCTCCCGCTCCTTGATCAACAGCAAGCACGACAGTCTCCTGCACGCGGTCGTGGGTTTGCAGCTGATGTTCGATTTCCCCAAGCTCGATGCGCTGTCCGCGAATTTTCACCTGATGGTCGATCCGTCCGATAAATTCGATGTCGCCATTCGGCAGCCATCTGGCAAGGTCACCTGTTTTATACATGCGTTCGCCGGGTGTAAACGGATGCGGAACGAATTTCTCCTCAGTCAGTTCGGGACGGTTGTAATAGCCTTTCACGAGGCCTTCGCCGCTGACGCAAAGCTCCCCGGCGATCCCGGCAGGCTGCGCGTGTCCCGCCCGGTCAAGGATGTATACTTCCGTATTGCTGACCGGTTTTCCAATCGGCACAGACAGTGTGTGCTCCTCCAATTCATCAACCGGATGATACGTCGCGAAAACCGTGCTTTCAGACGGTCCGTACATGTGAAGGAGCTTGCCTTTTCCAACCGTTTGCAAAGCCTTTCTGACATGCTCAACCGAAGCCCGCTCCCCGCCAAACATAATCTTGCGCAACGTTGCCAAGCACGCCGGATTCAAGTCGACAAGCAGGTGGAACAAAGCCGTTGTAATCATGAGTATGCTGATGTTCTCCCGCTCAATGACACGAGACAGGCGAGCCATATCCAAAACGGTTTCTTTCGGTATCAGCACAAGCTTGGCTCCGTTTAACAAAGAACCGAACATATCAAACATAAACGCGTCAAACACGTAATTGGAAAGCCCGAGAATCGTATCCTGTTCTGTAATGCTGAGATAATTCGTTTCCTTCACCGTGCGCAGAATATTGGCATGTGTCACGATATTTCCCTTTGGTGTCCCTGTCGTTCCTGACGTATACGTCAGGTTGGCCATTGTCGCTGAATGAAGAGGCAGTGCGAGATTTTGCGCATCAGCATGATAGCTTTCTTCCTCATCTGCAAGTACGATAACGCCGCCAAATTCGGCTTCTTCTGCTAAAGCCTTTAATTTTTTCTGGGTGAGAAGCACCTTCGCTCCGCTGTCGCGGAAGAAATGCTGCATCCGCTGAACCGGATGTTCCGGATCAATCGGAACATAAGCCGAGCCAGCTTTTAAAACCGCGAGAATCGACACAATCATGTCCATTGACCGCTCGCATAAGACAGCCGCTGTTCTTCCTTCTCCTGCTCCACAAGAAAGAATTCCGCGCGCTAAACGATTGGCCCGTTCATTCAGCTCGCGATAAGTGAGTGATTCGCCTTCATATTGAAGTGCAGGATAGTCTGGCGTTTTCGCCGCTTGCTCTTCAAACAGCTGAACAATCGTTTTGTCTTTCGGATAAAGTGTTCTTCCCGGGTTAAACTGTTGAATTTGCGAAGCAGCCTCCTCTTCAGAAAGAAGCTTGTATTCAGATATCTGTTTCTCAGGCTCAGCCGCGGCATCTTCAAGCACACGCGCAAAATGCGTAAGCAGCCTTTCAGCCGTGCTTTGTTTAAACAGCTTCGTGCTGTAGTCCAAATCAAGCTCAATGCCTTCATCTGTTTCTCTTGCCTGCATCGTCAAATCAAATTTGGCTATCTTGAAGTTGGTCTCATGAACAGACAAGGCCAGATCGCCGACAGACGGAATACCCTCTGTCGCATTTTGAAGGCTGAACATCGTGTCAAACAGCGGATGTCTGCTTACATCACGCGGAATGTTCAAGTCTTCAACAAGCCACTCAAACGGATAGTCCTGATGAGAAAAGGCATCCAGCACCTGTTTACGGACACGCGTGATCAAATGGGTAAACGTCTCGTCCTGCTTCACTTCACTGCGTATCGCAAGCGTATTGACGAACATCCCGACAATGCCCTCTGTATCAGAGTGGTTTCTGCCCGCTGACGGCGTTCCGACAATGATGTCATCCTGTCCCGTATACTTTGACAAAAGCGTATAGTAAGCGGACAGCATCACCATATACAGCGTGGCGCCATTTTGTTCAGCTAAACGATTTAAACGATCCTTTAATCCCACATCCAGCTTGATTGACACCCGATCCCCTTCAAAACTTTGAACAGGCGGTCTCGGATAATCGGACAGTAGCTGAAGCACCGGAAGCTCGCCCGCAAAGACTTCCTTCCAATACGCCCCGTCCTTCCGGTATCCTTCAGCAGCCTGGCCGCTTTGCCACACGGCGTAGTCCTTATACTGAAGACGAAGTTCAGGAAGCTGTTCGCCTTTGTATATCCGTGCTAACTCCTCCAAAATAATGCCGATGGACACACCGTCAGAAATCAAATGATGCATGTCAAACAGAAGCATATGACGGTTCTCTTCAAGCTCCATCAAGCCGATTCTGAACAGCGGCGCTTTCGCCAGATCAAATCTCCGTACGAATGAAGTCATTATTGCCTCATCGGAGCCGCCTCTTTCAATCACCTCGATGTTGAAATCGACGCTGTCATGAATTTTCTGACTCGGCGTGCTATTTTCAAGAACAAATGACGTCCTCAAAGACTCGTGGCGGCGGATTAACCCTTGAAATGCGCGCTCCAGCTTTTGAATCTCTAAAGGCCCTTCCAAAATCGCTGCCGCAGGCATGTTGTAGCCGACACCCGCATCCTCAAACTGGCTGACGATATAAGTTCGCTGCTGTGCCAACGAAAGCGGGTAATGCTCCTGTTTTTCAGCAGGTTCAATCGCTGCAAATTTCCGGCTTTCCCTGTGTTCGGCTTCCTCTGCAAGAGCCGCAATCGTCGGATGCTCAAACAAGTATTGAAGCGGGATGTCAGCGCCTGTTTCCTTATGAATCTTTGTTAAAAGCGTCATGGCCTTCAATGAATGTCCGCCCGTTTCAAAGAAATTGTCAAAGATCCCCGCCTTCTCAACATTCAGCACATCCTGCCAAATGGCTGCGATTGCGTTCTCCGTCTCATTGCGAGGCGCCGTATAGGCCGTGCTGCTGACCGCCTTCACCTCTAGTGCAAACAGTTGGCGGCGGTCAACTTTGCCGCTTGGCGTGAGCGGGATTTCTGTCATTTCAGTAAAGTAAGCCGGCACCATATAGTCAGGAAGCTGTCTGGCCGCGTGTTCCCGCAGGCTGGCCGGAGCAAACTTGCTGCCAGGCTTCTGTACAACATATGCGGAAACCTCAAGATTTCCCTGTTCGTCAGGACGTGCCAAAACAACGGCTTTCGAAACGTCCGGCGCCTGCTGAATCACAGCTTCAATCTCCCCAAGTTCAATCCGGTATCCGCGAACTTTGACTTGGTCATCCTCTCTGCCTAGATATTCGATTGTTCCATCTGGCAGCCAGCGCACCACGTCTCCGGTCCGATACATGTGGTCTTCTGGCACGAATGGATCTTGTAAAAACTTCTCAGCCGTCAATTCAGGCAAATGTAAATACCCTCGGCCAACACCATCGCCCGCGATATAAAGCTCGCCCGCCACGCCTTCCGGCTGCAGCCTTCCTTTTTGATCCAAGATATATAAGCGGTTATTCCCCAGCGCTTTCCCGATCGGCACATACGCTGATTGAACGGCATTCTCCGGGATAACCGGATGGAAGGACGCGTCAACACACGTTTCAGTCGGCCCGTACACATTGGTCAAACGCGGCGCCGCGCCTGCTTCTTTAAACAGCTTTAGCAGCTTGTCCGCAACAACAGACGATAGACCCTCTCCTCCGATCAGCATATGCTTCAGCTTGAGGCCGCTGAGATCACCCGCCGCGATCAGCATTTGCAGATGGGCAGGTGTTCCGTCCGTCGCTTCAATGCTGTGCCTGCGATAATATGCAGCAAGGGCAGATCCGTTCGTCACTGTTTTCTTCGGTACGATGTAAAGAGTCTGTCCCAAAAGAAGCGACGCGAAAATCTGCTTCACTGACGCATCAAAGTGGAACGGCGCAAGCAATGCCATCCGCAGCGTTTGGCTGCCGCTTTGGTAAACCGTCTGCTGCAAAGATTCAACCAAATGATGAACCTGGCGATGCTCGATCATAACGCCTTTCGGACGTCCGGTTGTTCCCGATGTGTAAATAATGTAAGCGAGGTTCCGTGCGTTCACATCTGCATTAAGGTTTTCGTCTGCACCTTCCTCAATCGCCTGATCGAAATCAATCAGCTCAGCACCAGTTGCAGGAGCCGCCACCTTCGATTCAGTCAGGATGACATTCGCACCGCAGTCCTCCAAGATATATTGAACGCGCTCCTCCGGAAATCCGGGATCAATCGGCACATAGGCTCCGCCGGCCTTTAAAATCCCCATGATAGACGTAATCATCCGTTCAGAGCGTTCAATCAGAACCGCGACAGGTCTGTCCGAGCCAACCCCTTTCTGTTTCAGCACATTGGCGATGCGTGCAGATTGTTCATGTAACGTTCGATAGGACAATGTTCGATCTTCAAACACAACCGCAGGATGATAAGAAAGCAGCTCAGCCTGTTCTTGGAACAGCTCTGGAATCGTCATATCCTTACGATAGCTGACAGATTTACCGCCGGCCCTCTCAAGCAGCTTTTCTTTCTCCGCTTCAGAAATCAGCGTTAATTCATCAATAGTATGATCTGGATGCCATAATGCGTTCTCGAGCATTGTCATCATGCGTTCACAAACAATGTTGATTTCTTCACGTGAAAACAAATCAGTGCGGTAATCAAAATCAATGGTGAGTTTCCCTGTATCCCATCGATCCTTTACATGAATCGAGACATCATTTAATCCGCTCCCGCTGAAAATCGGTTCAGTCAAAAAGGCAAGTTCTTCTTCTTTCTGCCACTGCATCACCTGATATTCCAGGGAAACCGTAAACAGCTTGGTCAGAGAGCTCTTTGTTTCACGCAGATCGTTGATTAGGAGGTTATACGGATACTTTTGGTGACGCAGCGTCTTCATGAGATCCTTCATCCGGTCTTTGACAAAATCTAAGAATGCCTGTCCGCCGTCTACGTTTGTACGAAGCGGAACTGTCGAAACAAACATGCCAAGCATCTGCTTCTCTTTCGCATTTGTCCGGTTGCCCATAAAGGTTCCCGTCACGACATCATTCTGGCCGCTGACTCTGTACAAATAGGCGGCGAGCACCGATTGAAACACCGCAAGAACACTGACCTTATTTGCCTCACAAAAGGACAGAATCTGCTGATGAAGCGCTTCAGGCACATCTTTAGAGAACCTCTCAGCATCTAAGCTTCCTCCCGCAGGAGCATTCCGCTTCAGGGAAACAAGTTCAGGCACCGATTCGAATTGCTTGTTCCAAAACGCCTTGTCCTTTTCAAACCGCTTCGATTGAGCATAGTCCTGTTCAGATAAAACATGATCGATAAATGAATGCGTGATTCCTTCGTTTGTTTCTGAACCGCCGGCTAATTCTAAATAAATGTGCATAATCGCATTTCCGAGAATATTCATAGAGATCCCATCAGAAATCACGTGATGAACATTTGCGTAAAACCACACTTCATTTTCCTTTATCGTGAACATGGAAAAACGGAACAAATCACAATCGTAAAGCGGCAAAGGCTTTTTCGTTTCCTCCCGGCTCCATTGTGAAATAGACTCTATCGCATTCGAATCTCCAGTGGTGTCAGTATGTTTTATATCAACAGGCCGATACTCGCTTATATATTGAACAGGCTCCCCGTTTTCATCGAGCCGCAAACGAAGGCGCATGGCGTGATTTCTGCGGATAAACTCTTGAATCGCCTGCTCAACCAGCACCCAGTCAACCTTTTCAGTTGAAACCAGCTTACCAATCCCCGCAAGATTTGAAATACTTGTATGAGGATAAAATTTTTCTGTATACCAAATTCGTTTTTGCGCATCCGTTAAAGGGTAAAAAGTTATTTCCATATTGTCATACCTCCCCTAATCTTCAATAAGCAGTGAACATGTGCAGCGTATTTCCCTTTCTTATCCATATAAGCGCTTAATTCTTATGAACTAACAGCCGAAAAAGCCCAAAGTACTACGCTTAAAAAGCAGTGGCGGCGTTTAACACAAGCGGATAAAGACCGCAAAACCCTTCATCCTAACCCGAAACATTTTTGGCTATTTATTCATTGTTTTCAATATTTTTTTACATTACTACCGTTCACTTTAAATGAAAAAAATGTTTTTATCACCGAAAAATAGGTGAAAAGTTTCATGCGGGATACCGAAAGATTCCAGTTTATTTACTGGGATATTTTTGCGGGATGCCGCAACAATTTCCACTTAACATTATTTACAGAAAAATAAAAATTCTTAAAACGTATTGCTCCTTTCAATTCCTTTAATTGCTGAAAGCCATTTACAATCTATACATCCCCTCTGTTACCGCGCAAAAACCGAAAAAAAAAGACACCCCTGCCTGCGAAGAGCGCCTTACAATGATTCCTTAATGACATTTTTATCGATATCAATCAATTCCATATAACCTTTCCCCCACTCATACATCGCATCAAGAATAGGCATCAGGCTTTCTCCTTGCGGGGTCAAGGAATATTCAACCTTCGGCGGGACAACCGGATACACTTCTCTGTGAACAATCATATCCTGCTCAAGCTCTCTCAGCTGATTCACGAGGATCTTCTGCGTAATATCAGGAATCAAAGCTTTTAATTCATTGAACCGTTTTGTACCTTCTTTTCCTAAATGCCACAAAATGAGCATTTTCCATTTACCGCCGATCACTGCAAGCGTTAATTCCTTCTCACAGTTAAACTTTTTGTCGTCCATCCGGCTCAAAAGTAATCCCCCCCTTAGCATACTTTTTATATGTTAGATACGTATCATCACTTACTTTTTTTGCAGACTCCTTTTTATTATACTCACTCATAAAACCAAGCGAAAGAAATCTGATTGCCTCTTCTCATAGTATCCTCCAAGTAACTAGTTGACTTTAAAGTGCCTACTTCTCATCAAAAGAGAGAACCTATAGAATGAAAAATAATTCGAAAAGGGAGTGGATCAACAATGGAATTACAGCTAGCATTAGACCTCGTAAATATCCCGGAAGCCATCGAGCTCGTCAAAGAAGTGGAACAATACATCGACGTGGTAGAGATCGGAACACCGGTTGTCATTAATGAAGGCCTCAGAGCCGTTAAAGAAGTAAAAGAGGCATTTCCGCAATTGAAGGTTCTAGCAGACCTCAAAATCATGGATGCCGGCGGATACGAGATCATGAAAGCGTCGGAAGCAGGCGCTGACATCATCACCGTTTTAGGGGCTACAGACGATGCAACAATTAAAGGAGCAGTAGAAGAAGCTAAAAAACAGAAGAAGAAAATCTTAGTGGACATGATTAACGTAAAAGATATTGAATCCCGTGCAAAAGAAATTGACGCACTCGGTGTTGACTACATCTGCGTCCACACTGGATATGATCTTCAAGCAGAGGGCAAAAACTCTTTCGAAGAATTAACGACTATCAAAAATACCGTTAAAAACGCAAAAACCGCAATTGCGGGCGGCATCAAAATTGATACATTGCCAGAAGTGGTCAAACAAAAGCCAGACCTTGTCATTGTTGGGGGCGGAATTACAAGCGCAGCCGATAAAGCGGAAACAGCTTCAAAAATGAAGCAGCTTATTGCCCAAGGATAATGATATGAAAACGACTGAATACGTAACGGAAATTCTTAATGAGTTACACCGTTCAGCGGCTTATATTTCTGATGAAGAAGCAGATCAGCTTGCCGATCACATTCTCTCTTCCAATCAAATTTTCACTGCGGGAGCGGGGCGGTCTGGCCTGATGGCAAAATCCTTCGCAATGAGATTGAGGCACATGGGCTTCAACGCTCAGATCGTCGGTGAGATTCTCACTCCCCCGCTCCGCAAAGGAGATCTCGTCATTATCGGCTCAGGATCAGGCGAGACAAAGAGCCTGATCCATACAGCAGCAAAAGCAAAAAGCTTACACGGGGCTGTTGCCGCTTTAACCATCAATCCGGAATCAAGCATTGGCAAACAAGCGGATCTCATCGTTAAAATGCCCGGTTCTCCTAAAGACCGGTCAAACGGAAGCGATAAAACCATTCAGCCAATGGGTTCATTATTTGAGCAAACTTTACTGCTATTCTATGATGCAGTTATTTTAAAACTCATGGAGAAAAAAGGACTCAATTCTGAAACCATGTTCACTTACCACGCAAACCTAGAATAGTGTTACACAACCGGCCTGGCGATCAGGCCGGTTTTTATATTTTCTAAAAATAAACCTATAGATCCAAAAATCCGATAAGTAATATGACCCGCAAATCATAAAAAGGAGGAATTATGTTGATAAAACAACTAAAGCTTAAGCTCGGAACTAAAATTCTCTGTCTGGTTTTCGTGATTATTCTTTTGTTTTCGATATCAGTCGGTATTGTAATGCTTAAAGACATTACAGACAGCATGAAACAAATGGCGACTGAAAAAGCGAAAGGCGATCTCGCTTTAAGCAGCGTTTATATTGATGATGTCATTTCAGGGGACTGGCATGTAAAAAACAATGAGCTTTATAAAGGGCAAACACTAATCAACGGAAATAAAGATATCGTTGATCTGCTTGGCGAAAAAACAGGTGATACCGTTACTATTTTCCAAGGAAATACTCGTGTTGCAACCAATGTCATGAAGAACGGCGAAAGAGCTGTTGGCACTCAGGCTTCTAATGAAGTTGCTGACGCTGTTTTAAAGAATGGAAAACGATTCTACGGACAAGCAGACGTAGCAGGCTCTTCTTATCAGACGGCATACATGCCTTTAAAAGATCAAAACGGGAATATCATCGGCATGCTGTATACAGGAGCCAATCAAAGCATTTTAGCATCACTTACGCAATCACTCTTCACTCAATTCGCTATCGTTCTTGTTATCGTCATTATTGTATCAGTCATCCTTGTCCTGCTTTTCACCAGAAGGATCAATAAGCGGCTGAACGCTTTAAAATTCGCCTTTGAAAGCGCCGGAAACGGAGATATGACAATAGAGGTGTCAGACAAATCCGGTGACGAGCTATCAGAACTCAGCGTCTATTACAATAAGATGAGAATGAAACTGAACGATACCATCCAGACTGTGCAGCAATCAGCCCTTCAGCTTGCATCCGCCTCTCAGCAGCTCTCAGCCGGAGCAGAGGAAACAAATCAAGCTTCAGAAAAGATCACAGAGGCTGTACAGCACATTGCAAACGGGGCTCAGCATCAGATCAACCGAATTGAAAACAGTGAAAGCTCACTAAAACAAGCTTCAGCAGACATCCGGGATATTTCTTCAAATACGGCTGCAATTGCTGACAAAGGACAGCTTGCGCAAACAAAAGCCGATATTGGGCAAAAGGAAATTCTAAATGTACAGGCACAAATGGATGCGATTCACCATTCGATTCAGAAAAGCGGAGAAATCATACAGCAGCTGGACGGTCGCTCTAAACAAATTGAACACATTTTATCCGTCATCACCCAAATTGCCGATCAGACAAACCTCCTTGCGCTGAATGCAGCGATTGAAGCTGCCAGAGCCGGTGAACATGGCAAAGGCTTTGCAGTTGTTGCCGATGAAGTACGTAAATTAGCGGAAGAATCTCAACAATCTGCGGGACAGATTTCAAAACTGGTTACAGAAATACAAAATGATATGAACCTATCTGCTAGATCTGTTGAGCATGTGAAAACAGAGGCTGCAGAAGGTGTCACTATGATTAAGCGCACCAGAGATGCATTTAAGGAAATTGCAGCCGCAACAGGTGAAATCAGCGCCGAGATTAGTGATTTATCAGCATCGGTATCAAACATTTCAGCCAGTGCGCATAGCATAAACGATTCCTTTGTAGCCAATACGGCTGACATAAAAGAATCTACAGAAAATACCCGGCAGGCGGCTGCACTAACAGAAGAGCAATTTGCTGCAATGGAAGAGATTACTGCCGCTTCTGAAACGCTATCCCAATTAGCTGAGGAGCTTACCGGTATCATAAGCCAATTTAAAATGATTGATCAACCTGAAAACGGCCGATGACTCAGTATCATTATTGTAAAGTAGAAACAGCATATTACTAAAAACAAATATTTGGACCTGCTAAAATTACAATTTCAGCAATAAAATGAGTGTAAAACAAAATTTTTCAACCTTTACACCAAACGCTTTCTGGATTACTCTTGGGTCAGTTTTAAAGTTGCTAAAAGCGGGAGGTGAACATCACGATGGACATCATAAAAACTTTACTTCTCGTCATCGTCGTCATAGCAGCTGCAGCTGTCGGCCTGATAAAGGGGGACTTTTTCCCAACTGATCAAAAAACGTCTCAAACGAAAGAATATGACGAAACAATCGCCCTCCCTTCTGACCGTTATCCCGAAACGGCCAAACATATTAAGGATGCGATAAATGAGGGGCACTCAGATGTGTGCACCATCGACAGAGACGGAGCTGAAGAACGCCGCGAGCAATCATTAAAAGACGTACCTCCTAAAACGGGGTATGACAGAGATGAATGGCCAATGGCCATGTGCAAAGAAGGCGGTGAGGGGGCTTCTGTAGAATATATTTCTCCCGCTGACAACCGCGGTGCAGGCTCTTGGGTTGGACATCAGCTTACCGATTATCCCGACGGCACAAAGGTTTTATTCACAATTCAGTAAACATGTTAAAAGAGGAGGAACAGCACATTGATCAAGTCATGGAAGCCGCAAGAACTGTCGATTTCATATCATCAATTTACTGTATTTCAAAAGGATTCTGCACCTCCTGTAATGGATTGGACTGACGAAGCCATTGAAAAAGGATATGCTTCGGCGGACGGAGCAATTTCCTTTGAAGCGCAGAGAAATGCAAAAGCCTTTATTCTTTTGCGTCTTAACAGTTCAGAAACTGTAGACTCCTACGAAAAAAAAGTGACTGTTCCCTTTCATGTCACAGAGAACGGTATTGAAATTGAAAGTATTATGTCTCAAAGGCTGTCCTTTGATCTTCCTAAAGGAGACTATCAATTGACATGCTGGACTGTACCGGCTGAGAGGTCAGATTTTCATGCCGACACTTATATTATTGATGCTGTTTCTGTGTAATGAAAAAGCCCTGAGAGAATGACTCTCAGGGACTCTTTATAAACTTTCTCCATTCGTCTTAATCAAATTCTGGTACCAAAAAAAGCTTTTTTTCTTCAAGCGTTTTAAATCATGTGTATGTTCTTCATCTCTATTGACATAAACGAATCCGTATCTTTTTTGGTAGCCGTTTAGCCAGCTTAACAGATCAGTAAATGACCAGCTGCAATAGCCGATCAAATCGACACCGTCGCTGATGGCCTGTCTGCATTGCTCAAGATGCGAACGCAAATAATCGATTCGATAATCATCCAGCACAGTACCGTCTTCAACCTTATCAAACTCACCTAAACCGTTTTCTGTGATAAACACTGGAAGCTGATAACGGCTTGTAATGCGGCGAAGGCCGATACGCAATCCAATTGGGTCAATTGTCCAATCCCAGTTGCTCGTTTTCAGGTGCGGATTTTTTTTCGTTTTGAATACCCCGGGTATCCCTGTTTCCTGATTGGTCCCCTTTTGGCCTGTTGTATTCATTTTCCCTTCTGACACACCATCAAGCGGATTTCGTTCATAGGTGATGGTCTGATAATAATTGACACCTATAAAATCAGGCTTCCCTTTCGCAAGCAGCTCCATATCTCCCGCTTCGATTGTCGGTGCCCAGCCCTGTTTTTCTAAATAACGGAAAGGAATTTGCGGGTAGGTTCCCCAGCTGTACATATCCAGCCACCAATTGTTCATAAATTCTTCAGCATTTTCAAATGCCAGTATATCCTCTGGATGGCTTGATAGAGGATAAGCCGGCGAATAAGCAAAGCTCGGACCAATTTTGCCTTCAGGAACATATTCCCTAAAAGATTCAATGGCTTTCGCATTAGCCAGAAACGCAATGTGGTTTGCTTCGTAAAAACGTTTTCTGTCTTTCACTCCAGGTGGATGCATGGCTGTAATAAAGCCGTGATTAAAATTGTAGTTCTGTTCGTTTAACGTAACCCAGTATTTCACTCTGTCTCTATAGCGTTTATAAAGAGTAATACAGTAGTTATTAAAGTCCTCTATGATGTTTCTTGATTCAAAACCGCCATACTCGTCCATAAGCGCCTGAGGCAAATCCCAGTGATATAAAGTCAGAACCGGCTCGATGTTATGAGAAAGCAATTCATCAATCAAATGATCATAAAACGCTAGGCCCGCTTCATTGATCTCCCCTTTTCCTTTTGGAAAAATCCGCGGCCAGCTGACGGAAAATCGATACGCTTTTAAGCCCATCTCAGCCATCAGAGCGACATCTTCTTTATAACGGTGATAATGGTCAACCGCAATATCCCCGTTGGTTCCTTTAAACGTTTTGCCCGGTATTTTTGTAAACACGTCCCAAACAGAAGGGCCTTTGCCTTCTTCGTTCCAAGCGCCTTCAATCTGGTACGCTGCAGAAGCAGAGCCCCACAAAAAATGTTTCGGAAAAGATTCTGGATGCTGGTGGATCATAGTGTTTATCACTCCTGAAATATTTGATAAACCTATCATAGGTTATGAAACGCGTTTCATATCAACTCTATGTTAATCGCGGAACAGCTCAGCTAATATTTTTTCTCTTTGTCCAAGAAAATATCGTGTTAATTGAACATGTTCTGTATTCTCATATTCTGTATGATGTATTCTTCCACCATCAAAGCTTAAAATATTAGCATTGGGATATCCCAACAGGATCGGAGAGTGAGTCGCAATGATCATCTGTACATTTCCACCCTTCACCAAATCATGTACAACTCTCAAAAAAGCGAGCTGCCTAGCCGGAGAAAGTGCCGCTTCCGGCTCATCTAAAAGATAAATCGATTTTTCTTTAAAACGATGACGGAATAGAGACATAAAAGACTCTCCATGTGATTGCTTGTGCAGCGGCCGCCCTCCATAAGAACGGTATGGCTGCGGAGCATCTTTTTCCATCTCATCAAGATGAAGAGAAAGATGATAAAACGATTCAGCTCTTAAAAAGAAGCCATTTGTTACCTTTGGAAGCCAAGATAAGCGTATGTAATCTCCTAAAAGAGAGTCTGACTCCTGTAATTCATAGAGATTATTTCGGCTTCCTCCCGCTGTATTGAATTCACACTTATCCGCTATCGCTTCAAGCAAAGTAGATTTACCAGATCCGTTTTCCCCCACAAAAAAAGTCACTTGGCTAGTAAATAAAACTTCATTTAATTGACTTATAGCCGGGATAGAAAAAGGAAATCTGTCAAAGTCCGAAATCTTATCTCGAAGAAGAGTAACCTTTTTTAAAAACATGGCATCTCCTTTCTATCACTCAGTTACATAATATATTGACAAAAATCTTCTGTATCCATAAAAACACAGCCCATCCTAGTATACCAGCGCATAACGCTAACCAGAATGGCACATGAATTTTCAGCAAAATCGCCAAAATAGCGAGTAAACAAACTGTAGCTGGAATTCCAGTAAGCACACCAGATGCAAATTGACTTAATTGAGCTGTTTTTCCCCCTGTATTTGCATCCAAAAAAGGCTTAATAAACTGACCAAGGGTAAAGCGGCAATAATCCCTCCATAGGTCGGATGTCTTTTTGATATTTCAGTTACAAAACCGATAATAACCGCTGAGATGATCACTTTGCTTAAAACTGCCATTGTTTAGCTTCCTTACTTAAAAGTTCAAAGGCCTGTTCAAGTAATTCCTTTTCTGAAGTGCTTATTCGTTTAATGATTTCTTTTAATTTCTCTTTATCTAGCTGTGTATGCTGTTCAAGAACAGACCTTCCTTCTTGTGTTAAGAAAACTAAAACCTTTCGTTCATCTTGGTGACTTCGCCGTTTAGCTACAAATCCCTTTTGAATTAAACGTTTAGTATGCTCTGACGCTGTATTATGAGAGACAGACAAGTATTCAGCCAAAGCACCTATTGTTAATTCGCCTTGCTTTTCAATATGCTGCATGAGACGTATTGCCTGGTGAGAAATATTTTCTTTATGTTTGTAATGTAATAAATAATAAATATCTGTCCACTGCTGATTTAGTTTAGCTATGAAATCCATTTCCATCATATACATCCCTTTATATCGTATTATACGATATAACTGATAAGTACGATGCTACTTTCTGTATTACACTTATTGATTACTAGCAGCTTTTTCACAATAAAAAAGCACCCAATTTCCATTGGATGCTTACCATCTTAATGTCTTTTTTCAAATTTATGCGGATGGGGGTGAGCCTTTGGAACAAAGCCGTTTTGTTTCATCATTTCAAAGTGTTTGTCCATGTGATTTTTAATGTGTTCTCCTCTTTCTTTAGGCAGGACACCGTATTGTACGTACTTTGAAATAACGTCTTTGCGCTTTTTGAGTATGTCTGCTTCGAGCTGTTCAATTTCTTTCTTTTCCTGTTCTGTCAGTTTGACATTTGCGGGTGGCTGCTGCTGTTTTTCAGCAGCTTCAGCTGTACCGGACAAAGAAATGACAGCCGCGGCGATGAACATTGTGATGATGTTGGTTTTCATTCGTTTCATCCAATTTATTCCTCCAATCCTATTTTTCATATGTTTTGCTGCATTGCATTTTTTATGCATGCAAAATAAAAAGAGCGAATCATTATTCGCTCTTTCCGATCTGTTCGTCAGTATAAAGTTCTTCTTCACCCGGTGACGCGTAAGTGACATACGTTCCAGCGATTAAATCATGCAGTGTCCGTTTGTCTTCCCGCACGGCGATGAGAATCAGGCTGGCGATTAAGCCGAGCCCGAAGGTTAAGGTGTAAACCAAGCCGGCAACAATAATCCGCAAAAACATCGTTAGAAGGCTGACTTGTGATCCGTCTTTTTTTACGATTCTGATACCGCAGATTCTTTTTCCGATAAGGTAGCCATGCCAAAACACCGGCAGCAAAATAGAGTACAGCAGAACAATCAAGCTGATGAACATGCTGTCGTTCGGGTCTTTTCCTGTAATCAGCCAATAGATCAGCAAAAGAGGCACCGAGACAATCATGTAATCCAGCAATGAAGCTCCCAGTCTGATCCAGAATCCTGCTGGTTTGTAAATATTCAATTTGACTCCCCCATTATGTCTTCAATATGACTTTGATGTTCCATCTTCTTTCTTATCGACTATAACATATGCCTTAGGAGCATCAGCAAGATTTAACTTTATCCGGAAGAACGATTTCATTTTTCTTCACTACGTATAATGGCCTGAGATCAGCTCAACATGCTCTTTTCCTTGGTATGTCAATGCATTCATCCTTGAACAACTCCTTTTTTATCCCCCTTTTTTTCATAACCGCATTTAAACGCCAAAACGCTTTTGTATACACAATTCGAACTTTTTGAAAACGTCATCAACATATTGCAACCCTCTATGTTCAATGCTATCTTTTTAGTTGATTAATAGATTGGGGGAAACAAAGGTGAAATCATTCATGCAATCAAAAGCCGTTATATTCAGTTTCACAATGGCTTTCTTTCTTATATTGGCAGCTTGTTCCGGCAAAAATGAAGCCGATTCCAAGGATACAGGCTGGGATCAGATTAAAGACAAAGAGAAGATCGTTGTCGCTACATCCGGTACGCTTTATCCCACTTCTTATCACGAAACCGATTCTGGTTCCGATAAGCTGACGGGCTACGAGGTTGAAGTTGTTCGCGAAGCGGCAAAACGCTTGGGACTGAAGGTTGAATTTAAGGAGATGGGCATTGACGGGATGCTGACAGCGGTCAACAGCGCCCAGGTTGACGCAGCCGCAAATGACATCGACGTAACGAAAGACCGTGAGAAGAAGTTTGCGTTTTCCACTCCATATAAATATTCATATGGCACAGCAATTGTCCGAAAAGACGATTTATCAGGGATTAAAACCCTTAAGGATTTAAAAGGGAAGAAAGCGGCTGGCGCGGCTACAACTGTCTACATGGATGTAGCGAGAAAATACGGCGCCAAAGAAGTGATATATGATAATGCGACCAACGAGCAGTATTTAAAAGATGTCGCCAACGGACGCACTGATGTCATTTTAAACGACTATTACCTGCAGACACTTGCGCTCGCAGCATTCCCGGATCTCAACATTACGATCCACCCGGACATCAAGTACATGCCGAATCAACAGGCGCTTGTCATGAAAAAAAGCAATGCGGCACTTCAGAAAAAGATGAACGAAACACTGAAAGAGATGAGCAAAGATGGCACTTTGACTAAGCTCTCGAAACAATTCTTCAATAAAGCAGATGTATCAAAGAAACTGGATGTCGACGTTCAGGACGTTGATTTGTAATCGGACGCCATGATAAATAGCATTCAGTGGGAATATATTTTCAACACAAAGCTGGCGATTGAATCGTTTCCTTATGTCATACAAGGGATTGGATACACGCTGCTCATCTCTTTTGTGAGCATGTTTGCGGGAACGGCGATCGGCCTGTTCATATCACTCGCCAGAATGTCTACACTTGCCCTGTTAAGATGGCCGGCGAAGCTCTATATCTCCTTTATGCGGGGCGTTCCAATCTTGGTCATCTTGTTTATCCTTTATTTTGGATTTCCTTATATCGGCATTGAATTTTCCGCTGTCACGGCCGCTTTAATCGGCTTTAGCCTTAACAGCGCCGCCTACATTGCGGAAATTAACCGTTCAGCCATTTCATCCGTTGAAAAAGGACAGTGGGAAGCCGCATCCTCGCTCGGCCTTTCCTATTGGCAGACGATGAGGGGCATCATTTTGCCGCAATCGATCCGTATCGCGCTGCCTCCGCTTGCCAATGTATTGCTTGACTTAATCAAAGCGTCCTCTCTCGCTGCGATGATTACAGTGCCGGAATTGCTCCAGCATGCGAAAATCATCGGCGGCAGAGAGTTTGATTACATGACCATGTATATTCTGACCGCTCTCATCTATTGGGCCATCTGCTCAGCAGCGGCAGCTTTTCAAAATATCCTTGAAAAGAAATACGCTCATTATGTTTAAACAAACGTTTCATTAAAAAAAGCCGCTCCGCAGGAGACGGCTTAAAATCCTAAAACGGTTTTCGTTTTAGGATTTTGTCTTTTTTTCAGACCCTTGAAGTCGGTGACAGCGGCGTTTGAGCAGGACGCTCCAGCATTTAGACGCTGATCTTTTTTAATGTGAGCACCGGCGCGCAGGCTTGACAACGAATGCGGGGTTTGCCAACACGCTTTTTCTATTGATTCAGCTTCCACTTGAACGGATCCTCAAACAGCGACCAATCTGAATCAAATTCATACTCAGTCAGCAAGCATTGATCAAGCTCTTTCGTAATCTCTTCTTCATCCAAATCTGTTCCGATCAACACTAGCTGTGTCAATCGGTCGCCGAATTCCGGATCCCAGTCTTCCAGAATTTCCGGTTCCTGCTGTTTGACTTGCTCCTGTTCTAGCTTAGGCAGCGCCGCCACCCAATAGGATACAGGCTCAATCGTAACGGACGGCCCGGCTTGCGACATCAGCAAAGCAAGGTTGTTATGAGATGCGCACCAGACGATTCCTTTGGCGCGAACCACGTTCTTTGGCATTTGATCCATCCAGCGATAAAACCGTGTGGAATGAAACGGTAAACGTCTCTTATACACAAATGAAGAGATGCCATACTCTTCTGTTTCCGGGGTATGTTCCGCATGACCCGCAGTCAGCTCTTGAATCCAGCCGGCTGATCCGCTCGCTTCCTCAAAGTTAAATAATCCTGTATGCAAAATCTCCTGCGGTTTTACATTTCCTTTGACGGATCGAATGAATTTTGCCCTAGGCTGCAGTGTGCGAAGAACTTTTTCAAGCTGTTCGAGCTCTTGCTCGCTGACCAAATCACATTTATTTAAGATCAGAACATCACAAAACTCGACTTGGTCGATCAAGAGGTCGGCAATTTCTCTTTCATCCCCTTCTCCCAATGCTTCTTTGCGGTCCAGCAGGCTATCGCCTGACTGATAATCATGCCAAAAACGGTTAGCATCAACCACTGTCACCATCGTATCCAGCTGACAGAATTTCGTAAGGTCGATCCCCATCTCTTCATCAATATAAGAAAAAGTTTGCGCCACCGGGATCGGTTCGCTGATTCCAGTGGATTCGATGACGATATAATCAAACCGCCCTTCCTTTGCCAGCTTCTCGACTTCAATTAATAAATCTTCGCGAAGCGTGCAGCAAATACAGCCGTTTGACATTTCCACAAGCTTCTCATCGGTTCTGGAAAGGCCTCCTTCCTGCTTAACCAAACCCGCGTCAATGTTCACCTCGCTCATATCATTGACGATGACTGCTATTTTTAAGCCGTCACGATTTTGCAGAATGCTGTTCAGCAATGTTGTTTTTCCCGCCCCAAGATAACCGCTCAGTACGGTAACCGGAATTTTTTTCATGGTGATGTCCTCCTCTTAAAATAGAATCATTACGATTTAACTTGTATGCTTCGCCGTATGTGCAATGGTGTAAGCAGCTTTCCGCGCTCCGGAAATATTTCTCGCTGTCGGCCCGATTTCTAATTCAGCCAAGGCCCCCATCACATATAATCCTTTTCCCCATTGCAAATCCTGGCCGACAATCGGAAAACCGCAGCCTGCATACGGCAATTGCTCCGCTTCCGCCGCTCTCTGTACCCACTCGAACCGGCTGATGTCCGAAGTAAAACCTGTTGCCAGTGCGATACGCTCATATTCGTATGGCGGTTCGCTGTTCTTACCGTGTATCTGTATTTTGCCTTCATCTGTTTTTTGACAAAACTCAATTTCATCCTGAATGACTTTTATTCTGCCCTCCTTCCTATAGACAGCCAGCGTTCTTGAAAGGTCCTTTGGAAAAGAGCCGCGATGCCTGGCGCTTGTAATCCATTGCCTTCTCTTTTGATAGTCTGACGTTTTACTGAATGCTTTCATATATTTCGGACCCAGCCAGCCCGGATCACTGTCAAAGTCATAGGTTCGGAAGGGATGCCTCACCAGCATCGTCACATCATGCCCGTCATCCGCGAGTTTTATGGCGTAATGAGCCGCCGTTATCCCTCCGCCCACAATTGCGATTTGCACACTTTCATTCCTAACATCATGCACATCTCTGTCAAACACATGATAAATGCCGTCATTCTGAAATGGTTTTGCCCACTCCGGCCAAGAAGGCTGATGAGAAAAACTCATGGCTAAAGCCACTCGTTCCCCCGTGAGTGTTCCAACGGCATCTGTCTCCGCTTCCCATAACCCATTTTTCCTTCTCAAATTTGTCACCATGCCTGTTTTCCACGCTCGATCAATATGTAACTCGTCCAGCACAGTCTCGCAGTGCTCATTGAAGAGCGACAGCGAGGGCCTCTTATATCTTCCAAAAAACACTTCCGGCCATTGGCTTTTATCCGCATACATTTGCAGGCTGAACGGCTCTGTGTCTACGTGATGAACCGAAGGAGAGCGCAAATATTTCATCTGAATGCGGGCTGTGTTTCGTTTCCATCATTCAAGAGGCCGTTCATGAGGATCAATGATGGCAAGATCCTCAATTGATGCCTTTCCGCTTTTCACCAGATGTACAGCCAAGGTTGAGCCTTGGATGCCACCGCCAATGATCAACCATTTATACATGAGAGAATCCCCTCTTTCCAAAACGTAATTGTTACGATTTAAATCGTATGTTCTTTTTTCATTTTTGTCAACCACCTTTCCATTCAGCTGATCACAACTTTCGTATGGCCAGGGATATTTTCATATATCCATTTCGCATCCGGGATGGTCAGCCTGATACAACCATGAGATGCTTTCGTTCCTAGTTTTTCCGCTTCTTTTTCAATGACTTTTTTATCCTTTGTCATTGGCACGCTGTGAAATAAAAATTCGCCATGGTTTTTCCATGAGACCCAGTATTCCGCGCCTTCCTGATATCCTTCGGAGAAAAACCATTCTCCCCGTTCAGGTTCGATATGAAAGGTGCCCTTTGGCGTAGCATCATTCTTTGTTTGATCAAGTCCTGACGAGACAATCATTGTATATAGGGTTTTGCTTTCTTCTTTGATGTAAGCCTTCTGCTTTTTCACATCTACATCAATCCAGACATGCTTCTGCTTGATATCCGGGTATTCACCGCCTGAAGGCTTCGTCCAATCAATGCTTGTTTTTTCTGTTTTTTGATCGGACGTTGCGTGCTCTGCCATTTTCTTCTTATCAGCGCTTACTTGTTCTTCCGTTTTCTTTGTATCGGCACTTGCGTGTTCTTCCGCATGGCCAGAACATGCTGACAGCAGGCAGACCGGCATCAGAACCGCAGCAATGAATAATGAGAGTTTCATATTTGATCCACCTGTTTCGAAAAACGCAGCTTCGCATAGGCATCGTGGAGGTGGATCGATTCTTCATTGCGGCATTCAATCTCAAAGGCTGACACCCATTCAAGCTCATACAAATCCGCGGCAATCAGCCGGGCGAGATCCTCAACAAATCTCGGGTTTTCATACGCCGTTTCCGTCACGGCTTTTTCATCAGGGCGCTTCAGCACCGGATGCAGTCTCGCGGAGGCATTTGATTCCGCGGCGTCAAGCAAATCGGCTTTAAAATCGCTTGGCGGCGATGCAGCCGGATGAATATCAGCCCAAATGCTGACCGTTCCCCTCTGATTATGAGCACTGTATTCACTGATTTCCTTGGAACAGGGGCAAAGGGTCGTTACTTTCGCTGCGATGCCGGCACGCTGTTTAAACGGCTGATCTTCTTGATAGGTGACAGACATCAATATGTCAGCATGCATCAGGCCCGATTTCTCAAGCTTCGGACTTTTCCGTTCGAAAAACCATGGAAACCGCACTTCGACTGAAGCTGATGACTGACCCATATTTTCTGCAAGTTCTTTCGTAAATTGCTGAAGAGAGCAAAATGAGAGAACCCAGCCGTTTTGATGATAGACTTGCAGCAGCTCTGTTAACCGGCTCATGTTGATTCCCTTTTGATTTCTCCGCAAATCACAAGTCATTGTAAAGTTCGCAGCCGTTGTTTGCTCAGCAGGCGCCATGGCAGAAGTGATTGTGACAGGATGGGACACATTAGCGACACCTACATGCTGAATATCAAAAAAATAATCCTTCTTGATATTTTGCAAATCCTTCATTTTCTCTTTTTCTACAGGTTTTTCGCCTTTCACCGGACTGACCGACCCAAAGTATTGAAGACGCTCCGGTTTTTCCGGCAGCAGCGTGTGTTGATTCAATCAGAAAACTCCTCTCAATAAATCGTAATAATTACTATTTATTTTGATCGGTTCAGCGATTAAAATCAAGAGAAAATAAAAAAGACACGCACAAATGCGTATCCGTGAAAATCTAAACATCCGCCGGACTGCTTTCCGCGCTCCAGCTTTTTCTCCAGTAATAGCCTGCGGCAAGCACGAGCGCAAACGCCAGCAGTGCGATACAGGAAAATGTAATAAATCCGATAGCATATGAGCCTGTCATCTGTTTTAGCGATCCTAAGATGTTCGGCAGGAAAAAACCTCCTATGCCGCCGGCCGCGCCGACGATTCCCGTCACCATACCGATTTCTTTGCGGAAGCGCTGCGGCACGAGCTGGAATACTGCCCCGTTGCCCATTCCGAGCCCCATCATGCCGACAAACAAAAGAACGATGACCATCGAAAGAGACGGCAGGCTGCTGACCCCGGCCATGCACAGGGCCACGATGACAAACAATACAGAAAGCACTTTTGTGCCGCCGACACGATCTGAAATCCAGCCCCCGACAGGCCGAAAAAAACTTCCCGCCGCCACACATAATGTAACGAAATCGCCCGCGTGAATTTTTGACAGCTGGTATTGATCGACAAAGAAAATAGATAAAAAGCTTGATAGTCCGACAAATCCCCCGAATGTGACGCTGTACAGCAGGCAGAAAAACCATGTTTCCTTCTGCCCGAACACATGCAGGTAGTTTTTGAGCGGCTGCGGCGCCGGCTGTGCAGGAGAATCCTTTGCCATGGATACAAAAAGAATAAAGACGATCAGCAAAGGAATAAGCGCAATTCCCATGACAATGTGCCAGCCGAACTGCTCCGCAAGACGCGGGCCAAACAGGGTTGCAAACAAAGTGCCGCTGTTCCCCGCGCCAGCGATCCCCATCGCAAGCCCCTGCAAATGAGGCGGATACCACCGGCTTGCCATAGGCAGCGCAACCGCAAAGCTTGCCCCCGCCACGCCAAGCAGAATCCCGATGGCATACAGCTCAGGCAGCGAACGGCCGCCAAATGTCCCCCACAGCAGCGGAATCATTGTCACCAGCATCCCGACCACTGCCGTTTTTTTCGGTCCGATTCTATCCGTTAAAATACCGAGAAGGATACGAAACACAGATCCTGCTAAAATCGGCACGGCCACCACAAGCCCTTTCTCAAAAGGAGACAGGACAAAATCCTGAGAAATATAAACCCCCAGTGCCCCAAGCATAACCCATATCATAAAACTCACATCAAAGTATAAAAAGGAACAGAGTAAAGTGAGTGGATGACCGCTGGTTTTCAGTTCCGACAGCTTCATAAGATTCCCCTTTCTTAACCCTAAATTATTTTAATTTTCTGAATTAATAATATATGATCGATTTTTTCTGGAAAAGACATGTGTAAGTTTTTGTGACACGTTTAATGCGTTAACAAAGCATTTTGACATAATTTTAAATAAGAGAAAACTTACACGCTGCAATAAAGGAGGTCTGGTACATGAAGAAACAAAGACTGGTGTTGGCAGGAAACGGAATGGCCGGCATCCGCTGTATTGAAGAAGTCTTAAAGCTGAATCGCCAAATGTTTGAGATTGTCATTTTCGGAAGCGAACCGCATCCCAACTACAATCGCATTCTCTTATCCTCTGTTTTGCAGGGGGTGGCGTCACTCGATGACATTACACTGAACAGCAAGGATTGGTACGCCAAGCACGGGATTACCCTTTACGCGGGCGAAACGGTTGTTCAAATTGATACAGATCAGCAGCTGGTCATCACGGATCGCAAACGAACCCTTTCTTATGACAAACTCATTCTGGCAACAGGCTCCTCCCCCCATATTCTCCCCATTCCCGGGGCGGACAAAGAAGGCGTCTATGGATTTCGAACAATAGAAGACTGCCAAGCGTTGATGAGTATGGCCGAACACCATCAAAAAGCAGCGGTGATCGGAGCCGGCTTATTAGGGCTGGAAGCTGCAGTCGGATTAAAGCATCTCGGCATGGATGTCAGCGTCATTCACCACTCCTCCGCCATCATGCAAAAACAGCTCGATCACACCGCGTCGCGGCTGCTGCAGACGGAGCTGGAACGGAAAGGCTTAACCTTTCTTTTGGAGAAAGATACCGTATCTATTTCTGGTGCCGCGCGGGCAGACGGCATCCGTTTTAAAGACGGCTCTTCACTGAAAGCAGACTTGATTGTGATGGCGGCTGGCGTGAGGCCAAATATTGAATTGGCTGTATCCGCCGGAATCAAAGTGAACCGCGGGATCATCGTAAATGACTGCATGCAGGCGAGCGAACCGAATGTGTATGCCGTCGGGGAATGCGCCGAGCATAACCGAACGGTGTACGGCTTGGCGGCACCCCTTTATGAACAGGGAAACGTTCTCGCCAAACATATTTGCGGCGTTCCATGCGAAGGATATCAAGGCTCATCACCATCTGCCGCTTTAAAAATAGCCGGAATTGATGTGTGGTCAGCCGGAAAGGTTCACGAAGATGAACGCACGACGAGTATTAACATCTACGATGAACAAGCAGGCATCTATAAAAAAGCACTCTTTGAGGATGACAAACCGGCCGGCGTTATTTTGTTCGGAGACACACGTGACAAGCAGCGGCTTCTCGACAGCCTGCTCAAACAACGAGATATCTCCATAGTCAAAAAGCAGATCATCGAACCGGAGAAAACCGGCAGATTATTTGAATCCATGCCTTCCAGTGAAACGATTTGCCAATGCAGCTCAGTGACTAAAGGCGCGATTGAAGAAGCGGTGCACACGAAAGGCTTAACAACAGTTGAGGAAGTCAAACACTGTACCAACGCAGCCGGCTCCTGCGGAGGATGCAAGCCGCTCGTTGAAGACTTTTTGAGGTACATGGGCAGCGGCGAATATACAGAGCCCGCCGATACACTTGCATTTTGCGGATGCACCGATTTGACGGAAGACGACATCATTGCTGAGCTTCAGCGCAGACCATTCACTGATCCTGCAGAAGCGATGAGCCAGCTTGGCTGGAAAACGAAAAACGGCTGCCGCAAATGTGTCCCGGCGATTCAATACTATCTGGAAAAGCTGCATGCCGGTTTTGTTCAGCCGGAATCATCCTCAGAAGACACATGCATCCTCATTCCGCAATTGTACGGCGGGATGACAAACGCGGAGCAGCTAAGAAATATCGCCGACATCATCGAGACATACAGCATCCCTGACGTATCCATCACTCATAGCCAAAGACTGAAGCTTGCCGGGATCAAGCCGGCGGAGCTCCCGAACATTAAAAAAGACCTGAAAATGCCCGTTTGCACCAATGAACACCCCCGCACGCTGCAAAGTGTCAAAGCATGTACATGCGGGCAAAACCGGTCGATTCAGCAGCTGGCAGCCCAGATTGAAAGACATCTTGAGATGCTTTCCATGCCCGCTTCCATGTCTATCAGCTTATCATGTGAAACAGACTGCACCGATGCCGCCATACAAGATGTCGGCGCGATTCGAACGCAAGCTGGCTGGGACATTTACATCGGCGGCGTCCGGGGAACTCATGCCCGTTCCGGAGCTCTTTTTTGTGTGACAGACAGCGCAGACAGCACTGCCGGCATGATCAAAGGACTGGTTCAGTATTACCGTGAAACGGCTCATTACTTAGAAGCCGTTCATCAGTGGATGGACCGTCTCGGGATCGTTCATATCAGAGAAGTGCTATTTGAAGAGGACCTTAGGACACAGCTGCTGGAAAACCTCCAAACAGACCTGTCACTGATTCAAAACCCGCCTATACAGGCTGGCGCACATAAGAAAGGATGAGGCATTTTGACTGAACGACTGCTTAAATATTTCCGTGATAAACAGCAAGACATCCAATCAGAAAAAACGTATGACACCCAATGTCCGTTTTGCAGCATGCAGTGCAAAATGCAGCTTGTGGAACAAACCATCGTCACACGGAAAAAGTACACAGCGATCGGGATTGATAATCCTACGACACAGGGCCGGTTATGCATGAAGGGCATGAACGCCCACCAGCATGCCCTGAACTCCTCCCGCATCACCCGGCCGCTGCTGAAGAAAAGCGGCGAATTTCTGCCTGTTTCCTGGGAAGAAGCACTGAATCACATCAAAGACCAAGTGACGATGATCCAAAACGAACACGGCCATGACGCCCTGGCTGTATACGGAAGCGCCTCAATTACGAATGAAGAGGCGTATTTGTTAGGGAAGTTCGCACGGGTTGGCTTACAGACAAAATACATCGACTACAATGGGAGGCTATGTATGTCCGCCGCAGCAACCGCAGCCAACCAAACATTCGGCGCGGACAGAGGCTTAACGAATCCCTTATCAGACATTCCCCACACCCGTGTGATCATTCTGGCCGGCACCAATATTGCGGAATGCCAGCCTACGATGATGCCGTACTTTGAAAAAGCGAAAGAAAACGGCGCTTACATCATTGCTATTGATCCGCGCGAAACAGCGACGACGAAAATCGCCGATCTTCATCTGAAAATCAAGCCCGGCACAGACGCTGCCCTTGCCAACGGTCTCGTCAAAATCATCATCGACGAACAGCTCGCAAACGAACATTTCATTCGATCACGAACAAATGGTTTCGAGGAGCTGAGGAAGCATACTAACGCGTTGAGCCTGAATGAGATCGCCGAACAGACGAGTGTCCCGCTGGCGCACATGCGAAAAGCCGCTGTAAAGTTTGCGAAAGAAACGTCCGGCATGCTCTTTACAGCCCGCGGGATTGAACAGCAAACCGATGGAACAGCGGCTGTAAAGGGCTTTTTAAACATGGTGCTGATCACAGGAAAAATCGGCAAACCTTATTCGGGCTACGGGGCGATCACCGGACAAGGCAACGGACAAGGCGCAAGAGAGCATGGACAAAAAGCCGATCAGCTTCCGGGCTACCGTTCTATCGAAAATGAACAACACCGTGCGCATATTGCGAAAGTGTGGGGAATCCATCAGGATGAACTCCCTCGAAAAGGTGTCTCGGCCTATGAAATGATGGAAAAAATCAATGACGGCGACATCAAAGGACTATTCCTTATGTGCTCCAACCCAGCTGTCTCCAGCCCAAATGCAAATCTCGTCAAAAAAGCTCTGAGAAAACTGACATTCTTTGTTGCGATCGATTTGTTTATGTCTGAGTCTGCGAAATACGCAGATGTGATTTTGCCCGCCTCCTCTTATTTAGAAGATGAGGGCACCATGACAAATGTCGAAGGCCGCGTGACATTAAGAGAAGCAACCCGGCCATGTCCCGGTGAAACAAAGCATGATTGGCAGATTATTTGTGATATCGCATCCGCTCTCGGGAAAGGCCGCTACTTTTCTTACACGTCAACTAAGGATATTTTTAATGAATTGAGAAAAGCGAGCCGAGGCGGGATTGCCGATTATTCAGGCATCACATATGACAGGATCAGACGTGAAGGCGGCATTCATTGGCCATGTCCGGAACCTGATCACCCCGGAACAGGACGCTTGTTTGCGGACTCATTTGCCCATCCGGATCAAAAAGCGGCACTAAGTGTGATTCCAAACGAATCGGCCGTTCCAAAAGAGAAGCCGACAGCCGATTATCCGCTTTATTTAACGACAGGCCGAGTCATGTCTCACTACTTAACAGGCGTTCAAACGAGAAAAAGCGCCGCCCTTGCCGCGAGACATTTTGAATCATTTATGGAAATCCACCCGCAAACTGCGGCATCCTTCCATATCGAAGACCGTGTGCTCGTAAAAATAGAATCACCGCGTGGAAGCATCACCGTCCGCAGCAAATTATCGGAACAAATCAGAAAAGACACCGTTTTTGTCCCCATCCACTGGGCAGACGCTCAAAATGTGAATGATTTAATCGGAGAAGCCTTAGATCCTGCCTGTAAAATGCCCGGTTTTAAAGTATGCGCCGTCCGAATCAGACCTATTTAATTTTTCATAAAATTTTTAGAACTTTTCGTATATTTTGTTACATTTTATAACATGCATCTTAAATATTTCTTTTTGCTGTGCTACGCTGGAAAAAACATTGATAAGGAGCGGATCATCTGATGGAAAAAAAACAACTAGTTCTTGTTGGAAACGGAATGGCCGGGGTAAGGGCCATTGAAGAGATACTGAGTATTGCAAAAGACGAGTTTCAGATCACAATTTTCGGTGCCGAACCGCATCCCAATTACAACCGAATCCTTTTGTCAAAAGTGCTTCAAGGCGATACCGACATTAAAGATATTACGTTAAACGATTGGGACTGGTACGAAGAAAACAATATTCAATTGTATACAAATGAAACAGTCATCAAGGTGGACCCGGAAAACAAAACGGTCATCACAGATGCAGACAGAATCCAGCCTTATGACGAATTGATTCTGGCGACAGGCTCTGTCCCTTTTATCCTTCCGATTCCGGGCGCAGACAAAAAAGGCGTCACGGCTTTCCGGGACATAAAAGATACAGACACGATGCTCGCCGCGTCAAAACAATATAAAAAAGCAGCCGTCATCGGCGGAGGCCTGCTCGGTTTAGAAGCCGCCCGCGGACTGCTGAATCTCGGCATGGAGGTATCCGTCATCCACCTCGCGCCATTCCTGATGGAACGACAGCTTGATGCAGCAGCGGGACGCTTGTTGCAAAACGAGCTAGAAAAACAAGGAATGACATTCTTGCTTGAAAAACAAACCGAAGAGATTATCGGTGATGACCGTGTTGAAGGCCTCCGCTTCACAGACGGAACAAGCATTGAAGCTGATTTAGTCGTCATGGCCGTAGGCATCCGCCCGAATACAGCGCTCGGAGCTGAAAGCGGCATTCCGGTGAACCGCGGAATCATCGTCAACGATTATATGGAAACTGAAATCCCGCACATTTATGCGGTCGGCGAATGCGCTGAGCATCGGGGGATCGCATACGGACTCGTGGCGCCGCTCTATGAACAGGCAAAAGTGCTGGCGAAGCATATTTGCGGCATCGAAACAAAACCGTATGAAGGCTCCGTTCTCTCCACTCAGTTAAAGGTATCAGGCGTCGAGGTCTTCTCTGCCGGTGACTTTGATGAATCAGAGGAGAAAAAAGCAGTTAAAGTCTTCGATGAGCAGGACGGCATCTATAAAAAAATCGTCCTGAGGGGCAATCAAATTGTCGGTGCTGTTTTATTCGGCGACAGCAGCGAAGGCAATCGCCTGTTTTCTATGATTCAAAAAGAAGCCGACATCACTGAAACCTCTAAAATATCAATCTTACAGCCTCTCAACCAAGAAGCAGGCACAAGCATGACCGCAGCGATGAGCGACGATGAAATCATCTGCGGCTGTAACGGCGTGTCAAAAGGTGCGATTATTCAAGCCATACATGAAAAAGGCTGCTCGTCAACGGATGAGATCAAAGCATGCACAGGTGCATCCCGCTCATGCGGAGGCTGTAAGCCGCTCGTAGAAGAAATCCTCCAGCATACGCTCGGATCTGACTTTGATGCGTCAGCGCAAAAAGAAGCGATTTGCGGCTGCACGACATTGTCGAGAGATGAAATCGTAGAAGAAATCAAAGCCAAAGGGCTGTCACATACAAGAGAAATCATGAACGTGCTCGGCTGGAAAACGCCAGAAGGCTGTTCCAAATGCCGGCCGGCCCTGAACTACTACCTAGGCATGATCAATCCAACCAAATACGAGGATGAACGAACATCCCGCTTTGTTAACGAACGAATGCACGCCAATATTCAAAAAGACGGAACATATTCAGTCGTGCCACGGATGTACGGCGGTGTGACCAATTCCAAAGATCTGCGCAAGATCGCCGATGTCGTCGACAAATATGAGATCCCGCTCGTTAAAATGACCGGCGGCCAGCGGATTGATCTCATCGGCGTGAAAAAAGAAGACCTTCCGAGGGTATGGAAAGATCTCGATATGCCGTCAGGCTACGCGTACGGGAAAACGCTCCGCACAGTAAAAACGTGCGTAGGCGAGCAATTCTGCCGCTTCGGCACGCAAGACTCCATGGCACTGGGCATTGCGCTTGAGAAAAAATTCGAAGGGCTGAACACGCCTCATAAAGTGAAAATGGCCGTGTCTGCCTGCCCGCGAAACTGTGCGGAATCGGGCATTAAGGACCTTGGCGTTGTCGGCATTGACGGAGGCTGGGAGCTTTATGTCGGCGGAAACGGCGGAACTCATTTACGTGCCGGCGATTTGCTGATGAAGGTGAAAACAAATGAAGAAGTCTTAGAATACGCAGGCGCTTATCTGCAATACTACCGCGAAACTGCAAACTATCTGGAGCGTACATCCGCATGGCTTGAGCGCGTCGGTTTATCCCATGTCCAATCCGTGTTAAATGATCCGGAAAAGCGGCAGGATCTGAACGACCGAATGAATGAAACACTCTCTGTCCACAAGGATCCGTGGAAGGGCTTTTTGGAAAATAAACAAACCTCTAAAGAATTATTTGAAAACGTCGTGACCACATCATAATGACAAAAAACAAACATAAAGGAGGAATGAACATGGCAAACAAAGGCGCAACAAAAGTATGGATCGGAAAAATTGAAGAATTGCCTGAACAATTAGGCAAAACAGTGTATATTGAAGATAAGGAACTCGCGGTTTTTAAGCTTTCAAACGGAAGCGTCCGCGCCATTGAAAACCGCTGTCCGCACAAGGGCGGCGTTCTGGCGGAAGGTATCGTCAGCGGCGAATATGTTTTCTGCCCGATGCACGACTGGAAAATCTCCTTAGAAGACGGAATCGTCCAAGCACCGGATCACGGATGCGTCAAAACATACGAAACGCTGATCGAAGGAGAACATGTTTATCTCGTATATTGATCAAAAGACCGGATCACTTTTCAAGTGATCCTTCATTTTTACAGTGACGGAAGGATGACATGACATGAAGAACGGAATCGTATATTTCGTGGGAGCAGGCCCCGGCGATCCGGGGCTGCTCACCATCAAAGGGAAACAGGCGCTGGAGAAAGCAGATGTTATTTTATATGACCGGCTCGCCAACCCAAAGCTGCTCGAATTCGCATCACCAGACTGCCAATTTATTTATTGCGGAAAACTGCCAGACCGCCATTTTATGAAACAAAGAGAAATTAATGCCCTGCTGGTTGAAAAAGCATCAAAAGGATTAACCGTCGTCCGTTTGAAAGGCGGAGATCCGAGCGTATTCGGCAGAGTCGGCGAGGAAGCAGATGCTCTCTATGAGCACGGCATCCGCTATGAAATGGTGCCGGGTATCACCTCCGGAATTGCAGCGCCGTTATATGCGGGCATCCCCGTCACGCATCGGGATTTCGCATCATCTTTTGCCATGATTACAGCACATGATAAATCATTAAAAGGAACGCCGAATCTCGATTGGGAAGGACTTGCCAGAAGCGTTCAAACCCTTGTCTTTTACATGGGCGTTAAGAATTTGTCTTATATTTGCCAGCAGCTCATTGCGTACGGAAAATCTCCTTCCGTTCCTGTCATTGTGGTCCAATGGGGAACGTGGGGCCGCCAGCGGAGTGTGAAAGGCTCGCTTGAGAACATTCAGCAAAAAATACAGGAACACCAGATCACAAACCCTGCGATTATCGTCATCGGGGATATCGTCAATTTTCAAACACACAGCTGGTTTGAAAGCAAACCGCTCATTGGCCAGCACATGATGGTCGTCACTCATGGCGATGATGAAGACCCGCTTGCAGACAAGCTGCGCGATTCCGGTGCCGATGTCATCGAATGGCCGAAATGGCGGACCGAAAACATGCCTGTCAACGAAGAGATTCTTCGAAAGATCGGCACCTTTGAAGACATTGTTTTCACATCGCGCCGTGCGGTTTGTGAATTTTTCCAAGCGATGGCATCCAAGAAAATCGACGTCCGCCAGCTGACAGCCCGACTGAGTTCGGCATCTGAACAAGCAGTGACAGAGCTTGCAAAACGGGGTTTACTCGTCTCCGCCATTCAGCCTGATTCAGAAAAGCGTCTTGTTGTCGGGAGCCGTCATGCAGTGGAAAACATGCAGAAGCATGAGTCCTGTACGTTTTATATCACCCATGAAAACGTCATAGATGACCGGTTCACCCACATGATTCAGCGAACCATCAGTGAATCTCCGCTGCATATGGTCATTTGCCCGAGCAAACCGTCCGTTCAGCAATTGATCAGCGCAGGCAAACAAATTGGCATTTCGCTGGAACCATCAGCAAGCCGACCTCCCATCGTCTGCATAGGCGATGACACAGCTGCCGGGGCTTATGGATTCACAGCGGTCCGAGATCAGGATGAAGTGTTTGCTTTCATTCAGAATCAACAGGCGGAAAAAAAACTTCTTCACAACTGATTGCGGCAGCCCTTTTCTTAAGGGCTGTTCAGCGTGTCGACAAACCCTCGCATTCGCTGTGCTCCAATGCTCGTCCTTCCTAGACTTCAAGGGTTTTCAATCACGCTGAAAAGATGACAAAGTTATACGTTTTATGACTTTGTCAACAATTTGAGCAGCCCTTTTCTTAAGGGCTGTTTTATTTATGCACCAATTTTTTGTGATGGGTTGAATACATCGCCATATTCTCAGCCTTAGGGTCCAAATAAGCCTTCGCGCTGTTGACCGCTGTCGGACCTTCGGTAAAGCCGCCGGCAATCAATCTCAGCTTACTTTCATAAAAAGCCGCGTCACCCGCCACAAACACACCCGGAAGATTCGTCCGCATATGTCTGTCAGCTTTCACCCTGCCTTCTTCAATCTCCAGCCCCCACTCCTTCATTGGCCCGAAATCAATTTTGAAGCCATGATTAATGATCAGCTCGTCAACCTCTATGTCTTCACTCCGGCCAGACGCATTATGACAAACAGTCACGCTTTGGATACGCTCCTCGTCGCCGCTCAGCTGCTCCAGACGATAAGGAGTGAGCACCCGCACCGATGATTGCTTCATCTTCGTCACACTGCTTTCCATTCCGCCGAATTCCTCACGCCGGTGAACGACAGTCACAGAAGCCGCAATCGGTTCCAGCTCATTAGCCCAATCGACCGCAGTATCTCCGCCGCCTGAAATCACGACCCGCTTGCCTTTAAACGCATCAAGCTTCTCCACTCCATAATGAAGATTTTTGCCCGCATACCGGGTTGCATCCTCACTGTCAAACTCATTGACCTCAAGCGTTCCCATGCCGACAGCTAAAATCACGGTACGTGTATAATGCTTTTCTCCTTCAGAGCTTGTCAGCGCAATGGTGCCGTCTTCCAAGCGTTCAAATCCGGTCACACGCTGATTCAGCACGATGTCAGGATCAAACGTCGCCGCCTGCTCCTTCAGCTGCTCGATCAGCTGCTTTCCCGCAATCACCGGTATTCCGCCGATATCCCGAATGATTTTCTCAGGAAAGAATAAAGATACCTTCCCTCCGAGCTGCGGCAAAAATTCGATTACTTTCGTTTTCAGCTCCCGCATCCCGCAGTAAAAAGCCGTAAACAGCCCGATCGGCCCTCCGCCTATAATTGTGACGTCATACACCTGTTGATTCTCAGCCATCCGTACTGCCTCCCGTTCACATCTATATCAAAATCATTTTAATTGAGAATGAATATCAATAAAAAGTATATCATATTTCACGAGCCTGTGTTTATTCATTTCTGCTCCTTGTGATAAATTGTTGAAAACCCTATAATAGGCAGAAAAACAAATGGGAGAAACAGATGAAAAGACGAGTTGAAACGATCACTTTCGAAGGACATACACTAGAATATTCTGTTACAGGCAAGGGAGCTCCCATTCTTGTCATGCATGGCGGGCATTCAAATTGTTATGAGGAATTCGGGTACACGGCGCTGATTGAGCATGGGTATTCCATCATCACGCCTTCAAGGCCCGGTTACGGACGAACGTCAAAAGAGATTGGAAAAAGTCTTGCTGACGCCTGCCGTTTCTATGTAAAACTATTAGATCATTTACAAATCGACAGTGTCCATGTCATAGCCATCTCAGCAGGAGGGCCGAGCGGCATAAGCTTTGCCTCACAATATCCGGAAAGGGTGAACACTCTGACCCTGCAATCCGCGGTCACCAAAGAATGGCTCACTCCAAAAGACATTGAATATAAAATGGGGAGAATCCTCTTCCGCCCGCCATTGGAAAAGCGGATATGGAAGCTGATTTCTTATTTGAATAACGCCTTCCCGCGTTTGATGTTTCAAGCCATGAGCCCGCAATTCAGCACGCTTTCGTTTCAGAGAATCAAGACCATGATGGATGAAAAAGACATTGAAGCATTTCGGAAAATGAACAGCCGGCAGCGCTCCGGTGACGGATTTCTGCTAGACTTGTCACAAACCGCCGCTATCTCTTCAAAGGAGCTGCATGCCATCTCGTGCCCCGTATTGATTATGCAAAGTGTTTATGATGGTTTTATCGACAAGTCACATGCACATTATGCAAAAAAACACATTCCTGGCGCTGTTCTCTGTTTGCTTCACTCATGGGGACACCTGATTTGGCTCGGGAAAGGCGCTGCTGAAACAGATAGAATCATATTCGAATTTTTAGAATCCTAAACAAAGTGAAACAAGTTTTCCTCCTTCTCCGTCAAACAAGCAGTGCCTTTTTTCTGGTATGATAAAAGGCAGCTTAACATGAGCGGAGGTTTTATTGTGACAGCACAATCATCTTTTCTTCAGCTGAATTCTATTTTTATCAGCATTTTAATAGAAGCCATTCCGTTTATTCTGATCGGCGTCATCCTTTCCGGAATCATTCAAATGTTTGTTTCTGAAGAAATGATTGCAAGGATCATGCCAAAGAACCGCTTTCTCGCCGTTTTATTCGGTGCGCTGGCCGGTGTATTATTTCCCGCCTGCGAGTGCGGCATTATCCCGATTACGAGGCGGCTTCTGTTAAAGGGGGTTCCTCTGCATGCGGGCGTTGCTTTCATGCTGACCGCGCCGATCATCAATCCTATCGTCTTATTTTCTACTTTTATTGCGTTCGGGAACAGATGGAGCGTTGTCTTTTATCGGGGCGGACTGGCGCTCGCGGTTTCGGTGATCATTGGGATTATCTTATCCTATCAATTTAAAGATAACCAGCTTTTAAAGCCTCATGAACCCGGGCATCACCACCATCATCACCACACCCTGCTGCAAAAGCTGGGAGGGACCTTGCGTCATGCCATTGAAGAATTTTTCTCCGTGGGAAAATATTTAATTATCGGCGCCTTTATCGCAGCCGCTATGCAGACGTATGTCAAAACATCCACTCTGCTTGCGATCGGGCAGAATGATGTATCCTCTTCCCTTGTGATGATGGGGCTGGCGTTTGTCTTGTCGCTCTGTTCAGAAGTTGATGCGTTCATCGCGTCTTCCTTCAGCAGCACATTTTCATTAGGATCGTTAATCGCCTTTCTCGTCTTTGGTGCGATGGTGGATATTAAGAATCTATTGATGATGCTTGCGGCCTTCAAAAAACGATTTGTTTTCCTGCTGATTACGTACATTGTCGTGCTCGTCTTAGCGGGATCACTACTGGTAAAGGGGTGATTGGATGTTTCGTCTATTGGTGCTGATGGGATTTACGTTTTTCTTTTATCATCTGCATGCCTCAGGAAATCTTACAAAATATATCAATATGAAATATGCCTATCTTTCCTTTATTGCGATCTTCCTGCTGGCCATACTGACAGCCGTTCAAGCATATGTATTTATCAAGTCGCCTGAAAAAGGCGGGCATAATCATGATTGCGGATGCGGCCATGATCACGAGCATGAACAAAACAAGCCATTTTATCAGCGTTATTTGATTTATGTTGTTTTTCTTTTCCCTTTGGTGTCGGGTATTTTCTTCCCGATTGCGACGCTTGACTCATCCATTGTCAAAACAAAAGGGTTCTCGTTTAAGGCGATGGAGAGCGGAGACCATTACTCGCAAACACAGTATTTGCGGCCTGATGCCAGCCTTTACTACGCGCAAGACAGCTATGACAAACAGATGAAACAGCTGTTTAAGAAATATTCCAGCAAGAAAGAGATTTCGCTGACCGATGATGATTTCCTAAAAGGCATGGAAACCATATATAACTATCCTGGCGAATTTCTCGGACGGACGATTGATTTTCATGGATTTGCGTATAAAGGAAATGCAATTAACAAAAACCAGCTGTTCGTGTTGAGGTTTGGCGTCATTCACTGTATCGCTGATTCCGGCGTTTACGGGATGCTTGTGGAGTTTCCGAAGGACATCAACATCAAGGATGATGAATGGATTCATATTAAGGGCACGCTGGCCTCAGAATATTATCAGCCTTTCAAATCAACGCTTCCTGTTGTGAAAGTGACCGACTGGAACACCATTAAAAAGCCTGATGATCCTTACGTTTACAGAGGATTTTAAGTGAAGACGAAACCAGTACACGGACTGGTTTCTTTTTTATTTCTTTTTCATCAGCATCAAATCGAGATAGAGCTGGCATCGTGTCCTAAAATCGCTTAAATTAATCGACGTCATTTCAGTAATCTGTTTGATGCGGTAATTCAATGTATTCTGGTGAATAAACAGCTGTTCTGCTGCTGGTTTTGTTTTGCAGTTGTTGAGAAGATAGATTTCCAGCGTTTTCAGCAGCTCGGTGCTGCTTTCTTGGTCTTTCGCTTTTAATAAAGCCAAATCCTTATTCTCGTATTTTAAAAATTTATTTTTCTGTTCAATGCTTTCTAAATAACGGTAAATGCCGAGTTTTGCATATTCATATGGAATGTTTTCCTGATTGCCGGTGATTTCCGCGGCTTTGATCACTTCAAGCGCTTCTGTGTAGCTCTTGCCAAGCTTTAAAAGGTGATCATATTCGTTTCCGATACCGATATAAATAGGGGTGGGAATTCTTTGAAAGTGAAAATGTGTTAACAGCTTGTTAATAAATTCAGAAGCTGCCGAGGAGACGGAGCTTTTTTGGGAAAAACTCGCTACGACGATGACAATATTTGAATCAATCGTTAAGACATGACTGACTTTATCCCGTAAATTTAGGTACGACCTGATATTTTCCTTTAAATCCTCAACCGCTTCCCCATCCCCATTCGCGGCGTGCAGGATGACAACTGAAAACATGGAAGGCAGCACGGTGTTAATCCTTTCGGCTTCCCGTTTGAGTTCCTTCTCAGAGGTAAATTGCTGATAGATCGCCCGTTTGACAAGATCTTCTGCTTTTTCTTCCTTTTCCTGTTTCAGCTTGTTCGTTTTATAAATGATTTTCCCGACATGGAAAGAGGTCTCATACAAAAAGTCGAGTTCTTCTTCCGTCAGATTTTGGTCCAGCTCCTGAACCCAGATGTAGCCCATGACATCCCCTTTGTGTTTCGCACTCACGACCACTCTCTGGTTTAACCCAATGCTTTCAATTTTATTGACGCGAAAAGGCTCAGGTTCTGTTTTCAGTTTTTCAATGACTCCATCCTTCAGAAATCTCTCAAAAATCTGAACCGGGCATTTTTTTGAAAAAATAGTCTGCTGGTTGGCAGAATCAAAATGGTTAATATAGTAAGAATTATAGGCTAACAAAAAGAAATCCGCGCTTTCCAGTATGACTGGTTTTTGCAGTTCATAACTGATGAAGTCAATCAGCTTATCGACATCTGAAAATGAAAAAACTCTCTCTAAAAGCTCTTCCATACCTTTTTCTCCTATACTTTTTTTACTTTAATCATATCCATACGGGGTCTATTTGTATAGAAAAAAAATACGTTTGTTTCCAAAAGAAAAAAACGGCCCGTTTAAAAGGAGAAAAGAGGAAAAAGGGACAGCCCCTTCCTCCTCCTTTCGATCTTTATTGTGACATTGTATCTTGGTAGTCTTTAAACTGGTCTGCGACAGCTTGTGACGGAGCCTGCGTCAATATACTGACGATAAAGACAGATAATAGGCTCGCAGCAAAACCAGGTATGATTTCATACAGAAAATCCGAAAGACCGGCATTCGCCCAAATGATTACAGTTGCTGCTCCCACAATCATGCCGGCGAGTGCCCCCCATTTAGTCATTCGTTTCCAAAACAGACTGAGCAGTACAACCGGCCCGAATGATGCGCCGAAGCCAGCCCACGCGTAGCTAACCAATCCAAGGATCGTATTATTTTTCTCCCAAGCTAGGAATAACGCGATGACAGAAATCACAAGCACAGCCAAACGGCCCAAAAACACCAGCTCTTTATCAGAGGCTGAGCGCCTGAACATCGACTTATACAAATCTTCTACCAAAGAGCTTGATGTCACAAGCAGCTGGGAAGAAATTGTACTCATAATCGCGGCCAAAATAGCTGATATCAGAAAACCTGTAATAATCGGATGGAACAAAATATTCCCTAATTGAATAAAGATCGTCTCTGGGTCCTTCAGTGTCATGCCATTCTGATGGTAATAAGCGATTCCGCCCAAACCGGTCAGCACAGCGCCGACTGCCGACAACATCATCCAGCCCATTCCGATTCTGCGCGCTTTTTTGATCTCTTTGACAGACGTTATTGCCATAAAACGCACAATGATATGCGGCTGTCCAAAGTATCCCAAACCCCATGCAAACAAAGAAATAATGCCAAGGACGCTTGTTCCTTTGAAAATATTAAACATATCTGGATCAACAGACCGGATTTCAGTAACTGCTTCACTTGTTCCTCCCGTGTGGAAAAACGTAACGATCGGAACAAGAATGAGTGCGGCAAACATAATGATCCCCTGAACAAAATCTGTCCAGCTGACTGCCAAAAAGCCGCCAAACAGAGTATATGCCACAACAACACCAGTCACAACCCACAAGCCTGTATGATATTCCATCCCCAAAATACTGTTGAATAAAACACCGCCGGATACCATTCCAGACGAAACATAAAATGTGAAGAAGACTAAAATCACAATCCCTGAAAACAATCTAAGAAGCTTTGTTTGATCTCCGAAGCGGTTTTCTAGGAATCCGGGAATTGTGATGGAATTCCCCGCTTGTTCCGTATAGGTTCTCAGCCGCGGCGCGACGTAGAGCCAGTTCGCCCATGCTCCAAGACAAAGTCCGAACGCAATCCACACACCGCTCAGACCCGTTGAAAACATAGCGCCCGGGAGCCCCATCAGCAGCCAGCCGCTCATATCGGCAGCGCCGGCACTGAGAGCGGTTACGGCCGGTCCCAAAGAGCGTCCTCCCAGCATGTAATCCGTCAGATTCGACGTACGCTTGTAAGCAAAGTAGCCGATCAGCAGCATCCCCGCCATATAAATACAAATCGAAATAATCAGCTGTGTGTTTTCTATGGCACTTCCTCCTCTTTTTTATGGTATATGGATGAAATGGACATCCCCGCAGGGAGGATGCCCATTTAGTCCCGCTTTAGAACATTTCACTGATCGTTTTAGCCTGCATGTGCAGTGCCAAGTAATCCGGCCCGCCTGCTTTTGAATCCGTTCCGGACATTTTGAAGCCGCCGAATGGATGGTAGCCGACGATAGCGCCTGTACAGTTGCGGTTGAAGTACAGGTTCCCGACATGGAATTCCTGTTTCGCACGCTCGATGTTTTTGCGGTCGTTTGTAATAACAGCGCCTGTCAAACCGTACTCAGTATTGTTTGCCACTTCTAAAGCTTCATCAAAGTTTGACACTTTAGAAAATGCAACGACAGGCCCAAAAATTTCTTCCTGCATGAGTCTTGCTTTCGGATCAAGGTCAGCGAAGATCGTCGGTTTGATGAAGTATCCTTTTGAATCGTCACCAGTGCCGCCGCTTACTAAACGCCCTTCCTGTTTTCCGATCTCAATATAGCTCATAATTTTATCATAAGAACCTTGGTCAATGACAGGTCCCATATAAACATCCGCACTGTCAGGTTTTGCTGTCACTTTAGATTCCGTAATTTCAATGACACGCTTCAATACTTGATCATACACTTTTTCATGGACAACTGCACGTGAACCTGCAGAACATTTTTGTCCCGCAAAGCCGAACGCTGACTGGAAGATCGATTGTGCAGCAAGTTCAACATCTGCATCTTCACAAACGACAACTGTATCTTTTCCGCCCATTTCAGCAATAACACGTTTTAAGTGCTGCTGGCCCGGCTGGACTTTCGACGCGCGTTCGAAAATTCTCGTACCAACTTCTCTTGATCCCGTAAATGTGATAAGGCTCGTTTTCGGATGGTCAACAAGGTAGTCACCGACTTCCGCCCCGCTGCCAGGAACGAAGTTGACTACACCTTTCGGCAATCCAGACTCTTCAAGCACTTCAACGAATTTCGCAGCAATGACAGGTGTCGCGCTCGCAGGTTTAAGAACAACTGTATTTCCAGTAACGATCGGCGCCACTGTCGTGCCAGCCATGATCGCAAACAAGAAGTTCCAAGGCGGAATAACAACTGTTACACCAGTCGGCGTGTATACATATTGGTTTTTCTCGCCTTCACGGCTGTTGACAGGTTTGCCTTTTGCCAGTTCGATCATTTGGCGTGCATAATATTCCATAAAGTCGATCGCTTCAGCCGTATCAGCATCTGCCTCGTTCCATGGCTTCCCTGCCTCTTTTACAAGCAAAGCGGAGAATTCATGTTTTCTTCTGCGGACTTTGGCAGCAGCGCGGAAAAGGACAGCAGCTCTTTCTTCCGGAGACGTGTATCTCCAATCCTCGAATGCTTTCGCAGCCGCTTCAATTGCTTGCTCAGCGTGCTCTTGAGAAGCTTTTGACACTCTGCCGACGACTTCTTCTTTATCAGCCGGGTTGATCGAAACGATTTTCGCTTCTGTTTCCACTCTCTCGCCGTTAATGACAAGCGGATAGTCTTTTCCTAAATATTCGCTTACCGTCGCAAGCGCTTTTTTAAACTCTTCTACATTGTTTTGATCCTGGAAATTTGTGAATGGCTCGTGTTTGTAAGGTGTTGTCATGATAATCTCTCCTTTTTTACTTCTTTGTCATTCCTTTGAGAGCAAATGCAATGTTTGACGGACGTTCTGCAAGGCGTCTCATAAAGTAGCCGTACCAATCTTCGCCGTATGGCAGGTAGACTCTCATGTTATAACCTTCTTTTACGAGGCTGAGCTGGGTTTGCGACCGCATGCCGTACAGCATCTGAAATTCAAACTTGTCATTGGCGATGCCATTTTCTTTGGCAAGCTGCTTTGTATAGTCGATCATTTTGTCGTCATGTGTGGCAATCGCTGTATAGTGACCGTTTAAGAGCTGCTTTCGGATGATTTTTTTATAATTTTCATCGACATCGCTTTTCTCCGGGAAAGCTACTTTTTGTGATTCTTTATAAGCTCCTTTTACAAGGCGAAGGAACGGGTTTAAAGAATCCAAATCGTCAATATCACTTTCCGTTCGGTACAGATAGGCTTGCAGCACTGTGCTCACATACTCGTATTTCCTTCTGAAATCCTTGAAAACATCAAGTGTTTTCTGGCATCTGACTTCATCTTCCATGTCGATGGTGACCATGATTTTATGCTTCTCGGCCGTCTGAAGGATTTTCGTCATATTTTCATACACCAGATCCATATCTATATCGAGACCTAAAGACGTCATTTTTAAAGAAACTTGTGAGTTCAGCTGCTGATCCGCAATCGTCGCAATGGTTTGAATGCACTCTTCCGTACGCTCCCGCGCGACCTCTGCGCTGTCTACAAACTCTCCTAAATGATCGACAGTAACTGACAAGCCTTGGCTGTTAAGCTGTCGAATCGTCGGGATTGAACTGTTAAAATCATTCCCTCCGATAATTTTACCCGCTGCTACCCGGCTTCCCCAGTTCTTTGCCATTTTATTGAGAAAGCCGCTTTTGGATAAAAATAAGAAAAAATCTCTTGTGATCACTTCCAACCTCAACACCCCGCAATCTAAGAAGTATTTGTATGAGTTAATTGTAAATGGACAAAACCCACGTTCACAATATTCTCAAAATACAAAGATTCTGATTATTTTTGTGGATTTACCACAATCAGATAGTTAGAAAGTCGGGGAATCGTGTCGAATAAAGGGGAAAAGGAAGCGACAAAAAACATCAGCTTCCTCCATCCTTCCATACTTCTTCAACCGTATTCAAAAGCAAACGATTCAGTTCAGGTGTCATATCCTTTTGTTCTGCTTTCAGCGTTTTTGCTGCTTCCATGATTCTTTCGATTTCCGTTTCAATAAATTGGTGAATAACATGAATTCGCGCTTCAAGATCAAGCTCTTCGCCTCTTCTTTTCCGTTCAAGCAAGATTTCCATTTCTGCCTTCAGCTCAGAATCAGTAACAAGTTCATTCATCAAAACAGTAAAATCCATTGGCGGAATGGTTCCGTGCTTTTCAATCCATTTGCAAGCCAAGATTGGCCGAAGCACGTAGAAATACTTTTTGATTTTGACCTCTTGCCCTTGAAGGTAATCCTTGACGTTCCTTCTCGCCATATTAATATAGTGATACACGCTTGCTTCGGGCTTAAACGCCTCCGTCCGCAGCTTTCTTAGCTTCTCCGCGGTTGTAAATGCTTCGTAATACACAATGTCTGAGGACAACCATTCAAGGAGCGGCGGGTTTGATTTTTTGAAGAGGCGCAGCGTCTTTCTCAGCTCCCAGCCGCTGATATCCAGCAAATCGTGAATCGGTTCCTCAATGACATCACGCTCCTGCTCAATTGAAAAATACCATTCCTTTTTCGGCACATAAATAAAGCGGACATCGTAATCACTGTCCTGGGACGGGAATCCCCAAGCGCGGCTTCCTGATTCAACGGCATATACGATTTTGACTCCGTATGACAGCTCGATTCGTTTTAATTCATCAATGATCCTTTGTTTCATATCTATTCGTCTCCAGTCTGGTTTCATTCCGGCAGTTTGCAGAAAAAAACCGCCTGATGATGTGCGGCGGCTTTTCATATTTATCAGCCTTTCAGATGCTGCTTAAAGAAAGCAAGTTTTTCCGTTTGAAAGGCAGGGATATATTCATGCCCGAAGTAGCGGTACACCTTCAGCTCTTTCTCTGTCTCCAAGTGATTGTAGGCGGCAAACACGGTGGACGGCGGGGTGACCTTGTCAATCAGGCCGATCGACATCAGGACAGGCACCTTTACTCGGTCAGCAAGATTCATAATATCGAAATATGAAAGTGTCTTCATCGCCTGCTCTTCTGTTTCCGGGCTGCCATTTCTTCTGAAGAAGGAATTGATTTCAAGGTACGGCTGTTCAAGCGCCACATCAATGGCCCGTTCAAAGTTGCTTAAATAAGGATAATCGGCAGCTGCGGCTTTCGGAATGTCTGACAGAGCTGCTGCGGCAATTGTTAAGCCGCCGCCTTGGCTTCCGCCTGTCACACCTATTCTTGTTTCGTCGACTTCGTCAAAACTGCTGATGACTTCAAGCGCGCGGACGGCGTCCAAATAAACGCCGCGGTAATAGTATGTATCTTTATCAAGAATACCTTTCGTCATCCAGCCTAAAGCGTGACCATGCGGAGAAATACTCGTATCCTCGCTGCTCTGCTGCCCGCGGACAAGCATGCCGAATGCCGCGTATCCGTGAAGCGCCCAATTCACCATTTCATGAATCTCACCGTCATAGCTTGCGTTGTAGCCGTGATATTTGACGATCGCCGGATGTGGGCCTTCCTTGTCAGGCACCGCGTACCATCCGGCAATGCGGGCGTTTCCATAGCTTTTATATGCGAGGCGGTACACCTTAACCCCCTCAGCAGGATAATCAACCGGCTGTAAATCAGGTGCCGATTGGACTTTTGCAAGTTCATTCAAAGACGATTTCCAAAAATCAGAAAAATCTTTCGGTGCTGTTTTTTCAGGCTTATACGTTTGCAATTGGTCGAGCGGCATATCGAATAGTTGCATTTCCGATTATTCCCCTTTGTTTTATTAGTTTTAGTTTGTATTCCTATACTACCACGGTTTCTAAATATTTTCACTTTTGTTTTCCAAACAGCCTTCATCAAACGTTTGTTTAAGATTTTCCCGGCTCATTTCCATAAAAGCCTGAGCTGTCAGACTGACATATCGGTTCTTTAAAAATACAAAGACAAGGGTTCGGGATGGCGTTGATTGAATAGATAAATAGATCACCCCCGGGTCCTTATCCCTTCTGACCATATTCGGCGCCATTGTCACACCTAAGCCGTTTGCCACAAGAGATTGCGCGGTTTCAATATGGCTCGTCTTAAAGGCAGTATTCGGCTTAAAGCCGCTTTCCGCACAGAGATCGAGAACTGTCCTTCGAAAACCGAAGCCTTCTTTTAACAGAATAAAAGGCACGTGCCTCGCCATTTCAAGGGGCACGGAAGGCTGGCGGCCCTCCTCTCCTTCCAGCGCTTTTTCAATCAGCGCGATCATTTCCGGAGGCATCCACCTTTGTTTTTCCTTCGGCACCGCGAGAACAATCGGTTCCGTGAGCAACGGTGTAATGGCGAGCCGTTCATCCTCGATCGGCAAGGACAAAACAGAAAGGTCAACCTCTCCCTTTGCCGTCATTTCCTCTAATGAAGCAGGGTCTTTTTCAACAAGCTGAACCTCTACATGAGGATAGCGCGCCAAAAACTGCTTCAGCAGAGGCGGAAAGAGATATCTCCCCGTGACAGCGGGAATCCCGATGGAAAGCTTATGCCCAAGCCCCTGCGACCGCTCCTGCATCTCCCGGAGCAAATCATCTCTGGAACGAATGATGTCCTCGGCTTTTTCAATGAAACGCCGGCCATGGGGTGTCAGGGTAACAGAGCCGTGGGATCTGTGGAAAAGGGTAAGCCCAAGCTCAGCCTCAAGCTTTTTGATTTGCTGGCTGAGAGATGGCTGAGCGATATGAAGATGCTCCGCCGCCTTTGTAAAGCTTTGGCGCCGGGCGATTTCCGATGCGTATTCCATCACTTTAATATCCATTTCAGCCTCCATAGGTTAAACCTATCGTTTTTATCATTTTTATATCTTGGACGAATCATAACAGAAATTGCTAACATAATCCATATCATCAAACAGAAAAAAGGAGCTGGTTGACATGACAAATGAAACGCCGTTTTCGAAAAACGCCGAGATGTATCGGGATGAGAAGGTATTTGCCGAGGGGGAAGATTTGGGTATTATGATCAAAACGGCGCAATGCCGGGCTGATGATCGGGTGCTGGATATCGGAGCGGGTGCCGGCCATACGGCGCTGGCATTTTCTCCATATGTACAGGAGTGCATCGGTGTTGATGCGACGATAGAAATGGTAGAGGTTGCATCCTCCTTTGCGCAAGAAAAAGGAACGAAAAACGTACGTTTCCGGCAAGGAACAGCGGAGTCGCTTCCCTTCGCCGATGATTCATTTGATCTCATTACCTGCCGGTACGCGGCCCATCATTTTTCAGATCTCCGCAAAGCTGTCAGCGAAGTTGCACGTGTGCTGAAAAAGGACGGACGTTTTCTCTTGGTCGACCATTACGCGCCTGAAGATTCAGTTCTTGATGAGTTTGTCAATCATTTGAACCGGCTCCGAGACCCTTCCCACGTGCGGGAAAGCTCATTATCAGAATGGCAGTCGATGTTCGCCGCTAATCAGCTGGGCTATCAAAAAGTCCAAAAGTGGAATTTGCCGATTCAATACGAAAGCTGGATCAAACGGGGCGGAACCCCTGCCGATCGAGAAAAACAGATTATCAGCCATTTACATCAGGCATCAGACGAAGCACGTGACACGTTCTGTATCAAATTGAACCAAAACGGACAGCCCGACTCCTTTTGCTTAAAAGCGATTTTGATTCAAGGTATAAAATGATAAAAAGCCGTGCGCTCCGCACGGCTTTTACATTGGCTGATAAAGATCCCAGCCGATTTTTAATGTCTCCGCAATATAATCGGCGACCTCTTCAGGAGACAGGTTGTCTGTTGCCACTTTTGAATTGTGTTTATCGTAAATGACTTTTCTTTCGTTAAAAAGCTTTTCCATTTCATTCATTGAGCGGTTATGCAGCACAGGCCGGCTCTCGATCAATAAGTCCGCGCGCTGCTTCCAGTTCTCCCATGACAGGTCTAGATGAAGCACGAGACAGTTTTCCAGACAGCACGTTCTGATTTCCTCTTGTTTAAAAGACCCGCCGCCCAAAGATACGATTTTGAACCGTTTATGATGGCAAATGTCTAAAATATATTCCTTCTCCGTTTTCCGAAAAAAATCTTCACCCTTTTTCTCAAACAGCTCAGGGATCGACATATTAAAATCTTTTTCAATCTCTTGGTCTATATCGATAAAATCTCTATATAATTTTTTAGCGACCAATTGGCCGATTGTCGTTTTTCCTACACCCATGAATCCGATCAGGACGATATTTCTTTCTCTTACTGGGATGGCTCGTTTAGCGTTCATCTTCGGCGAAATCCTCCTAAGGAATGAAATTTTATATTCATTATATGCTTATTTCACGAATATTTATATAGATACCGGCTTGCCCGTCCTTTTGGCGGCGCTTTGCCTGAATGACATTCATTGTACAACATTCCCACAGATATTTTAATACTTCGACGCAAAAAAGCATTAAAATCTTTCAGCGTGATTGAAAACCTTTGTAGTCTTGGAAGGAACGAGCATTGGAGCAGATTTCCGCAGCATGCGGCGACAGGGGCGTTTGAGCAGGACGCTCTAGCTTTCAGCCGCCGATCTTTTTTCACGTGAGCATCGACGCGCAGGCCTGGCAACGAATGCGAGGGTTTGTCACCACACTGAAAAGCCCGCTCCGAGAGCGGGCTTTCTTGGTCTTATTTCCACCAGTCATCAAACATAGAAGCTGGAACCTGGCGTTTATGTTCAGTCATGCTGTAGCGTTTTTCCAGCGCTTCTGACACTTTCGCTGATACTTCTTTTCCTTCAAGATAATCGTCAATCTCCTCGTAGGAAATGCCAAGCTCTGTTTCATCCGTCTGCTGCGGTTTTTCGTCGAGCAGATCGGCAGTTGGTTCTTTTAAGTATAGGCGTTCCGGTGCACCCAGCTCTTTTAACAGGCTTCTTCCCTGACGCTTTGTTAAGCCTGTCAGTGGCAGGAGATCTGCGCCTCCGTCACCGTATTTCGTAAAGAAACCAGTTACGGCTTCGGCCGCATGGTCTGTTCCAATCACAAGAAGGCCTTCTTGGCCGCCGATCGCGTATTGAGCAATCATTCTCGTTCTCGCTTTTACGTTCCCTTTATTAAAGTCTGTCAGCTTATCGCCTGTCTCTTGCTGATATTGATCTGCAAAAGCGCTGACTGTTGATTGAATGTCAAATTTCCAGGATTTGTCCGGCTTGATGAATTTCAGAGCGAGCTGGGCATCGTCTTCATCCTGCTGTGTGCCATGCGGAAGACGGACCGCGATAAACTGAGCGTCTCCGCCCTCTTCGCGAATGCTTTCCACGGCAAGCTGGGCAAGGCGCCCGGCAAGAGATGAATCCTGCCCGCCGCTGATTCCCAATACAAAGCCTTTAGCGCCGGTTTTCTTTATATACTGTTTTAAAAAATTGATTCGGTCCTCAATTTCTTGTTTTGGATCAATTGAGGGCTTCACATGTAATTCACGCATAATCTTTTCCTGCACGCACATCCTACTCATTCCTCCTGTACAATTTCGCTGTCTCTTATTCGATCATTTCCCCAAATGAATGAAAATGAATCATGATCGTTATGTATCCCTATTAAATATAGCACAGGTCTTCATTTACAGTGAACAAGAGAGATCAGCTGACTTCCACCCGTATTGACGTTACACTGTCTCCATTACACTTTCCTTTTTCGATCGGACAGGAAGAAAACGCGACAATCAAATCCGTTTCCGCCCTCAGCCTTACATAATCGCCGGCATTCGAAAGCGGCGTTTCCACAGACAGGTTCCCTTTCTCATCAAGCACAGTATTCATAAAAATCGCAAACGGGTAATGCATGTGAGGCTTCGGTACGCCAAACTGCTCAAGCGCACGGTTCATATTGTCATAGCACGTGTCCTGAAACTCATCCTTTTGCTTGCCGTATAACAGCCTGTTCATATCAGGTCGGCAGGCGGGAAGCAGGAGATCATGTTTGCCGACCGTATCCTCAATCAGCGTCAGCATCGGTTTGTACAGATTGGAGTAGAGATGGTCATTGACCTTCACATGAATAGAATGATTGGCATCAATGGTCGCGCCCTGATCAAGGTGCTCATAAAAATCTTTGGCATGGTACGCGACAAAATCTGCTACCTGCTGCCCTTCTACATCAACCACCTTCAAAATCTGCCCCTTTTTCAGCTTCAGACCAAGCCCTTTTTTCGGCTCAATAATATATTGCTGTGTCATTGCTTCGCTCCTTTTTTCATTAGTATGGGCGTTCGCCGCCTTCTCCATGTAAAAAGAGGCAAAAATCCGATGTATATAAGCTTCGGGCGGGTCGCAATCTAACCGTAGATAAAAGGGGTTGAAATTGATGAGTCAAACAAAAAAAGACCAGCAAAAAGGAAATTTGGCTTGGTGGCAGCTGTCATTAATCGGGATAGGATGCACAATCGGAACAGGATTTTTTCTCGGTTCCAGCATTGCCATAGTGAAAAGCGGTTTTTCCGTTCTGCTTTCATTTCTGATTGGGGCAATCGGCACGTATTTTGTATTCGAGCAGCTTGCCAAGCTGTCGGCAAAGCAGCCGGAAAAAGGCTCGTTTTGCGCGTATGCAAGAAAAGCATTCGGCAGATGGGCCGGGTTCAGCAACGGCTGGGTGTATTGGTCATCAGAAATGCTGATTACCGGAAGCCAGCTGACAGCCATTTCGCTATTTACGAAGCATTGGTTTCCACAAGTCCCGCTATGGGTGTTCGCTTCAATCTACGCGGTACTTGGGCTTCTGATTATTTTCACCGGGCTGTCTGTTTTTGAGAAGACTGAAAACGTACTGGCAGTCATCAAAACAGCCGCTATTTTTATGTTTATTGTGATTGCCATCCTGGCATTATGCGGCATCTTATCCGGCGGAAAGCACGATGTACAGATTCCAAATAAGACGAGTGAGTTTTTCCCATACGGCGCCATGGGGCTGTGGACAGGTTTAATCTACGCGTTTTACGCCTTTGGCGGAATTGAGGTCATGGGGCTGATGGCGGTTCACTTAAAAAAACCAGAGGAAGCGTCAAAATCAGGGAAGCTGATGCTGGCGACACTGGCGGTTATTTATATTATTTCGATCGGACTGGCTTTGCTGCTGGTTCCATTAGACACGTTTACACAGCAGGACAGCCCGTTCATTACGTCGTTAAAAGGATATAACCTTAAGATTATCCTCGATATTTTTAACGGGATTTTCATTATCGCCGGGTTCTCGACCCTCGTCGCTTCCCTGTTTGCGGTCACGACATTGCTTTGTACGATGGCTGATGACGGCGACGCGCCGAAATGCTTTACCTTAAAGGAAGGCAAAAAAATATGCTGGCCGGCGCTGGGGCTGACGTTTGCCGGGCTTATTTTATCCATCATACTGTCTTTAGTGCTGCCCAAAAACATTTATGAGCACATGACCACAGCAGCGGGGCTTATGCTTTTATACACTTGGCTGTTTATCTTGTTCTCCAGCAAAAAGCTGACCGATCCCGAAGGCATGGGGAAAACGCAAATTTATTCAGCGATGATTCTGATTGCTGCGGCTGTGTCCGGCACACTGTTTGAAAAATCAAGCCGGCCCGGTTTTTTTGTAAGCATAGGTTTTCTCGCGATCATTGCCGTCGTTACCGTGATCTATCAAAAAAAGCAGGGACATAAAGACCGCCCTGCCAGCTCGTGATTTTATTTCATTTTATTGAACATGTTCTTGAAATAAGAAAACGGGCACTTCGATACCTGCTTTTCATCGTCACGGAGGAAATACTGTTTCCATTCGCGATTATCCTTTCCTCCGTACCACCCTAAATGCGGATGAATCGGAGCTTGATCATAGGCTTTCAAACGAGAGCGGATCAGCCTGCTCATGTTGCGGCCAAATGCGGTTGATCCATTTAACTCTTCAAACACCCACCTTGGCTGAAACGTGATCATGAAAAAGGGAAAGCTCCGGCTCCTTCTCGCCTCATGCCCAGGTGTAGCGCACAGAATAAAGTACGGCTCGCCGTCAAAACAAAACTCCCATTTGTAATGCTCTGGATCGGCCGGAATGTCTTCCGGCCATTCTTTTTTGTCTTGATGACTCAGTCTATTTAAAAAGCTCCAAAACAGCTCTTCATACGCTTCAATCGAATAGTGCTCAGCCAAATCTTCCGGTGTGTCAAACAACACAACGAGGGATGCGTATTTTCCAGTGTCCCGTGAAATCCTTCCGTACTCCGCAAGCAATGGAGCCAGTTCCTCCGCCGTACCGTTTTCCCGCGGATCTCCGGCAAACGCAATGCGCAGCTGGTCAGTCAGAAACGCCTGCCGTCCGGGAATGCATGGAAACGTATCCGCGTCATCGGCCACAGTTTCTGCCAGAAGCTCAAAAGCGATTCTTTGCCATTCAAGAAGCTCTTCTTGATTACGTTCCAGAAAACTTTTGGTGTACATCCCATCCACATTGATCCACCTCCAGTATCATCTGGATACTATATTAAAACCAGAAGCGGCAGGTGACTGTCCTTGATGAATCAGCCCAATAACTGTTTGATGCCTTGATAACCGAAGTAACATCCAAATACAAGGAGAGACACACCAGCGATTCCGGTCAATCCTCTTAATAGCTTTTCATGAAGCAGATTTCTGAACATGCTGGCTGTGATCGCCATGCAAAAATCCCAGATTAAAATGCCGATCATGATGCCGGAGCTATAGATGAGAAGCTGATTCATATCGTAGGCCTCTGCTGTTTTCGCAAGTATGCTGCCGTAAATCCCAAGCCAAAACAGGATGCTCAATGGATTTGACAATGAAATGAGAAAACCCGAAGCGAATGTTTTCTGGTACGACGCTTTTCCCCGCGAGCTTCGCACATCCATCGGTTCTCTGACATTTTTCAGCGTTTCAATTCCGGTATAGGTCAGAACAAAAAAACCGAAGAGCCACAAAAACGTTTTCACAAATGGAGCGGTCAAAAACTGTGACAGTCCGAAATAAATAAAAAGCATGTACAGTCCGTCCGCTGTCATGGCGCCTAAACCAAAAACCCACGCATGCCAAAAACCGTTTTTAATTCCTTTGTCTATTTGCGCCGCGTTCACTGGTCCCACAGGCGCAGACAAGGACAGTCCAAGCACAATATAGCTCAAAAAAATGTTCACCGGCCCGTACTCCCTTCTCTTACGTAACTTGTACAATTTATTCGGGAACGGGCCAAGCTATGCACAATTTCGCTTACTGTTTCAGACGTTCAAGCTCTTCCTCCATAATATCGGCGGCTTTTCCTACGAAACTGAAAATGAGTTCCAGTTCCTCTTCGGTATAGTCGCGGCATAAATCCATCGTAGACTCCGACAGTGAACGAAACAAATCTTTTACATGTTTTTTCGAAGCGGTCAAAGGGACAATCATGACTCTACGGCGATCACTAGGGTCCTTTTCACGAGCCACATACCCCGCTTTTTCCAGACGGTCAACAAGCGCCGTGACCGAACCCGTGCTGAGGCCCGTCTTTTTCCCCAGCTCTCCAGCCGTCATTGGCCCTGCTTCATTTAAGATGTCAGCTGATTTTAAATCGGTGGGAAACAGACCGAGAGCTTGAGCGGCTGCCTGGTGAAACAGAACCGTTCTTGTGCCCAATTTCCGAAAAAGCTGAACGGCAGTCCTTTCCAACTCACTTCTGGAATTTCTTGTTGACAACTGACAATCCTCCCTATAAAATCGAATTTATCTTGATAACCGAGATATTCGACGACCAAACTATTATCATGATATCAGAACTTACATAGAAAAGTAAGAGGAGGTAGAACAAATGGACACAACATTAGCAAAGCAGGCTTCCACCAAATTTGTGGTCCTCGGTCTCCTGCTGGGCATCTTGATGTCTGCGATGGACAATACGATTGTTGCCACCGCGATGGGCAGCATTGTAGCCGATCTTGGAAGCTTCGATAAATTCGCTTGGGTAACGGCGTCCTATATGGTGGCAGTCATGGCTGGAATGCCGATTTACGGCAAGCTTTCCGATATGTACGGCCGAAAACGCTTTTTCCTGTTTGGACTTATTTTTTTCTTAATCGGGTCGGCTTTATGCGGGATTGCACAGACGATGAATCAGCTGATCATCTACCGGGCCATTCAGGGTATTGGAGGCGGCGCGCTCCTGCCAATTGCCTTTACCATTATCTTTGATTTGTTTCCGCCGGAAAAACGCGGAAAAATGTCCGGCATGTTCGGTGCTGTATTTGGATTATCCAGTGTTCTTGGACCGCTGTTAGGCGCGATTATTACAGACGCGATCAGCTGGCACTGGGTGTTTTACATCAATGTGCCGATCGGCGCATTGTCATTGTTTTTCATTATTCGCTACTACAAAGAATCTCTGGAGCACAGAAAGCAGAAAATCGACTGGGGCGGCGCGGTTACCTTGGTCGTATCGATTGTATGCCTGATGTTCGCCCTTGAGCTCGGCGGCAAAACATACGATTGGAATTCCATTCAGATCATTGGCTTGTTTATTGTGTTCGCCGTTTTCTTCATTGCCTTTTTTATTGTGGAGAGAAAAGCGGAAGAGCCGATCATTTCTTTCTGGATGTTTAAAAACCGATTGTTTGCCACAGCGCAGATTCTCGCTTTCCTGTATGGCGGCACATTTATTATTTTAGCGGTATTTATTCCGATTTTCGTTCAGGCGGTTTACGGCAGCTCTGCGACAAGCGCAGGCTTTATTTTGACGCCGATGATGATTGGATCAGTCATCGGAAGCATGATCGGCGGGATCTTCCAAACGAAGGCAAGCTTCCGCAATTTGATGCTGATATCTGTCACGGCTTTCTTTATCGGCATGCTGCTTTTATCCAATATGACACCGGAGACGGCACGGGTATGGCTGACAGTCTTTATGATGATTACCGGCTTTGGTGTAGGCTTTAATTTTTCCCTGCTGCCGGCGGCATCGATGAACGATCTTGAACCTCGCTTTCGGGGGACGGCCAACTCTACAAATTCATTTTTGCGGTCATTCGGCATGACCCTGGGCGTCACTATTTTCGGAACGGTGCAAACAAACGTGTTCACAAACAAGCTAAGTGATGCCTTCAGCGGCATGAAAGGCTCAGCAGGCTCAGGCGCCGCGCAAAATATCGGCGATCCCCAGGAGATTTTCCAAGCGGGAACACGCTCCCAAATTCCTGATATGATCCTGAATCGCATCATTGACGCGATGTCATCAAGTATCACGTACATCTTTTTGCTCGCTTTGATTCCAATTATCCTCGCGGCGGTTACCATTTTGTTTATGGGAAAAGCCAGAGTGAAAACAACAGCGGAAATGGCGAAGAAAGCAAATTAACACCAAAAAGCAGTACATGGCTGGCATGTACTGCTTTTTTGATTACACTCCTAATCTTGCTAGAATAAATGTCCATATACAAATGATCAATAACAGAATGAGGCTGTACGCCACTGTCCGCTTAAACAGTTTAGATTCCTTGCCTGTCTGGCCGACCGCTGCGGCGGCGATTGCGATGGATTGAGGAGAAACGAGTTTCGCCATCACCCCGCCCGCCGTATTTGCGGCTAACAGCAAATCAGAACCCGCACCAATCTGCGCTCCGGTAACAACCTGCAAATGTCCGAACAAAGCGTTATTGCTGACAACAGAACCAGTAATGAACACGCCGATCCAGCCGAGAACAGGACTGACAAACGGGAACAAGTCTCCTGTTTTCGCCAGTGCTAACCCAATTGAAGAGCTGAGCCCTGCGAAGTTGGCCAGATTGGCAAACCCCATCACAAAGCAGATCGTCATAATCGGCACCCACAGCTCTTTTCCTGTCTCCTTCATGGACGCAAAGGCATCCCGACAAGAGAAATTTTTGCTGAACAGGCCTGTCACGATGACCGCCGCTAAAATCGCTGTACCAGTAGCTGACAGCAGATCGACTTTAAAGACTGCATCTAACGGCGTGGCGGATGGCGCAATTGGCGGCATTTTCATCATTTGCTGATGCAGAAAAGGCATTTTAAAAAGAAGCGTTGTTTGATACAACAGTCCGCCTTCTTGAAAAAGCGCTTTGAAGGCAGGAAGGCTCCAGATTGTGATCGCCGCAGTTAAGATGTAGAAAGGAGACCACGCTTTCGCAATGTCAGCGGTACTGTATGCCTTATTCTCACCAGCCTCGCCGGCTCCTTCCTCCCGGTAAATCTCTTTCGGCTGCCATTTGCGAAGGAAGAGCGCAAGCCCGCCCATGCTGAATAAGGCCGCCAAGATGTTTGCTAATTCCGGCCCGAGCACCGCCATTGTCAGTGTCTGAACCGCTGTATACAGCCCGCTTACAACCAATAGGGCAGGCCAAGTCTGTTTGATTCCCTTCATTCGGTCTAATAGGAAGACAAGCAGAAACGGAATCAAAAATGAGATCATCGGCAGTGTCCACATCAATGTCCGTGACAGCTCAAGAGCGGACAAATCACCAATCTGCGCCCCTGTGATCACAGGAATCCCAATCGCCCCAAAGGCTCCAGAGGCTGCGTTCGCAATCAAGCAGAGCGCCGCCGCTTTTAACGGTTTAAAACCAAGTTCGACAAGCAGCGCCGCACTAATCGCAATCGGAACACCAAAACCGGCCGCGCCTTCCAAAAACGCGTTAAAACAAAAACCAATTAATAATAGCTGTAACCTTTGGTCAGGCGAAATGCCGGCAATGCTGGAACGAATAATAGTGAATTTCCCGGTTTTCACTGCGATTTTATACAGCCACACCGCCATCAGGACGATATAGCCAATCGGCCACAGCCCGCTTCCGATTCCCAGCAAAACGGAAGAAATCGCTTTTTCTACCGGCATATGAAATGCCAAAACGGAGACGATGAAACTGACGGCTAAGGTAAGAAATGCCGCGAGAATGCCTTTCATTTTAAAAACAGTTAAAGCTAAGAGAAAAAAGAGAATTGGAGTGAGCGCCACAAGTGCGCTCACATACTCGTTTCCAAACGGATCATACAGCTGCTCAACCATTGACAATCAGCCCTTTACTCTATAGTTGCGATTAGTTGACCTTTAGTTCTGCAAAATGAGGTTTTAAAATGTTTTTGAGAACGCCGGCGCTGTGAAGAAACTGTTCTTTTTCTTTCTCATTTAAGTTCAGCTCAGTGATGCCTGCAATTCCTCCGCGGTTGACGACAGCCGGAACGCCGATGTACACGTCATCTGTGCCGTATTGTCCGTCCAGATATGTGCTGACAGTTAAAATGCTGTTTTCATTATGAAGAATGGCTTTTGTAATGCGGGCAAGACTCATCGCAACACCGTAATAAGTCGCGCCTTTTTTCTCAATGATATGGTAAGCGGCGTTTTTCACGTCATTTACGATCTGGTCAAGCTCCTCTTGTTTATATGCATTATTTTTCTTAACAAGTTCACTAACCGGCATACCGCCGATATTCGCGTGGCTCCAGACAGGAAGCTCTGTGTCGCCGTGCTCACCGATAATATGTGCGTGCACGTTTTGAGGCGCTGCGCCAAAGTATTCGCTCAGCATGTAACGGAATCTAGCAGAATCCAGAGTTGTGCCGCTTCCGATCACTCGCTCTTTTGGCAGGCCGCTGAATTTCCATGTCGCGTAAGTCAGAATATCAACCGGATTTGTCGCGATTAAGAAAATGCCGTCAAATCCGCTCGCCATCACTTCACTGACGATTCCTTTAAAAATCTTTAAGTTTTTTTCGACTAATTCAAGGCGTGTCTCACCAGGTTTTTGGTTTGCTCCGGCGCAGATGCAGACAATATCAGCATCCTTGCAGTCTTCATATGTTCCGAAAGATGTTTTGACCGGTTGCGGCGCAAACGCCTTTCCGTGGTTTAAATCCATCACATCGCCCATTGCTTTTTCTTTATTTAAATCAATGACCACAAGCTCATCTGTGATCGCTTGGTTTATTAACGCAAATGCATAACTGCTTCCAACAAAACCCGCTCCGATTAAAGCTACTTTATTTACATGTTTGTTCATCATTAATCATCCTTCCAAGGGTTGTTTTTCTTCGGTGTTTATTTGTGAAGTATTTCACATTTATATTGTGCAACATTTCACAAACTTTTGCAAGAGAAAAGATTTGTCTGATTTATGAACAAAAAAGAAACCATCTATGATGGTTTCTATGAGATTTTTCTCTTCCCTCAATAAGGAAGAGAACCGCTTAACCCAGAGTTGTTATATAAACCGTTTTGCACATAATCAAAGCCAGGCTGGTTTTGGCCAGGCACTTGGGCGCTGCCATTATTAAAAATCACTTTGGCGTTCGTTGTATCCGTATCCGCAGGAAGCGTCAGCGTGTAAATTCCATCCGCATTCTTGGTCATTGCTTTTCCCGGCCAAGATCCGGTCAACTCTATTGCGCGGCCTCCATCATCTTTATAGATATAAGCATTTACTTGGCCCCAATGATTTGGATTTTGATAGCCGATGATCTTGGCTGAAGACGGGTTTTTTTTGACAAACGTGTATTCTTGGGTCCTCGTTACACCATCACTGTTCGTTCCTTTTAACGTAATGGTGTATGTTGTACCAAATGGAGCTCCTTTTCCGATTGTTAATTGGTCTCCATCCTTAAACGCTGTCTCTTGCCCATTATTGATTTGATACACGGCTTTTGCTGTATTCGTATCTGAACGCAGGGTGATCGCCAGCTGATCATTGAAAGAATGTGTGACCCCTGTTTTATAATTCTCAAGGAAGACATGAGGCGCATATGCGATATCGTCAGGATAAATAACAACCACAGATCTGGCATTGATCGTGCCCGTCAGTTTACCATTCGTTACTTGAAATGAACCGTCTCCAGCTTTATTATCATAGCTGCCATCAGGTAATTTTGTTGACGTATTGATGGTGACAGAAGATGAACCTGCATTTGCCAGCACAAGGCCATGTGAGCCGCGCTGATTCATAAATATCTGATTGTTGCCATTCGGATTCGAGAGCTCCTCAGGCTGTCCATCCATCACATTGTGAAATGTATTGACCGCAACGATAGCCTGATCTTCAAATAAACCACTCCCTCGATCGCCGATCTGGCTTTTCCCCGGGAATCTTACCCCATTTCCGCCGCCCTCGGGTCTGGAAAAGAAGAGAGGCGTACTGCCTGAGCGGGAAGCAATCACCGCCCAGCCTAAACGAATATCGTCATCGCTCATCCATGTTGACTCTTCCTCATCATTGGCATACGTATCATGCGATTCCACCCATGTGACTAACTTGTCCGCAGACACATCAGACGCATAATGGGAAATATTCGACACGCTCAGATTACGGTTTCTTAAAGCAGACCTCATGGAATGTCCATAGTTAGATGCTGTTACGTTCATATAATTCGCATATGCAGCATCTCTGGAGGCACTATCTTGCAGGATTTCTCCGTATTGGAACTCGGCAGATGTATTTGTGATATTCGGCCAAAATGGACTGCCGTAATTCCCGTCATCCGGCAGTTCTATATGTTTGGCGGCGTCAAAGCGAAATCCGTCTGCGCCGTCATTTAATGCTCGTTCTAAGAAACGTTTCAGATAGGACTGTACTTGTGTATTTTGTGTATTCCAATCATACAGCCCGAGCAATGAATTCTGCGTGACATCCCATCGATCGGACCAGTTTTTAATTTGTGTGTTTCCATGTGTCCAATTTGGAATACTCTTAATCTCGTTAGAAATCGCAGCATAGTCACTGGTGGTATGATTGATCACTGCGTCAACAATGACCTTTACGCCATATTCTTCAGCAGCAGCGCACATTTCTTTAAATTCTTGTTCAGTACCTAAGTAACGGTTGCCAATTTGGTACGATGTCGGCTGATACAGCCAGTACCAGTTCGACATGCTTTTGTCTCCTTGGTTCCCTTCCTTTACTTGGTTAATCGGAGACGTCTGAATGGCTGTATATCCTGCATCATGAATATCCTTCATATTGTGTTTTAACGTATTGAACGACCAATTCCAAGCATGAAGTATGGTTCCGTCTTTGATCGTTGGCGCTGTAAGCTCATTCGATTTGTCCGCTGTTTCAGCATTCGCAGCCGCCGGTTCTGCCAGAACCAAATGAAACAGCAGAAAAAATCCAGCGAATAACGGCAGTAAAGAGGTTTTGAATCGTTTTTCAAACATTATTGACACTCCTTATTTAATTATTAAAGACTTAATGCGGAGTCAAACATCCCTCTTACTTCATTCTTCCGCTTCCTCCTTTCAAACTGATGTGAAGACTGGAGAATTTTGTTAACGCTTACATTTTAAATTATCACAATCACTCTATCAAAACAACTTAGTAGAGTGAATTCAAATCCATGTGCCTATCCAACTAGAAAACGCTGCCCGGAACATGAGCCGTTTTCCCAAACAAAAAAAGAAACCATCTCACCTAAGATGATTTCTTCTCTATTTCTTCTTTTACCGCTCTTCTGTAAGACCACTTCACAATGACATACCGAAGCAGAAACAGTGCGCCGCCGCAGACGATAAAAAGAAGGATCATTTTCAGCCAAGCGAAGAATGTATGGGGAATCCCCCTGTCGTACATCGTAAGCACCACTACCGCAAAGGCAACAGCAATTGAATCTATTCGCTGCTGCTTCACCCGTTTTTGCAGTTCTTCTTCGGTGTCTATTCTCGGCAGGAGCATTCCAGATGCCGCTGCCCTGATGCAGTAATATAAGATCATGATAAACAAAAACACAAGGCTTGCAGCCCATTCTTTAAACGGAGATTCAAACATAATGCCGCGGATGATCACATCAAGGAGCGCAAACGCTCCCGCTATCATTCCAATCTCCGACCAGATTTTTTGCTTTTTCTCTTTTACTCTCTTATTTTCCCCATTCACGCCTGAAAGTCTATTACGCAGATTATTCATGACCTTCCTCCCGCACTTTTACGAATGGCTTTGGCTTACATCTTACAATAACAGTCTGTGCTTCTGCAATGAATAACTTAAAAGCCCGTCGTACAAGCCGGCAGGCAGCATTATTGAAAAACGGCCCCCTAGTTACAACTCAACACAAAGACCGAATCAGAGCAGGCAGGAGCATATAACCGAAGCCGCTTCACTTACGAAATCCCGCTTGCGGCATGCACAGCCATACAAGATATCTGCACCCTTTCTTGGCTCGGCCTTCAGCCAGGTTTTCACCATTCGCCACTGCCTATGTAAGAGCTCATCATGTAGAAGCATTTCCTTTTGCATTAAAATTTAGATCATCAAATTTTGAACAATGGGCAACAATAGGTTCGAACGGTTAGCTTAGATGGTTGTAAATCCGTTTCTCCACCAATTGCCAAAAGCAAATCAAACAAGTGTATCAGAATCTTACATAAGTAATGCGGCTAGACATGTGAAATGAGGGTAATGGATGAATGAAATCATACTAAGATATAAAAACTTTTTTTCTGTTCTTGTTCGATGGATTATTTTTGGAAGCATTATTGGCATCATTGTTGGCTCGACAACAACTTTTCTTTTAGAGACAAACGATTATCTAGGAGAAATACGAGAAAAAAGGGATTGGTTAATTTTCCTTCTCCCTTTAGGCGGGTTGGTCTTAGGATACGTCTATATGAGCTACGGAAAGGTATTTTTGAATAATACCTTAAATGATACTGCTGAATTAAATAATCTAGTGATAGACGCGGTTCATGGAAAAAAAAGCGTTCCGCGGAGAATGGGACCTATCGTCTACTTGGGAACCTTCATAACAGTCTTTTTTGGCGGATCTACAGGAAGAGAAGGTGCGGCTGTTCAAATGGGAGGAAGTATCGCTGCAGCAGTAAACAGGTTCTTTCGTTTAAACATATTCGACAGTAAATTGTTCATCATGAGCGGCATAAGCGCCGGGTTTGGCGCCGCCTTTGGAGCCCCCATAACAGGTGCTGTTTTTGGGATGGAAATGGCTGCTTTAGGAAAGCTGAAATTCGAAGCACTTGTTCCTTGTCTGGCCGCCAGCTTTGTCGGTCACTTTATGACAACAGCAGCTTTGGGACATAAACACGAAGAATTCATTATACAACTTGTGCCGCAACTATCTGTTATGACGTTTATAAAAGTGATTCTCGCAGCTGTTATGTTCAGTCTATTAAGTGTTTTATACTGCCAAATGAGACACGGTATACAAACATTTTCGGAGAAGCTTTTCAAAAAAAATCATATGAAGAGGGCCTTTGTTGGCGGAATAGTCATTGTGGCATTAACGCTAATAGCAGGTTCACAAGATTACAATGGCCGGGGATTAGAGATGCTACAGCAATCCTTTAAAGAAGATGTTCCTCCTTTTGCCTTCCTCGCCAAACTGGTTTTTACAGCAGTTACGCTTGGAACCGGCTTTGTTGGCGGAGAGGCCATACCTTTATTTTTTATGGGGGCAACATTAGGGAACACCTTACACACATTCATGGATTTACCCATGTCATTTCTCGCTGCATTAGGATTGATCGCTGTTTTTTGCGGCGGTGCCAATACTCCTATAGCAGCCTTCCTATTGGCAATGGAGATGTTTGACGGAAAGGGGATAGAGTACTTTTTTGTCGCTTGTATCGTTAGTTATTTATTTTCAGGACATCATGGACTATGGCCTTCTCAAAAAATATATGAACCTAAAAGCAGGTTATATCAAATCCCTCACGGAGAAACCATTGAAAATGTCGAAAAGAAAAAAAAGCCTTAGACATAATGAAATAAAAAAAGCAGTCTGCTGCATTTAGATTCCGTTTGGTGATTATCGCTTAAGAATAGAATTCGAAATTTAATCCACAATAAAAACAGCGCAGGAAGATATTGATTGGTTGAAAAGAGGGGATGTTTTTTTGGATTTCAACTTCATATGGAAATCTATAGTGGTGGTCGCAGGAGGAGTTCTTATTTTGCGGTTAGCTGGGAGAAAATCCGTTTCTCAGCTTACGGTAGCTCAGACTGTCATGATGATAGCTGTTGGATCATTAATTATTCAACCTGTTGGCAACAGGAACATTTGGATTACAATGGTGATTACATTTTTAATGGTACTCACGCTTCTTTTTATTGAATATATCGTTTTGAAATCGGATGCCCTTGAGACGTTTATTTATGGAAAATCACTTATAGTAGTCGAAAACGGCGAAGTGAATGAAAGAAATTTAAAAAAACTGCGCTTAACAGTTGATATGCTTGAAGTAAGGTTGAGACAACAAAATATTCAGCACTTGGCTGATTTACAATGGGCTACAATAGAATCGAACGGCCAGTTAGGTTATATGTTAAAATCCGAAAAACAATCCGCGACGAAAGAGGATATTCAAATGCTTAAATCGCTGATTGAATCACATCACTCTAAGCCCTCCAATGAATCCGAAAAACCTGCAAATAATATATTTACGGAAGTGAAAGATAGAAATCATAAAGAAAAACCTAAAGACCATTTGGATTAGGAAAAAGTGATAAGTGACTAAGTCATCATAACCTTTTTACATTCTCACTTAAGGTTTTCTTTGTTGGCTCCGCTTATATCTTTTTTCTTGAAGGAAAAAATGAAGGCTGTCGAGATTTACTCGGCAGCCTTCATTATCTTTACTTCTTCAAATCTTCAATTGAGTTAACGTTTTTCATATATTGAGGCACAACAAGTCCCATCTTCACGCCAGTCATACTGGTGCCAACATCATCATATTTGCCCTTATATTTGGCAGCGTATGCTTTATGGGTATTCGGCAGCCATGCGGAAAGGGATGCATCCGAGCTTCCCGTCGCAATCGCGGTCCACATCGGGCCAGCCTCTACCTGAGTAAACGTTACGTCATAGCCCAAGTCTTCAAAGACTTTGCCAACCACGTTTGTACTTGCAATCTCACTGTCCCACGCCACATAGGCAAGGTTGATTTTGTCTCCCTTCACCTTCTGAACGCCTTTTGTCCACTCCGCAACTTGATCTTTGTGGTTCTTCACATACTCAGCAGCGGTTTTGGCAGGTTTCTCGCCTTCTTCCACCTTGATCATGACTTCACCCATGTCGTCTTGCGTCCATTTAAACTGGCTCAGAAGCTTAGCGGCATTCGGCTGTTCTTTGCTGAAGCCTTTGCGTGTGATCGTATGGATTTCCTCTGCGCTGCCATAAGATTGTTTCGGATCATCGAGATATTTCAGCTTATATCTGGAGAACATCCAGTGCGGTGTCCATCCTGTAATGATAATCGGTTTCTTACGGTCGTATGACTTTTTAAGTGTTGCGGTCATCGCGGCGCTTGACGCCGAAATCAATGTCCAGTCGTTCAGCTCATAATCCTTCATCGCTTTGTCGGTCAGGGCCATAATCCCTGAACCGGGGTCAATCCCGATGATGGTCTTATTCACCTGTTGAGCCGCGGTTGCATTTTCATCGCTTTCTGAACCGCAAGCCGCAAGTGAGAGCGCCAGCATGGCGGAAACGCTGATACCGATGATTTTTTTAAGCATCAGGCATTCCCCCTGCTTTTCTTCTTCACTTTAATGTTTTGAGTAATGCGGTCCAGCGTAATGGCAACGATAACGATGGCGATACCGGCCTCTACGCCGACCCCGGTTTTCAGCTGTGTAACGGCACTGTATACTTCAGAACCAAGTCCCGGTGCACCGACCATTGCGGCGATAACAACCATTGATAACGCAAGCATGATGCTTTGGTTGATTCCGGCCAGAATGGTTTTTGTCGCAAGCGGAAGCTGAACTTTAAACAAACGCTGAGCTGTCGTAGAACCGAACGCCTCAGTTGCTTCAATCAGATCTGCCGGCACTTGCTTAATACCGAGAACAGTCATGCGGATTGTCGGCGGCATCGCGAAGATAACAGATGCTACAACCCCGGGCACAACACCGATGTTGAAGAAGAAAATCGCCGGCAATAGGTATACGAAAGCAGGCATTGTCTGCATTAAATCAAGAATAGGTGTTACAATACGGCGAACCGTTTCTTTCTGGGACGCCCAAACTCCGATCGGAACCCCGACCACAATCGAAATAATGACCGATGTCAGAACAAGCGCCAATGTTTGAAGCATTGGGTCCCAATATCCTAAATAATCGATCAAGAGGAAACCAACCAACGTAAATAACGCAATTCCCCTTGTGCTGATCCACCACGCAAGTGCGGCGAAAATAATCGTTAACAAAATAGATGGTATAAATCCAAGTCCGCTGACAATTCCATTTACAAAAGCGGCAAGTCCGTTTGAGATTCCGTCGAAGAATCCGCCCAACGTCATCGTAATCCAGTCAACAAAACGGTCAATGATATCTGCTAAAGGTATTCTAGGCAGTCTATCCATCTTACTTCACCTCCTGTACAGAAGGATCTTGTGTTTGTTCGTCAGTGCTTTCAGCATTGATATACTCGTTATTGCCGGCAAGCGCGCCAATCAGTGCGCCTTTTACGACAATCCCTTTCATTCTTTGCTTCTCATCTACCACCGCAATTGGAATATTTGCGTCAGAAACAGCATCAAAAATCTCTGTCAGATACGTATCTTCTGGTACAGTCGTAAATTCTGTATTCAAGATATCTTGAAGTGACAAATCAGACTCAGCCGCTTTTTTCGCATCAGACGCATAGATAACACCTAACAATTTCTTTTGTTTATCCACTGCGTAAATCGAAGAAATTCCAAGGTTTTTCATCAGTGTCAAAGCTACGCGAGGCCCTTTATCAATCCGCACCGTTTCAGCGCGTTTCATAATATGGCCTGCTGTGAGGACTTTAGATAAATCAACATCCTCGACGAATTTCTCAACATATTCGTTAGATGGATTCATCAGGATTTCTTCAGGCGTGCCGATTTGAACAATGTTACCGTCCTTCATTAGAACAATTCTGTCACCGATCCGCAACGCTTCGTCCAAGTCGTGCGTAATAAAGATAATTGTTTTCCCGACATTTTCGTGAAGATCAAGAAGCTCATCCTGCATATCTTTACGAATCAATGGATCGAGCGCACTAAACGCTTCGTCCATCAGAAGGATGTCCGGATCATTCGTCAACGCGCGGGCAAGGCCGACACGCTGCTGCATTCCGCCGGAAAGCTGGTCAGGATATTGCTGTTCAAATCCTTCAAGTCCGACAAGCTTAAGGGACTCAAGCGCTTTTTGCTGACGTTCTTGTCTGTCTATACCTTGAAGCTCCAGCCCGTATTCCGTGTTTTCAAGTATCGTTCTGTGCGGGAACAGAGCGAACTTTTGGAAGACCATACTGATTTTTTTCCGGCGGACTTCCCGGAGCTGGTCTTTAGACATATTTGTTATCATGTCACCATCAATGTAAATGTTTCCGGCAGTCGGTTCAATCAAACGGTTTAGCAGCCGTACTAATGTTGATTTACCGCTCCCTGATAGACCCATGATGACAAATATCTCACCATCATACACATCAAAATCTGCTTGATTTACCCCAACGGTTGATCCGGTCGCTTTCAGGATCTCTTTTTTTGTCTTTCCGTTGGCAAGCATTTGAGTTGCTTTCTTTGTTTGTTTCCCAAAAATTTTAGATACTTTCTCGACTTTTATCTTAATTGATTTCTCATCTACACTCATATTTTCCCTCCATATTAAGCAATCTTTATTACCGTAACACTTATGTAACATTCCATACAAACAGCATATACTCTTTTATTCTGTATCATTTCTCTATATTCTTTATTATAGCTCCTTAACCTTGTGAATACTCCTAAATGCTCTTTAATCCTTCTTAATTAGTGCATATTGCAGATAAAATTCAGGCTTTTTCTACTATTAAGCGCTTTCAAAAAAATCTTTTGTTTTTTATATTTCAGGACTTATTACTCGATCTGGAAAAATAAGTTGACTTATTTGCAGTTTCACGACTAGAAACAACCAAATAATTAAACAACTGCCAAATTTTTAAAATGCTGTCTGATAAATCGGGACTTGCTATTATTCGTACGCTTGATTACAGCGGAAAAGAACTCACCTACCGACATGCAGGTCAAAATGCAACATTGTCAAAATCACCGCATCTTACTCATGTGAGAAGCGGGGTAGACGCACCCCGAAAAGATTCGTGGACGAAATAGAGGTTTCTCAATACATATCTGTTTCATAGTTTCAACATTATGAAATTTATAGGCGTGATAAAAATGATGGTGTCTTTCAATCCATTTTGCGGCGAAGCACCACTGTCGGCACATGTCTTGCAGGTTTTTTATATCAACACACACCGTTTCGGTACGTTACACGATTCTGTTTATACTGCCATGGCGCTCTGCCAGACAAACAGTAAAGCCGGGAAACGATGATCCGCAGCCCGGGTTCAAATGTAAAAAAGCACCTCAATCGCGAGGTGCTTTTCCTATTCAAGCTCAGTTTGTTTTGTTTCTTTTCCCATAATCAAAATACAAGCAACCGCGAGCAAGATCGCAATGCAAAAGATTGAAAAAATCACTGAAAACGAAATATGGCGAGCGGCGAGCGTTCCGACGAGCAGCGGCCCGAAGATACCGCCGATTCTTCCAAACGCCGCTGTCGTCCCTGAACCTGTGGCGCGAATCGCTGTCGGGTATTGCTCCGGTGTATAGGCATACAGCACGCCCCACGCACCAAGATTGAAAAACGATAACAGCATTCCAGCTGTAAGCAGAAGGCCTAATGAATCCGCCGTTCCGAAGAAATAGGCACTTCCTGCTGTACCAATCAGGTAAAAGACGAGTATCCACTTCCGTCCCGCTTTTTCGATCAGCCACGCAGCAGAAAAATAGCCCGGAAGCTGAGCAAGCGTCATCAGCAGGACGTATTCAAAGCTTTCAATCATGCTGAAGCCTTTGAGCAGCATGACACTAGGCAGCCATAGGAACATGCCGTAATAAGAAAACACCACGCAGAACCAAACGATCGACAGCATCACGGTCGACCGTATGTACCGTCTTGCCCAAACGCTTTTGACATTCTCCCATACCGATGTCTTTTTAGCAGAAAGCGACTCATATTTCGGCGAATCTGGCAGACTCGTCCGCAAGTACAGAGCATAAAAAGCAGTCAGCGACGTCAACAGCAGTGCGGCCTGCCAGCCGAAGCTTGGTATCACAAAGTAAGAAATCAGTGCTGCTACAAGCCAGCCTACTGCCCAAAAGCTTTCCAGAAGCACAATCACTCTGCCCCGCTTTTCAGGCGCAACCGCTTCAGATACAAGTGTTGAAGCGACTGGCAGCTCGCCGCCAAGGCCCATCCCAATAACAAAACGCAGAATAAGGAATGCAGATAAGCTTGTCACAAAAGCTGAAATGCCGCTTCCGATGGAAAAGCACAAAAGGGTAATGATAAACACTTTTTTTCGGCCGATTCGATCAGCCAGCAAACCAAATAAAAACGCACCCACAGCCATGCCGATGGAATTCACGCTTCCAATCCATTTCATTTCTTCAGGCGCAAGATTCCACTCCACGTGGAGCGCGGCGATAATAAATGATAATATTCCGACATCCATTGCATCAAACAGCCACCCCAAACCGGCGACACCCAGCAGCTTACGCTGGGATATAGGCTGTTGTTTTCCCATAGTCAACACCTCTGATATGCAAAATGATTACCGTTTAAGTTTACAACTGTCTTTACACAATGTCATTAACTAAATGGTGTAAATAAAAAACCCCCGCTTATATTTCACAAGCGGGGGGGCTTTTTATTGCTGCAATGCTGCTTTTTTAATATTATCCTGAAGCTCGGCAATTCGTCTTGCACCATCTTCGCGGAGGCGTTTGTTTTCTTCTTCAATTTGTTTTGTTTCCTGCATACCGCTGACGATCGTGTTCCAAGACGATTCAATCGTTTCAATATCTATGCTTGGTCTGCCGGCCATTCTGGCAATTTCAACACTCTGGCTCGAGATGTTTTCCGCATTTCGTTTCAGCATCTCGTTTGTCCGGCGGTCAAGCTCGCTCATAGAGTCAGCCACAAGCTTTTGCCGTTTTACTGTGACAGCCTGAATAATGCCGTTTTTGAAAATCGGAATGGTGATGATGAAAGCGGAGTTGATTTTTCCGATCAGCTTCGCATTACCGCGCTGAAGAAGGCGGATTTGCGGTGCAGTTTGAAGCGCCACCATTCGCGCCATATCAAGGTCGTATACCCGCTCCTCAAGCGCCTGAATGCCGTTGCGCAGCGTATCAAGCTGCATTTGCGCAAGCTGATTTCCGCTTGCTGCTTTTTCTTCATATGAAGGGAGAATGGACTGCATCTCTTCCAACTTCATTTGTCCGGCAACAACGTATTTTTCAAGCTCCATATAGTAATTAATATTGTTTTCATACATTTCATCGAGCGTATAGTTTGTTTTGGTCATCTCATCTTTATATTTAGAAATCTCAACGTTGATTTTTTCAATTTCTCCGCCGAGCGTCTGGTACTTTTTAAAGATTTTCTCAATCATGCTGCCGCCGCGTTTGAAAATTTTAGCCATCAGTCCCTTTGGCTCGTCAAAATCGTTTTTGTCAAAACGGTCCATGATTTTTCCAAGCTGGGTCAGCATCGTGCCTGAGTCTGTCACGCTTGTCGTTTTCATCATCCCCAAGATGCGGTCAGAGAACTTAGAGATTTCAACGGCCGGCTCCTTTCCGTACTCAAGCAGCTCCATTTGGTTTTTAACGTCAATTTGTTGTACTAGCCGTTTCACCTCTGGTTCCTGGCGGAGCTGCAGACGGATATCGTCAGCTTTTTGCTGGGAAATTTCTTCGTTTTTATCAAGAATAAGCGGGTTTTGATTTTCTGTTGTCATGCTTTTCTTCTCTCCTTACTTTTGGGTAATCGTTCTGAACAGCCTTTTTACAAGTGAAGGCTCCTTATAGTCCTGCTGAAACACCATGTCGTCCAGCCAGTGGATATCATACTGATCCTCTTCAATAAACTGCTCAATGTCTTGATGGCCGGGAGGGTTATACATGATGATATCGATTCCGATTTCATTCAGGAACAGCAGGGCGGCAGCATCTGAACGCGTGAGTCCGCCGCTCATTTCCGTATGATATAAAACGAGTTTCGGAACAGTTTGCGCATAGTCGAACATTTGAATCAATTTCAGCAGCTTAGCAGACAGGTTCGTTGTTTGTTTAAACAAGTAAATTTGAACATCCTTGACTTGTTCCTGATGCAAAGCTTTAAGACGCGGGTGCCTGCACATTCTCGAAATCGTTTTGGCAATGGCAGCCTGAACGCCCGCCGGAAGCTGCTTGTACTGCCACACATTGCTTGCCATCAGCTTGTCCGGATCAATGTTCCCTTCATGGTCTAGCGCGTGGCTGTAATGAAATTGATAGTTCGATTTGATTTCTTCTGTAAACGGAAAGCTTCTTACCATTTCTGTTTCCTGATAATCCTCTAATGTATGAAGCCTATTCCAATATTCTTTATGGTCTTTCGACACGCCCATGATTTTGGCGAATACATTCGGAATCTCAATGGAATGTTTATCGGCTTTGAAATTCGGCCGAATGAAGGCCCGCTCTTTTGCGATTAAAAACAGTTCATCATAGGTCGTTTTCAGCGTAACAGACATCGGTGTATGATCCCTGAATTGCCATGGCTTGTACAGCATGGATTCCTCATGATTCAGCACATGTTCAATTTCCTTTGTTGAGCGGTAGGCTACTGTTGATTTCCGATCCGGTTTTTCTTTTGGAAACGGCTGAAGCTCCGAAACATCAGGGAGCTTTTCCGTAAAACTGAGCTCCTGCTTCGGATCGACAAGCGCCAGCTGATCGGTTCCCGCCGGATGGAACAATAGGACATCGCAGCCGGCTAACATCAGATAATATAAGAAATAGAGCTGACTCTTCGTTGCGTCTCCGTACCAAACAACTTTTGGCATCTCCCGTTCTATATCGGTTTTTTCCAGCCAAGGATTCAGGTGATTCAAAGAAAACTTAGAGACATCAAGCAATACTCTGCGAAAATCAGGATGATTCAGCCCCTGCTCATGATGGTCTGCAAAGGTATGTAAAAGCGTCATCAATGCTTTTCTCAAATGGCGGTGCATGAGGGGGTTTGTATGCTTCGCAATCAGCTGCTCCCCGTCCAGAAAGGCGACAAAACGGCTGACCGACAGCCCTTTTTCTTTCTGGTTGATGGAATGAATATGCTGAAGCGCCTGAAACGTTTCCGGCGCGATCGTTTTATCAAGCGTCTCGCTTAAGATATAAATATGATCCTTAACCGACAGCTCATACAAATCGTTATAATAGTCCGTTTCATCTATGGGCGTACCCAGTATTTGTCCGGCGAGCCTCGAAAAAGACAGCCCGTGTTCCTTCTCATAGCGGTCCCGCTCGGGCAGCGTCTGAAACAACATGTTTTTCCAATCACCGTCGGCGGGAACTGTTTTATGAATGATTAACTCTTCTTGTCTCATCATATCCTCCTTTCTGGTCTGTTTGTATGCATTATACTTGTTTTAATCGGGTTATTCGGGATAAAACAGACGCTGTGATTTCTTCACCTGCCATCATGCCGCTTGCTTTCGTTTTGCGTAATTCCGGACAGTGGCGCAGCACCTCGCCATGAGCGGGCGCGATGCCGAAATCAGCTTCCTGAATCAGTTCAAGATCCAGCAGCGAATCTCCCGCTGTATAGATTTCATCAAGCGAAAGCCTCGATTTCAGATATTCGACCGCCCTCCATTTATTAAGCGGCTTCGGAATAAAGTAAAGCTTTCGCCCCTGCAGGGATACCTGCCATCCTTTTTCAGCCCCCCACTCCTTCACAGCAGCGGGATCGATGCCGGCTATTTTCTCTTCGTTCAAGATAAGATAGACAAAATAATGATGTGCCGTTCGGGTTCTTTCAACCGCTTGTGCTACAGACAGACTTGCGATTTCTCTCAGCATAGCCTCAATCGGCAGACACGATGCGAGCTGCTCTTTTATGAACTCGTCCCACTCTTTCAGAGGCTGGCCGTCCTTTAAAATACAGCCGCCATTCGTAGTCACAGCATATTCGGGCACAATGTCCTGCTGAAAACAAACAATTCTCTGATACTGCTCATTTGTGCGTGTGGTGACAGGAATAAAATAGTGATCCTTCTGAATTTGCCTTACGTTCTCTTTTGTCACTCCCGAGATATAAGAGATGTCACGGCCGTTCAGTGTTTCTATCAGCTCAACCCCCGCTTCCTTATCAGGATTGCTGATCATGCGCCTCGAGTAAATTAATGTTCTGTCTAAATCACTGGCGAATGCGTTCATAGGCTTTTCTCCGCCGGACGAATCAGCCCGCAGCAGCGATATGACATATTCTTGTATTCTTCCACAGGCACGCCCCGATCCTTCGCAAGCAATAAAATATGCTGCAATGCTTCTTCAGCACCCGGCTGAATGAGTATTTTCCAAGGCACTCTTCGCAAAAGCACGCGGGTCGTTTCCCCAACACCCGGCTTAATCAGATTTGTGTTGCTGATGCCGAATTGCTTTTGGATAGTCTCAATGGAAGCTAGACCGTTCCAATCTGGTTTCACACGATCGTTTTGCAGCCTAAGTGCCAGGCGTTCTGCTTCTTTATGAATAGACGGAAATTGCTCCGCTATCGTTTCAATATAGAGATTGGATACATCCTCTTCGCTGAGCTCTTTATAATATTTCGCCCCGTGAAAATCAGCCGGCCCGATCCATGTTTCATTTAAAACCGTGCGGCTGACCAGTCCTGATACAGTAGAGTTGAGGCAGGCGCTAGGAATCAGAAAGTCTTCCTTCGTTCCATAAATATCCGCGCAATGCCCCGGATCGGCAAGCACCGCGATTTCAGAAGACAGCCTTGTTCCAAAGCGTTGATTAAAGCGTTCTACAGAGCGGATCAGTTCTTTCGTGATGGCGCCTTTGCCTGTCCATCCGTCGATAAACGCAACCTTGCCATCCGGATGATGCTTCAACATATAATGCAAGGCATTTTCATCAATTCCCCTGTCCCGAATGATAGAGATGCTGTAGTGCGGCAGCGAGACATGATACTTCATTTTGATATAACGTTTGATCAGGACACCGATCGGCGTGCCCGCTCTTGCCAAACTGCACAAAACCGCATCTTTCCCGCTTTTTTTATAAATCTGCTCCGCAACAACTCCCGCCGCTAATGCGACCTTCTGTTTGCTGTCTTCCAGCGAGGCATAAAACAGTTTCATGTATTCATCTGTCGGCTTGTATTCGATCGGCAGCATTTCTGAATAATGGATGCCGCTTTGAATTGACTTCTCCCGTTCTTCCGTACTTTTTTCAATGGATACAGCGGACAAGTCTTTTAATAGAAAGGTCACATCTTCTTCTGGATAGCTCCCAATACGGTCAATAACGTCTTTCAAATCAGATCACGCCTTTCCTGAGAGAGTTACAATGTGGATATGAGGCACTTCTTTTTCTTTGAAAATATCAAAAATCGGCTGTAACGCCTCATCCGAAACGTTCTTTTCCAGACAGAAAAAGACTTCGTCATACGCTCCGGCAGGAAGGTTATAGACAAAATGGCGAACCGCCTCATCTTCCGGATTCATAAATGAATAACCGTTTTGCACGGCATAACCTTGTTTTGCAACCGGGTGAATCGGACTGCGCGTGGTAGAGTGATAGGAAACCGAACCGCCAAGCTTTGAGGCGATTTTCATTGGCAGATACATCAGCTCTCCCGTTCCAAGCACGAGTGTTCTTTTGCCCTTCCGATATTGTTCGATGTAAAGCGCTGCTTGGCGGCAAGCTTCGTGAACAGCCTTTCGCTCAGACGGCTTTACGCCGAATCGCCCTGTTTCTTTCACGTAAGAATGAACGTTTGCGGATGTTTCCGGCTGATAAGGAACGGATGTGAAGAAATCCGATATATCAATGTCCGTTCTGTTTATCGCTGTTCCTTGCGGCTTCGGGCTGTAGTTGCAGGAGGACTCGGACAACGGCACACCCTTAAAGGAAATCCGCCCTGATAATAAAGCAACGGTTGAAATTGTGACGCCTAATTCCCGTTCAGCCTCTGCGTATGCCTTCTTATGCTCCTCCGTCCGCCAATCCAATAAAGACAGGACAGCGTATTCTTTGCGCGGAAATTTGGATTGGATATCCCGAATCATATGTAATGCGGTTTTCCCTGTGGTGATTTCATCATCTACAAGAAGAATCGGACAGCTGTTGTTCATCATATCTGGTTCTGCGTAACACAGCTGATCAGTGGCATGGGAATGCTCTTCCACAAATGTGATCGAAGGCTCTGTGTTTCGGATCTGTTCACGTGTTGTATGGACAAACGACGCTTGTTCAATGCAATCATAAACCGCGTGTCCAAGCGCCGTCGCCGTTTCCGCAAACCCGATTACAAGCGGCGCTTCGTCCAGTGTAACAGGGTGCTGTTGAAGCGTTTGATAAGCAGCTTGAAGCTCGCTTTCCGTTTCTGAAAGAAGTCCGTTCAAGATCTCGTTTTTTTCCTTTAGCTCCTGTCCGGTTTTCCGCTCAGCGTATTCCAAGGCAAGCAGCCCGGACGCTAAAAGCGGCTTCAGCGGGTGAACCGGGATATGTTTGCCCAGCACTTTGCTGACAAATAAAAAGCCCCTTTTTTTATTCACTCTTGCCGCCATCTCGAATAATGCTTGTTCAGGTATGAAAAGCGGGTTGTCTGTGACCGACAGATCAACCGCCATATTGTCCAATATTTGAAGGGTTTTGCTGTTCGTTGAGCAAATCGGTGAAAGATCGGTTTTCATGATACACCCCATAAATTTCTGATTTTAATAAGATTTTTTCAGCCCATTTCATATGAGGCTTGATTTCATTCATTTTGTTAGAAAAATGGCTTTTCATCACGCCGATTGAACCGTTTCCGTGATGAATAATGCTTAACGCATCCATATAGTCTTCCTTTGTTACAACATACAGGCTGTTTACAATTTTGAGATGGGTCGGATGAATGACCGTTTTTCCGTGAATGCCGTTGGCGATGTCAAGTTCGGTTTCCTTCACCAAACCTTTTACATACTCATTCAGCTCAACTGGCGGGTGCGCCGATAGCAGATGGGGCTTTTGCGATGCCTGAAAATACTCCCATACAGGGCCTGAAATAACGAACTCCCGGCCGAAGTAATTGATGATATCTGACATAAAGTCCGCAATCATACGGATATCATATATCGTTTGCTCCGACTTTCTTCTGATGCCGTATAATCCGCATAAATCAGTCGCACCGATCCGCACATTTAAGATCAAGTCCTGATGCTGATGCAAAATCATACTAATTTCAGACAAAGCAGCAGCCCTTGTCTCTTTCATTAACAAATCGGGTGTTTCCAATATCGGCATGCCGTAAAGCGGCACCGTCATGTCACCGGATATGCCTTCAAGTGCTTCAACATAGTCACGGGCGTTTTCCGCTGAGAATTTTGGGAAGACAAATCCTGTTAACAAATGGAGTGCAGGTTTCAGGGTATCGGCTAATTGCAGCAGCTGTTTCGGAGACCGTACACGCACAAACATAAACGGGAGATGGTCCGGCTTTATCTTGCGGTGCTGGATCGCCTGCTCAATCAACTCTAATTGGCGGCTCACATTATGTTCAGCCCGCTTGACCTCATGATCTCCAATCGCATCCTCCAGACAGAAAACAATAGATGATAAATCCTCATATTTGTGTTCCGTTATCATCGCCGCTATGTCCGGGCGGGTTGCCGGCATATATAATACGGCCCCCAGTGCGTGCTCAAGCAGCTTCTTAGGCGCCTCTTTCGTGACCTGTTTCGGCGCTTGATAAAATACATTTTCTTCTTGATGTGTTGATAAATAGTGGAAATACCGCACACACGTCACCTCTTTTCTGTAACAAAAAAGGAAGGACATAAACCTCCCTCCTTGTTTTGTTTTATTCTTCTTTTGACGCGGCTGTCTGTTCGCGCACTTGCTTTTGTTTGTTGATATAGTGAATGATAAATGTAATCGCAAAAGCAGCGATAATGATAATGAAGAATACAGAGTGCGGCATTTCGTAATGGAAGGCACTCCCGGCCATTTTCAGCGCGATAATTCCGATTAACACGAATGCTGTGTTTTCCAGCTCAGGAATTTTATCAATCAGTACAAGGAATACTTTTGCCACTGTACGCATCATTAATATACCGAGCATACCGCCGACCAGAAGCACCCATACTTTTTCAGATACCGCAAATGCGGCCAGAATGCTGTCCACAGAGAAGGCAAGGTCCATCAATTCAACTGAAATAACAGTCGCCCAGAAAATACCGAACGTGCGGACCATCCAAGAGTTTTTCTTCATGCCGTCCGTTTCCTCATCTTTTTCGCCGATCCAGAAGTGCTTAATGACGAGCCAAGCCAGATAAAGCGCGCCAAGCACCTTGATCCACCAAAACTTGATGAGGAGCATACCGAGCCCGATAAAAATAAACCTGAAAATATAAGCTCCAAATAAACCATACGTTAACGCTTTTTTCCGCTGTTTTTCCGGCAGGTGTTTGACCATCACCGCAAGAACAAGCGCGTTATCGGCCGATAAAAGGCCTTCCAAAACAACAAGAGAACCAATCAGACCCCAGGAAACAGGATCAGACAACACTTCCCCCCACATTTTCCAATCGAAAAATGAAGCATACGTAGACATGATATGATGTAAAAAGTCCAAATTTTTTCCTCCTATTAATTGAAAACGGTGACTTCTCTATTTGTCACTCGCTTACACTTGCAAACCGTAGTTCCGGCACAATGCAGCCAGCCCGCCGGAAAAACCGCTGCCGATCGCATTGAATTTCCACTCCTCGCCGTGTCTGTAAAGCTCACAAACGACAACGGCTGTCTCAATAGAGAAATCTTCTCCCAAGTCGAAGCGAAGAAGTTCATTCTGCGTCTCTTCGTCCACAACGCGTACAAACGCATTGGAAACTTGTCCGAAGTTTTGGCTGCGTGCTTCAGCGTCGTGAATGGTCACTGTGATACCTATTTTCTCAATGTGAGCAGGGATTTTTGAAAAATCAACGATGAGCTGCTCATCATCTCCGTCACCTTCACCCGTGCGGTTGTCACCCGTATGGATGACACCGCCGCTCGGATGCTCAAGGTTATTATAGAAGACGAAATCGAGATCATTCACGCAGTTGTCATGCGCATCAACTAAAAAAGCTGAAGCATCCAGGTCAAAATCGTGTCCGCCTGAGTACTTATTTGTATCCCAGCCTAAACCGATCACCGCTTTTGTGAGTCCCGGATTTGTTTTCGTTAAATCAACACGCTGTCCTTTTGCTAATTGAATAGCCATACTGCCTCTCTCCTTTCTGCTCTTCGTAATCTGTCCTAACCAACTTGCAAGCCGAAGTCTGTTGCGATGCGGGCAAGGCCGCCTTGGTAGCCTGAGCCGATAGCGGAGAATTTCCACTCGCCGTTATGTCGGTAAAGCTCTCCAGCGATAATTGCTGTTTCAATAGAGAAATCTTCCGCCAGATCGTAACGGATGAGCTCTTCATTTGTTTCTTCATTGACGATGCGAACGAACGCGTTTGACACTTGTCCAAAGTTTTGGCTGCGCGCTTCCGCTTCGTGAATCGTGATGACAAATGAGATTTTGTCGATATTGGCAGGTACGGCGCTGAGATTCACTTTTACATTCTCATCATCGCCTTCGCCAAGACCTGTCAGGTTATCGCCTGAATGAACGACTGAACCATTGCCGCCTTCAAGCTGGTTGTAGAAAATAAAATCATTTTGAGATGCGCATTTTCCAGACGCATCTAAAAGAAATACACTTGAGTCAAGGTCAAAGTCATGTCCGCCGTCATACTTATTCGTATCCCAGCCTAAACCGACAACAACCTTTGAAAGACCTGGATTCGTTTTTGTTAAATCTACTTTTTGTCCTTTTGCCAATGAAATTGCCATGTTTCATCCACTCCTTTTTTCTTTTATACGTATTTGCTGATAATATCTTCTAATCTCGTATCGTTTGTGCCTTCACCGATCGCCGCGAATTTCCACTCGCCGTCCTGGCGGTAGATTTCAGCCGTAATTAAGCTTGTTCTGCCGGCATAATTGTCTTTTAAATTGTATTTGAGCATTTCTTCATTTTTAGATTGATCGACCACACGGATAAACGCATTTTGAATCATGCCGAAATCTTGTTTTCTTCTGACACAATCATAAATATTAACAACAAATACAAGCCTGTCGATATTTGCAGGCACTTTTTCCAAATCTATCATAATTTGTTCGTCATCACCCGCACCGTCGCCTGTCAGGTTATCGCCTGTATGTTTGACACCGCCGCAGCGGCTTTTCAGGTTGCCGAAATAGATGATATTTTTCTTATCGGTGAATTTGCCGTTTTCGAGCATCAATACTGAAGCGTCACAGTCGACATTGGGTCCGCCCCCGCCGAGCAGCTTTCCGAAAAAACCGCCTCCGCCTGATGAAACCGGGTCCCAGCCGAGACCGACCATCAATTTTGATAAGCCCGCTTTTCCTTTTGTTAAATCAATACGCTGTCCTTTTTCTAAAGAAATCGCCACACGATTCACTCCTAATCATCAAGATGTGAATATAGTCACATTTATTTTTACGTACAAAGGGAAGATGAGTATGCCGTAAATTATTAATAGATACGTTTGTTATTATAGCAAAGTTTCATAAAAGTTAAGAATAATTGACGAAAATCCTCGAAAAAAATTTCCATATTTGATGTGATTTTTGCAAATCATATGAATTGTGATTCTAAAACAAACCATTTGACGTGAGCGAGTCATTTTGCCTATTCTTGTGTCACATTCTAAAAACAGACAGAAAGGAAGCGGCCTTTTGATTCATTTCAGCATACTAGACCAGGCACCTGTTTCTAAAGGAGAAAGCCCTGTGACAACTCTTCAGCATTCGGTTGAGCTTGCCCAATTAAGCGAACAGTGGGGCTATAAGCGTTATTGGTTTGCCGAACATCACAGCACGAAAGGACTGGCAAGCACGGCGCCGGAAATTATGATCGCCCGCATCGCGGCACAGACAAACACGATCCGTGTCGGGTCAGGCGGCGTGCTGCTGCCCCAGTACAGCCCGTTTAAAGTGGCCGAAACCTTTCGCCAGCTTGAGGCCCTGTATCCCAACCGGATTGACCTCGGTGTCGGGCGTTCCCCCGGCGGCACGACAAAAACCCGCCTTGCGCTAACGGACGGGGTGAAAAAAAGCTTAACCGATTTCAACAGACAACTGCAGGATGTCTCTTATTTTCTCACGAATTCGCTTCCTGCCGGGCATCCGTATGCCGGAATCAAAGCGGCGCCGCTTATTGACACTGCACCGGAGCTATGGGTGCTCGGTCTCGGTGAAAACAGCGCAAGACGCGCGGCGCATCAGGGGATTGGATATGTATTTGGGCATTTCATTAACCCCGAGCGAGGAGAAAATGCATTTCGTGTTTACCGGGAAAACTTTCGGCCGTCAGCTCATTTCTCGTCTCCGGCCGCATTGTTTACGATTTTTGTCATTTGCGCAAAAACAGATGAGGAGGCAGAAGAGCTCGCGTTAAGCCAGGATTTATGGCTTCTTCGCGTCGGAAAAGGCTTGGACAGCCGCGTGCCGAGCAGCGGGGAAGCAAAAGCGTATCCCTACACAGAGTCCGATAAAAAGCTCATAGAAGAAAACAGAAAGCGAATGGTGATCGGTTCTCCAAACACTGTCAAACAGCAGCTTTTAGAGCTCACAGACCGTTATGAAACAAATGAAATCATGGTTCTTTGCAATGTGTTTGATTTTGAGGCGAAAAAGGAATCATATGAGCGTCTTGCCGGGTTGTTTCTATAAAAAAAGCAGTTTTTCCGATGGAAAAACTGCTTTTCGTGTTACCGGCGCCCTTTTTTACGCAGGGCTTCTTTTTTTATAAACGTCCAAACTCCCTGAACCGCGAATCCAATCAAAAGCAGAACGATCAAAAGCAGGGTAATAGACGGACCTGGCGGCGTTCCGAGCTGATAAGATGATGTCAGTCCCATAAAAACGCTGAATAACGAAATGAGTATAGCTGCGATAAATACCATGTTAAAGCCTTTTGCAATTCTAATGGCGAATGCTGCCGGCAATACGAGCAGGGCTGATACAAGAAGAACCCCGATGATCGGAATAATGACTGAGATCGCCAGCCCTGTGACGATACTGAATGACATCGACAGGACGTTTGTATTGATTCCGGACGTTTTTGCTGTTGCTTCATCAAACGTCAGCAGGTAGAGCGGTCTTCTCAGTACGATAAAGTAAAGCAGGATCAGCAGTGTAATGATGCCGATAATATAGACCTGCTGCTGGTTTACGGTCACGAGCGATCCAAATAGGTATTGGTCAATGCTCATATTGGCTGTGCCTTTTGAAAGGCTGATTAAAAACATCGCGAAGGACAAACCAGCCGCCATTAAGATGGCAATGGACACTTCTGAATATGTCCGGTATGCCCGCCGCATGTATTCAATCCCGATTGCGCCGACGGTCACGACGACGATGCTCGCCGCGGTAATATTGGTGCTGAGAAAAAAGCCGATGGCCACACCTGACAATGAAATATGTGATAGTGTGTCAGCCATTAAGGCCTGTCTTCTGAGAACGAGATAAACCCCTAAAATCGGGGCCATGATGGCGATCATGCCGCCTGCTAGAAAAGCTCGTCGCATGAATTCCAAGTCAAACATTTCCATCCGCCTTTTTCTCCTCTCTCTAATCGAATCACTTTATCTAAAAATTGCTGCACTTCATTTTGTTCATGAGTGACCATCACAACTGTGCGGTTGTGATTTTTCACGAGATGATGCATAAATTCGTAAAATCCTTTTCTGCTGTCATAGTCAACGGCTGTTGTCGGTTCGTCCAGCATTAAGAGATCCGGATTGCTGGCAAGCATTCTGGCGATACAGATTTTCTGCTTCTGTCCGCCTGATAAGTCGCCGATTTTCCGATCGCGGAGCTCCCACATTTCCACCATTTTCAACGCTTTTTCCACTTCGATATGATCTTCTTCATTTAAACGTTTAAACCATTTCCCTTTTGTGTATCGGCCTGACTGCACAAGCTCCAGCACCGTACTTGGAAAACCGGCATTAAACGAGGAAATTTGCTGCGGGACGTAGCCTATCGTCAGGCGTTTTCCTTCTGTATTCCTTTTACTGATCGTCACCGTGCCTTCCCACGGTTTCAGCATGCCGAGCATGACTTTCATAAGCGTCGATTTAGCGGCGCCGTTTGGGCCCGTGATGCCGACAAACTCACCGCTTTCAATATCAAGTGATACTTTATCCAAAACAGGCGTATGGGAATAGCCGAAAACGATATCTTTCAATGAGACGAGATTCATGTCAATCTTCCTTTCTCACAAAGAAATAGTGTGCACCCTCCGGCGCACACTATCTTATGATTTATCCAATAGTGAATCTTTAAGGGCATCGAGGTTTTGTTTCATAATGTCGATATACCCTAAACCTTTATCTTGTTCTTCTTTGCTTAAGCCTTCCAGTGTATTGAGCACTTCAGTCTTTGCGCCGATTTCACCGGCCAGCGTTTCCGCTACCTTTGAGGATGCAATTTCTTCAAAGTAAATGACTTTTACGTTATGTTCTTTGGCATACGTTTTCAGTTTTGCTAAGTCGGCTGCGCTCGGTTCTTGGTCAGGCGAAAGCCCTGCAATCGGAACCTGTGTCAGACCGTATTCTTTTGCCAAATAGCTAAAAGCTGTATGCTGTGTGATGAATTCTTTCTTCACCGCTTTTTTTACGGTTGTACGATATAGTTTATCAAGATCCTGCAGTTTTGCAATATATTCTTTACTATTTTTCTCATAGTATTCTTTGTTATCCGGGTCCTGCTTTACGATTTGCGCCGTAATATTTTCAACTTCCTTCTGCGCCAGAACAGGGCTGAGCCATACGTGAGGGTCCATTGCATGGCTATGGCTGTGGCTGTGCTCATGCTCCTCGTGTTCTCCGTGTTCTTCATGCTCTTCGTGTTCTTCTTCTTCCGAACCTTCCATTAAATCAATGCCTTTGCTCGCGTTGACGAAAACGGCATGGCCTTGGCCCATGCTTTTTTCAGCTGACGGAACCCAAGTCTCCATGTATTCACTATTATAAACGAACAAATCAGCATCTTGAATGTTGGCAATGTCTTTTGGCGTCGGTTCCCAATCATGCGGTTCAACGGAAGATGGAATTAACAAATCCACATCTCCTTTATCTTTTACAATTTGTTTCGTAAATTCATACATCGGGTAGAACGTTGTGACAATGTGCAGTTTATCACTCTTAGAATCCGCCGACCCTTTTGTTGATGAATTGCCGCATGCTGCGACTAATAAAAAGCACGCTGCAATCACAAACAAGCCGCTCCATTTTTTAAACATATCGTATATCCCCTCTTTTTCACATGAACTTTAAATCAAAATGATAACGATTTTGTAATCCTATATCATAATAAACCGAAGTCATTACGTTTTGCAAGAGTAATTTTCGTTTTAATGTTATTCTTCCCGTCTATGGGGCGAATATATGTACTTAAAAAACCCGGCTAAAAAGCCGGGCGGGCTGAGTCATTTGATTGTTTTGTCCAGAAGATATACTCTGCTCTCGTAAGGCTGAAACACCATTTCGTCAGCCAGATCACCGTTGTTTTTATAATTGCTGAGAAGCAAGGATGCCTGATCCTTTCCGCAATGCTTAGGCCAACGGAAAACAGCCTGCTCTTTTGAAAAGTTATTGACCGACAAAAGCTGCTGTTTTCCATTTTCTCTCATGTATACAAACAGCTGCGGATCATCCGGAAGCAAAAGATCATAGCTTCCTTTCATGAGGTCAGCGTACTGCTTTCTCAGGCTGATCAGCTTTTTGTAATAGGCTAAAATTGAATCAGGGTCTGTCTGGGCTTCCTCCGCATTGATGGACGAGAAGTTTGGGTTGACCTTCAGCCAAGGCGTGCCGTCAGTAAATCCGGCATTCTTGCCGCTGCTCCACTGCATCGGCGTCCGGGCGTGATCCCGGCTCTTAGCTAAGATCGATCTCATCACATCTTCTGGATCATAACCTTTTTCAAACACCCGTTTATGATACATATTGACCGTTTGGATATCTTTGTAGTCCTCAATTCGGGTAAACGGCGCGTTTGTCATCCCGATTTCTTCTCCTTGATAAATATACGGCGTGCCCTTCATGAAATAAAGAACGGCGGCCAGCATTTTCGCGGATTCTTTCCGGTATTCCCCATCGTCTCCGAACCTGGACACAATCCGGGGCTGATCATGGTTGCACCAAAACAATGTATTCCACCCTTCATATTCAAGCTTCTTTTGCCATGTTGTCAAAACAGACTTTAAATCAGAAAGCTCAAGGGGTTTTACATCCCAATGTTCTTTTCCCGGCTGCTGGTCAAGCTCCATATGCTGAAAGTGAAAAATCATGTTCAGTTCATGCTTATCTGTTCCCGTATACTTCAGGCCTTCCTCCGGTGTGGCGCTTCCTGCCTCTCCGACGGACATGACATCATATTGAGAAAATACTTTATCTGTCATTTCTTTTAAATAGTCATGAATCCGTTCGCCATTTGGCTGGAAAGACTTCGGCTCTGCCCGCTGGTTGATATAGTCCTCATACGAAGGAAGATATTCTTTCTTAGAGATGAGATGGAGCTGATCAATCCGTAACCCGTCCACCCCTTTATCAAGCCAAAATCTCATCATCTCAAATACCGCTTGGCGCACCTCAGGATGTTCCCAATTTAAATCAGCTTGTTTGACGGCATTCATATGGAGATAATATTCTCCCGTGTGCTCCTCGTATTGCCAGACCGGGCATCCGTAGTCAGACAACCAGTCCGTCGGCGGGCCGTTCTTTGTGCCGGGGCGCCAAATGTAATAGCTGCGGTATTTGCTGTTTTTGTCCAGCTCCGCTTCTTTAAACCACGGGTGCTCGACCGAGGTGTGATTTAACACAAAATCCATCACCAGCTTTAATCCGCGCTGATGAACCTGGTCAAGCAGCTCGTGAAAATCGTCCATCGTTCCGTATGAATCCATAATCGTCTTATGATCTGTCACATCATAGCCGTAATCAACATTCGGAGAAGGATAAATCGGGCAAATCCAAATCACGTCTGCTCCGAGTTCCTTTATGTAATCAAGGCGGGAAATAATTCCCCGCAAATCTCCAATTCCATCTCCATTGCTGTCCTGAAAGCTTCTCGGATAAACTTGATAGACCACCGCATCCTTCCACCAGTCTGTCTTCATCCCGCAATCCCCCTGTTTTATGTTTCATTCAAACTGAGACGGATAGAGTGTCATTCCGCCGTCGACGAAGAGTGTGGTGCCGGTCACATAGCTCGCTTCCTCAGATACGAGCCAAGCCGCTGCTGCTGCCACTTCTTCCGGCTTTCCGAAGGCATTCATTGGGATTTTTTTCAATTGTTTTTGTCTGCTCTCTTCCTTTTTCGTATCCACATTTGATTCTGTGGCAATGGTGCCGGGCGCTATTGCGTTGATGCGAATTCCTTTATCCGCATAATTGAGCGCAAGCGTTTCTGTCATCATCTTGATGCCGCCTTTCGACGTGGAATACTGAACATTGACGGGGCGCGGGATCTGTTGGTGAACGCTCGAAATATTCAGCACGTTTCCTTTGATGTTGTTTTTCATCATGTGGCTAAGGGCTGCTTTTGCTCCCAGAAAGGTTCCGGTGATGTTGACATCAATGACTCTCTGCCAATCTTCAAGACTCATCTCATGCGGCATAGCTTCCGTGCCGTTAAAACCCGAGTTGTTCACCAGAACATCGAGCGTGCCGAAATGCCCTAAAGCGGTGTCCAAGAGCGACTGAATCCCTTCTTCTTTTGACACGTCCGCCTCAACTGCGACGGCTTTCCCTCCGTTATGCTTAATGATGTCCACCGTTTCATCGGCTCCAGACGGGTCGCTGTGATAATTCACAACAACATTCATTTTCTCCTGCCCGAACCGTTCCGCAATGGCTTTCCCGATTCCTTTTGAAGAACCTGTCACGATCGCTGTTTTTCCGGTTAAATCTTTATACATAAACGATATCCTCCTCTGATTTTCCATTATGCAGTGGAAAATACCCCATTTTTCCGGGTTGAAAACAGCATAAAAAAGCAGAGAACCTGTATGTTCTCTGCCATTTTCTATCGAAAACGCTGCTCAGCAAGCTTCTTTTTAATATTCATCAGCCTGCGGTAAAAGAAAGCGGCGGACTCGTAACGTTCTTGCTGATTGAAATGTTCCGCTGTATCATGCAGCAGTTCTTCAGCATCGGCAAGAAGCTGGCGGGATTCCAGCAGGTCGAAGCATTCTTCAAGCACCTTCCAGTCGCCGCTGCCAAGATAAAGCTCTTGAATGAGGCGGAATTTCGTCAAGTACATGTCATCTGCCCATTCAGCAGCGCTCTTGATCCCGCGGTCATATGCTTCTGCCGCTTTGTCGTATTTTGCCTGTTTACAGTAGATATGGGTCAGTGAAAAAACGGCTTGAACGGCCTGCTGAAAGCTGTGCCTCTCAAAAATGGCGGCGGCTGTTTTGATATAGCCCTCCGCTTCATTGAAATCTCCCAGACTGTACTTACAGTGTCCGACATTGTAATGGGCAGCGGCGATCATATACGATTCTTCAAGCTGCCTCGCATGATCTAAGGCACTGCACAAGTGTATCAGCGCTTTTTCATAATGATAAACATCGGTCAAATTTCCGGCAATGATAAATTCACACTGCACGCGGCGGCGCCCGTACAGCTCATACTTCGTATAGATATCAAGCGCCTGGCTCGCATAATTCATGGAAAAATACGTTTGTTTGATGTGATAATACACTTCTGCAACCTTAAAAAGAAACTCAGCTTTTTCGATCTCATCCTCGACATACTCAAGCTTTTCCTCGGCATGTTTATAATGGTCAATCGCTAATATGAAATTTTTCTGTTTAAATTCGTACATCCCTCTGAAATAATAAAAGTAGTATTCCAATAAGCCTGTGAGTTTTTGCTGATTGCTTTCAATTTCGTTCAGCATATCAGAGAACGGAGGCTTGGTGTCGCTGTCTTTCACCGGCATCAGCTTATCCAGCATGATTCGATGCCGGAATTCCATCAAAGAAAAATATAAAAGCAAGTCCTGATTTTCTTCCATGTCTTCTAAATCGTATTCGATCTCCTGCTTTAACGCTTCTGCTTGATCTGCTTCAAATGCGCGAATGAGCTTGTACCATTCGTTTAGCTTTACTGCTACTTCCTCAGATGGAATCTTTGCTCTCATCTATCTGCCTCCTTCCTCCTGCTACTATTTATGTTATATTTTATCATAGCTGTTCTCTTTTAGAGAGAGTCAATCACTTAAAAGCGAAAACATTCAGCACATCATGAGAAAGTGAGACCGATATGAAATTATCCGCAAAAATATCCGTTATCTTATGTATTCTGTTTCTTCTTGATCTGTGTTTTAGTTATATACGAAACGAATGGCATTCTCAAAACGCCCTGCAGAATATGCCTGTCCCTTCGGATCTTCATCCGATTGTGAAACAGAACGCCGATGCTCTCAAGGCCGCAGCGGCGAAAAAAGGCATTAACGTTGTCATTACAGAAGGATTCAGGTCCTTTAAGGAACAAGACGAATTATATAAACAGGGGCGTACAAAAGAAGGGAATATTGTCACCTATGCAAGAGGAGGAGAATCGTATCATAACTATGGTTTAGCCATAGATTTCGCCCTGCAAAAAAAGGATGGCAGCATCATTTGGGACATAGAATATGACGGCAATCAAAACGGTCAATCAGATTGGGTGGAGGTTGTCGAGATTGCTAAGAAGCTCGGTTTTGAGTGGGGCGGGGACTGGAGACGATTCAAGGACTACCCCCACTTGCAGATGATTCCTGACTAGACACCCTCACAGCCTTTTCTTTTTCCTTATGTGCGCATCAATGTAGGAAGGACAAACAGGCTTATACACCAGCTTGTAATGCTGAACGCTGCCCGCTGTAAAATCAGGCTGCCATTCCAGCTTCACATCAAAAGCGGCTAAAAACGTTTCTCTCGCTTCTTGAGCTGAAACATCCGGCCTGTGATTGATTGTTTCTAATTGTTCAGGATCAATATCCGGCGCCATAAAAGCATCTATCATTCCGGTTTCCGGATTGACAATGATTCGGGCAGCACCGAACCGCAGCGGCACTTCTTTATACCAGACAGAAAAATGATTGCGGACCCTCCCTCTTTCATCAATTAGGATGGGATTCACTTTGAAAAACTCAGCCGCTCTAGGATAGAGCAAATATAAAAATTGAAGCGCTGTCCTTTGGCATTCTTCTGTTGAGCATTGGCGGTTGTTCCGCTGTTCCATAAAAGAGAGCGCTGCTTTTAACTTCCCTGTTCTTTTGTCCGTTTTGATTTTGATTGTGTTTTTATTTCTCGTTTCAAAATAACTCCCTATGCTTAAATCCTTCCGCTCCGGCGCAGTTCCTTCGCGCCACGTGCTTCCCATTTCTTCTCCAAAGTCCTTTTCACTGACTTTCTGCATATCATGGGTGAAGCCCAGCATCGTATATATATCGATTTTTTCCGTGTTCTGAAGCGTCGGCAGGGGCGTCCCGTTTTCTATTCTTTCATCAGCGATATGCTGGTCGGGAACGATTTCGTCTACATCGGCGGGATAGCTGTATCCCGGCAGAATCGGTTCATACAGAAGCCTTGGTGCCTGTTCGCCATCTATGACATCGTACATCAGCCGCAAAGACATTGTATTTACGTAATGGGACACAACCTTCTCTTTTGCTACAAATTCCTTTGGAACTTCGGCTTTATGCCCTTCTCCGTAATATAAAAAATGGACAATCTGTCCGCTGCGTGTCATATCAATCAAAAAGCCTGAATTGGGAAGCGGAAGCCCCAGTTCCATTTTGGCATATATAAAACGGATGCGTTGCCCCCGTTCTTCCTTGCCCTGAAAATGAAATTTCATAAATGTGCCGGGATGGTTGGCAGCAGCAAATTGAAGAGCCTTCAGCTTCAGCTCGGCATCCGGGAGCTTTTTGTCTGCCTCGGAGCGCACGGTTGTTGAAAAGGTGAGCAAAGCGCCGTCATTTCCAAGTTCAACTGTAATGTGCTTTTCAGGATCTTTAGGGTCCTTCCAGATGAAGTACGCCTGCCCCTTTTTCTTTTGCTTTTGGTCGTAATCTTCTATCTCAAGCTCATAATGCGGCGGTACATTCCCGATTCCTTGCGCCTTCTTTTTCAGCTGTTTATTAACCAATGAAGTCATCCTTTCAAAAGAGTCTACGACAAAGAGAATCCTGTTTATTATATAAAAGGACCCTTCTTCATTTAAAGTGAAGAAAGGTCCTTTTATATTATTGTCTTTATTCTTTAATATTCTTTCTGTTACTTTCATCACACGTCATCTTATATATTTGCGGCATTTGTGTGGCTTTTCACTGTTTTACCAGACACTCAACACTGGCTCTCCTGTATGGGCTTCAATAAAACGCGGATACACCGGCTTGTAGACGAGCCGGTAGCTGTTTTCTTCATCATCACGGTATTCCCTCTCCCAACTAAGCTCAACTTTAAAATGCTTCCAGAAGATAGACTTCGCTTGTTCTGCTGAAATAGCCGGAACCGGATGAATAGTTTCCAGCTCCTTCGGGTCAATATCCGGTCCCATATAAACGGTAATGCGGCCGGTCTGGCGGCTGACGCAGATTCTGGTCTGTCCAAACCGGAGCGGAACTCCATGACAGTGCGCTTCAAATGTAAAACCAGCGACTGCGTTTTCTTCTTCATCCGGTTCGTCGTACCTGATCTTAAAATATTGATCGGCATTCGGAAATAAAGCAAACAGGAAGCGAATCGCAATTTTTTCGCACTCTGCCTCAGTTACTGTCAACGGCCCTTTTTTCTCTATAAATGACATGACACCTTCGAGTTTTCCGGTATCTTTGTTATGGATGGTTTTCAGCACTTGATGAATCCGTCCTCTAAACCAGCTGTCCATGCTTTTATCCGCCGGCTGATATTCAGGATCATCCGGATTCCGCCAAATGGTCCCGATTTTCCCGTCTCCCAAATCCGCTTCCCGCTCTTTGACAAACTCTTTTTCGATGCCGATCATGCTGCTTAGATCAGCCTTTTCATAAATGTCTTCGAATAAAGGGAGAGGAAAGCTTTCACGCTCCCTGTCATCGTCATCAAATACTCGTTCTTCTTGAATCAAATCCGCGGGCACGGTGATGGCTCTGCATTCAGGCTCATACACCAAATGCGGCTGATCGTCCCCGTTTTTGTAAACAGAACGATTGAGAACTTCAAACAATAGGTTGAACTCCACATCCTTCTTGATAAAGGCAAGTGCCTCCTCATCATCAGCGATCCGCTTTGGTTTGATGATGCTGCCCGCTTTCCCGTAATAGCAGAAGTAAATGATCTCGCCTGATAAGGTGATATCCGCCATAAATCCGCTCATGGGAAGAGGAAGACCGTCCTCTATTTGAACATATGAAAATCTCACCTTATCGTCGGAGGTACAGTCATTTTCATCACGGACAAAGGCAGAGAGCGCTCCGGGATAATGAGTCTCGACAAATTGGCGCATGATATTCTCTAATTGCTCTTCAGACAGCCTTTTTTTGCTCTCAGGCTCAATATCACGGGAAAGGGATGTAAGCTGCCCGTCCGGATCAAGTTCCACGATAATGCCGATGTGTTCATCGTGAGGATCTACCCAACAAAAATAGGTTCTTTTCTCATCATCGCCATAATCTTCAATTTCCAGTTTTAAGTGTTCCGGAACCCGGCCGATTTCCAGTGCTTTTTGTTTCATTTCCTCTTTGTTCAACAAGACGCCCCCTCTAACTAATCAAAAAGTAATAGTCTAAAATACACAAATTTCTGAGTTTACCAGTTTTACCAGAACATTTTTCACCAAAAATAGGATGATGAACCTATTCAATATAAAAGCCAATAATCTTAAAATTAAATCCGTTGTAACTTTTATAGGTCCATTTATAACAAAGAAGGGCGGAGTTTCCATAAAACCCGGTGAAAACCGTGAGAAAAGAACTGATTTTTTTGGTTATTTGATGCTAATCCATTCAAAAAGATCCATTTCTCAAAGACAAAAGACTCCCTTACCCAAAACCACTTGAGGAGGAAAAAGAATGTTCCAGAAAAAAACGCAAGCTGTTTTCCTAATTCTTCTGCTGATGATGTTTACAGCCGCTTGTTCCGGAAGCAAAACAAGCGCGGAGAAGAAAGAGTCAGAAACAGAAAAAAGCTCAGATATAGCTCAAGTCAAACTCAAAGATGTCTCTTATACACTGCCGTCTAAATATGATAAGTCCACTACAGATGGCCAGCTTGTGTTAAAAGTCAATGTCGCTGTGAAAAACACAGGGAAAGAGCCGCTGAATGTAGACAGTATGGATTTCACTTTGTACCAAGATGATACCAAAATGTCTGACACAGACCCTGAAGACTATAACGAAAAGCTGCGCAGCAGCACGATTAACGCTGATAAATCCGTTGAAGGAAGCCTTTTCTTTGTTGTAGATAAAGGCGAGAAATACGAGCTTAACTATACGCCGGAATCTTATGGTGATAAAAAGCCAAAATCAGTTACTTTCAAAATTAATGGCAAAGACAAAAAAATCCTTGCAACAGCCGATCAGCTACAAGACTCTGCAAAAGCATTATCGGCTTATGTTGACGTCCTTCTTTTCGGTAAAGACAACGCTGATTTCGAAAAAATCACCGGTGCAAACAAAAATGAAATTGTACATGATTTCAACGAATCAGCCAAAGACGGCTATCTCTCTGCTTCCGGCCTTTCAAGCACATACGCGGACAGCAAAGCGCTTGATAATATCGTGAACGGCATTAAAGCGGGATTAAGCAAAAACTCTTCCATCCAGGCGAAAACAACATCGCTCTCTAAAGACGAAGCAATTGTTGAAGCCACAATTAAACCTGTAGACGCGTCTTCGCTCTCAGACCGCATCGAAGACAGAGTAAAAGACTACTACAGCAAGAATGCTGGCGCGAGCTATGAGGATGCTGTGAAATACGCGCTTCAAGTATATCCTGAGGAATTCAAAAAGCTCGGACCGGCTTCATCTGAAAAAACGGTTGAAGTGAAAATGAAGAAGAACGACATCGACCAATGGCAGCTTGATATGGACGATTACAGAGCGGCAGAATTAGTCGAAGCATTCATCAAAGAATAAAACACCAAAAGGAAATAGCCCGCGGCTATTTCCTTTTTTATGTAAAAATCCCGCTGATAAATTCCACTTCATCTTCGGTCAGTTCAATGTTCAAGGTTTTCAAGTTATCTTTCAATTGCTCTGGACGCTTAGCGCCTGGAATGATGGCGTCTATTGCCGGTCTCGTTAACAGCCACGCCAATGCGACATGTGCCGTCTCCGCTTGTTTTTCCTCCGCCACCGCTTTCAGCTTATCTACTTTTTTGAGGTTGTGAATAAACGTTTCTCCCTGAAATTGCGGCTTATCCTTTCTAAAGTCATCGAAGACCGTATCTTTCGTGAATTTTCCTGTCAGCAGTCCGGACGCGAGCGGAAAATAAGGAATAAAGGATATGCCGTGTTTTTCACAGCATGGAAGAATCTCCCTCTCGGCATCACGCTGAATGAGAGAGTATTCTGCCTGGAAGACCTCCAAATAGCCGTCTGCATTAAATTCCTGCAATTGCTGATCATTGAGGTTTGAAGCGCCGATCGCTTTGATTTTCCCCTCATCCTTCAGCTCCTTCAACGTGCCCGCCACTTCAGCGAGAGGCGTTTTGCCATCCGGGAAATGAACATAATATAAATCAATGTAATCTGTTTTCAGCCGCTTCAGACTCTTTTCCACCTCGCCGCGAAGAAAATCCCGGCTGTTGTCTAATTCAATGCTGCCATTCACTTCTTTATGGGCCCCTTTGGTGGCAATCATGAGCTCATTCCGTGCGCCGCGTTCCTGCACAACTTCGCCGATTAATTCTTCAGAACGCCCCAGTCCGTATATAAAGGCGGTATCAATAAAATTCACGCCGCCATCCAATGCCGTTCTCACCAAATCCTTCCCTGTTTCATCATTCAGGTTCGGAAATAGATTATGTCCGCCGACCGCATTCGCGCCGAATCCGATCCGCTTCACCTGCAGCTTCGTTTTGCCAAGAGTACGTGTTTGATCCATTGTTTCTTCTCCTTCGAAACCAATTTTGATGAAAAATAGTGCAGGGTCACTTTCTGTATTAGATATCCTTTTTCTATTTTCCTCCTTTTATCAGGATATACAAAAAGGAGAAAGTGTATTTCTCCTTTTGCAAGTTTATTTTGGCAGAACCCATTTATCCTTCAAGAAGCAGGCTCTGGCCAGTAAAAAGAATATGGCGATGAGCACGGCGATGGTTCCTGATGTATACAAAATGGCAGCCGGGTCAATCATCCCGAATAAAAGCTGTTTGAATAAAGCGTGCAGGTTCAGAAATGGGATGAAAAAGTATGATAAATCAAATTGGTTCGGTGCCTTGCTGAGGATGAAAAACATCGGGAACACAGGCAGAAAGACGACAAGAGACATATAGCTTTGCGCTTCTTTTACCGAGCTGGAAATGATGCTGATGAAAAGCTCCATCGCAGAGATCAGCAATGCAGAAAGCACGATGATTAAGGCGGAAGCGCCGAGCACGACCCACATATGATCTCCCAGCTGGAAGGCGGTCCTTAAATTTTCGGTAAATAACACGGTGGACAAAATCAAAAACACCAAAGCCAATACGCCTGAAGCAATTCCAAAAGTGGAAACCGCCAGCCACTTGCCGACCAGCACTTTGTTTCGGCTGACCGGCGTCAACAGCAGCGCTTCGATTGATTTCCTGTCCTTTTCCCCAGCCATGATATCAAGAGCAATCGGCATTGCGCCCGACACAATGGATGTCAGGATCAGCATGGGCAAAATGGCAGAAATCATAATAGCCGAAGCCCCTTTCTCCTCGTCCCCTTCCTTTTGCTGAATCGTAAACGGCTGGATTACCGATTGATCAATATGCTTATTTGTTAAACGGTCTTGGACAATTTCATTTTTGTACTGATCTAAGGCAGACTGCACAAGCTGCATGGCATTTGACGAGCCTTGATCGATTGAATTACCGTAAACATCAATCTTAAAAGGCGTCATGCTGTTGACATATGAATCGAACTCTTTCGGGACGTTCAGATACACATCTGCTTTTCCGTCATCAACCGCCTCTTCAGGATTTGTAAATGTTTTTACGCTGATCTCGTTAATCGCATTGAGCTTGCTTTCCAGTGCGGACGGCAGAGAATGGCCGACAGCCAGTGTGTATTGCTCCCCTTTATCGGACAGCATGCTCTCATAAAAGAAAACAAGCCCAAGCATTGTAATCATCGGAACTAAGATCGTGAGTAATATCGTTTTTCTATCGCGCAGCGCGTCGATCATTTCTTTTTTATAAATATGGCTCAGCATTTAAGAAATCCCCCTGACAAGCTTAGACATAAAGATGTAATTCAAATCGTCGCTTCGCTCGCTCTCGTATAATGATTCAAGCGCTCCCCGATAAATCACCTCTCCGCTGTGAATCATGATGACACTGTCACAGAGCGCCTGCACTTCCTCCATAATGTGACTTGAAAAAAGAATGGTTTTTTGTTCTCTTTTCAGCTGTTGAATGAATTCGCGGAAAATGTTGCTGGATGTAATATCAAGCCCTGTTGTCGGTTCATCAAATAAAATGATGTCCGGATCGTGAATCAGCGCTCTGGCAATGGCGACTTTCTGCCTCATGCCTTTCGAAAACCCGCCCACTCTCCTGTTCATATAATCGCGCATGCCGAACCGTTTCGATAAATCTTCTATTCTTGCTTTGATTTCGTGACGGTTTAACCCGTACAGCCGGCCGATGTATTGCAAATTTTCTTTAGCGGTCATCCGGTCGTAAAGTCCGGTTTCTCCTCCGAATAAGACACCGATTCTTTTTTTGACCTCGGCCGGCTGCTTGACCGTGTCAAAGCCGGCTACTGTAATTGCACCCTGTGACGGCTCAAGCAAGGCAGCAATCATTCTCAGCATTGTTGTTTTGCCGGCACCGTTTTCTCCGAGAATGCCGACGACTTCTCCTTTTTGAATGGTTAAGCTTACATCTCGCACCGCTTTAACTACTTTTTTCTTATCATGAAACCTGCGGCTGCAATCGGTCAGTGTAATCATGTCACAATCTCCTTTTCGTTATTTCTAGTAATGACTATATACGAAATGCTGGATTTGTTGGATAAAGTTGTCGCGAAGAGTTCTTTTTATGTCGCGAAATAGGATAGAATAAAGATGATTCTATGTAACTAGGGGAATGATAATGGTAAAAGTCGGACTTGTCGATGATTATCGAGTAGATTTAGAGAAACTGGAAGCGATCGTGTCCAGAATACAGGATGTCGAAATGGTCTTTTCGACCGATTCAGCGGAGGAAGCCTACAGGCGGGTGAAGAACGGAGACATTGATCTGCTGCTTGCCGATATCGAGATGCCTCATATGTCTGGGTACGAGCTTGCTGATTTGATCAGATCCCATTCGCTTGATGTGGATGTGATTTTCGTCACCGGCAACGGCGGCTATGCCGTTCACGCCTTTGACCTGAACGTCCATGATTATATTATGAAGCCGTACCATGCTGACCGGCTGAAGGCTTCTTTCGACCGTTATGTGAAAAAGAAAACGGAAACGAGCTTGAATGGACGGATATTAATTAAGCAAAAATCTGAAATGCACGTCCTGCAAAAGAAAGATATCATCTTCGCAGAACGGACGGGACGTTCGACGACGATTGTGACAACCGCCGAAGAGGTGCAGACGTATCAAACATTAAATGATATTAAAGGCGACCTGCCTGAGAAGGATTTTCTCCGTTCGCACCGTTCTTTTATTATCAACATTCATTACATAAAGCATTTTTCCGCTTATACAAAGCATTCATTTACGGTCGCCTTTGAGGGAACACCTAAAAAAGCGATGATCACTAAGCAGCAGCTTGATTATTTTCAAAACTACTATTTTTGAGGAGTTCGGAACGTGATAACCTCTTTTCAATGTCTTTGCTTGTTTTTATTTAGTTTCATATTTTATCAGGGGGCTGCTGCTCTCTCGCACAGTACAGCTGTCGCTTTGCTCGCGGCTGCTTTGGGCGCGGCGGCGGCAGGCTTGTACCTTTGGAAAACGAAGCGGGTGTGGGACAGCTGTTCCCTCCAGCTTTGTGCTTGGATTGCCGTAATTCAAGTGATGTCATTTTCAGCAGTGGTCCTAAATGGCGCTTCCATATTGCCGGAATTGTGTGTGATCGTGATATTTGCAGCGTGTGAAGGGGTCCGTATCGGACAGTCTGCCTCGTTGGCTAGGCTTTTTGATCAAATTGATAAGCTGACGCAAGCTGAACAGCACGCCAATCGAATGCTGATGGATGTCAGAAGCCGAAATCACGACACAATGAAACATATGACAGCGATCCGTTCAGCGCAGTCCAAGACAGATACACAATCATATATCCAAAACTGGACGGATCAGTACAGTCAATATGACCGTTTTTTGAAGGGAGAGAATGCGTATGTTGCAGGGGTGCTTTACGATTTTCTTGAAAAAGCACGTGCTTCAAGTGTGAAGGTTTCGCTGCATATGTATACACCGCTTTCTTCACTTCCGTTTTCACCCGCTGATCAGGTCAGCTTGGTCGGCAACCTATTGGAAAATGCGCTCGACAGCGCAGCGGAGGCCCGAGAAAAAGCGGAGATTAAACTAGAAACCTCGCTGCGCAGCGGGCTTTATGTGCTGATTTGCGAAAACAGCACGCCCGGCATGGACCCAAATGTGCTCGACACACTGTATCAATCATTTGGCCGTTCAACGAAAAGCGGCGATCATGAAGGCATGGGCACGTATATCATTCAAAAACTGGTGAAAAGCGCTTCTGGCAGATTGGATTTTACCTATCGCCACCCTGTCTTCCGGTTAGAAATCAAAATTCCTGTCCAGAAATAAAAAAACCTTGAAAAGCCCGGCTTTTCAAGGTTTTTTTCATTATGAGGATAACGCTTGTGCAAAACGGTCCGCTTCGTCTTGCAGCGTGCTTTCAATTTCTTTGTAGCGGCTGGAAATGGTAGATGCGCTGACGCCGTATTTTTTCGCCAGTTTGGCTTGAGAAACGGACGCGCCGTTAAGAGAAATCGCATTTACATAATATTCAACTGCCGCCGCAAAAGCTTCCGGTTTTCTGATGACAGGTGATTTTTTCTCGCAGAATGTTTTCCAGATATCAATGACAGCAGGAATCAATTCATTCGGATACTCATCTCCGCTCATGCCTTCTTCGATAGCCGCAGCTGTTTCTTTCTCCATGTCGTTTGCCCACTCAACGCTGCTCTCTTCCGCTGCCTCTGCTTGCGGCTCTTCCTCTTTCTCCGCTAACAGCGCGAACAGAACGTTGTTGAATTCTTGCTTCATGAAGTCCTCCGGCGTTTTGCCGTTCTTCACAGCGGCATCCGCATATTTCTTCACCTTGCTGATCAGCGCTTCGGTTCTCTTCACCGGGAAGATCGTGAACTGCATGAAGAATTCTGCTTTTTCCGCTTCATGGATCGGATAACCGAGAATCAGGCTTCCCGCTGGCGGGAGGTCTTGGTTATTGGCATCCATTTCCACTTCGAATTGTTTTGTCGTCATCACATCCTCAAAGTGAATGACACCTTCTTTCAGGTCTTGTAGCAGCAATAACGCAGGCGTCATGCTCTTCCATGATTCAACGATCTCACGCGTTTTCGGACGAGTGATCGAATCGCCTTTTTTCTGAAGGTAATCTTCGAAAATGGTCTTTTCACCAGCAAGAGGGTGGAAGAAGATTCCCCAGATCCCTAAGTTAAATACGCTGATGTCTTTCGTCTGTCTGTCCATAGCAGAAAGAAAATCATGCTGATTGATAAATCCTGACATGCTTTCTCTATGTACTGTGAAGGCAAACTCCACTAAGTCTTCCTGAATTTGTTTTGCTTCTTTTGCCGCTAGTTCTGTCGGGAAGTCGACAACTTTACTTCCGCAGCATTTTTTATATTTCTTGCCGCTGCCGCACGGGCAAGGGGCATTTCGTTTCACTTTTCCCACAATAAACCCTCCGAATTCTGTTGTAACTTTTCTATTTTAACAAAAATAACTTCTGAGGGCTTGGTTTCGGGCTAAAAAAGAATTTGGTAATATGAAAAGCCGGCTGGCGATGTTAATTTACCTATGACATTTTAACTGGATTTTGTGATTCGAGACTTATGAACTATTCCCCCTTAAGGCTCGTCTTTTTTACAATCATTAGGTGTTTATCAAAATGTAAGGAAGTGTTTATGTTGGAACCAGCTGGTTTTATGCTGCGCGCCTGCGCTCTCATACTTGATGTGATCATCGCAGCCGCAGTAATTTTGGCATCTGGATTTACGTTTGGGGACGGGTCCGCCGGCGTCATTGTTGCCGCCATTTTGATGCTGCTTGTGTATCCTTTGCTGATGCCGCTGACAAATTGGAAGGGTACACTCGGAAAAAAAATCATCGGGCTGCAAATTGTGAGGGACGAAACATGCGAGAAAATCACCCTCCCACAGGCCATTGCCCGTTACATGATCGCGTGGGTGCATGTATTCTCCCGCCTGATCTATTTGACAGCCGCCTTTACGAAGAAAAAACAAGCCGTTCATGATATGGCGGCGAAAACGATTGTGCTGAAAGCAGAATAACCTTGAAGAATAGACATTCTTCAAGGTTATGTTTCTCATTAGTTCGTATTTTGGCCTCCGCCGTTCAGTCCTTCTTTAACCAGGCTGTTGACTTGGCTGCTGTATAGAAGGCCGATGTGGCCAACCCCATGAATTTGAACATTTTTAGCACCGTCTAATTTGGATAAATAGTTCATGACAATCATATCGGCACTGCTGTAAATGGATGTGTATAAAATCTTTTGATTTGGATCTGTTCCCGGCAGCGCCTTGCCTGTCGTCAAACGATTCGCGCCTCCAAGCGTTACGACGTTTTCAATTTTATTTCCGCCGTCCAGATTTTTTATGTAATAAAGTGAGTTCGCGCCCCCCATGCTGTGAGCGACAATATCCACTTTTTTCGCACCTGTTTCGTCCAACACCTTTTTCACAAACCGTGATAATACCGGGCCATTGTTATAATTCGTACCTGTCTTGTCCCAAAAATCAACTGCATACAGCTTGCTCCGAGACCAGCCCTGAGATACGAGATAGCTCTTAATACCTGCAAAATTGTATGATGCTCCTCCAATACCGTGTACCATAACAACCGGATTGTGTTCAGCGGCCTTTGCTGACGGCTGCACCGCAAATAGCGATGTAACTGACAGTACCAAAATTGTTACAAGTGCAATGAACTTACTTTTTACAAATTTCATAATATCCTCCTTTTTTTGTAACAAATTCTCCAATTATATTACGTTACCAAATTAATTAATCAAAGGGTAATTTTACCTTATTTTTAAAGAGATTTTAAGGTTCGGAGGGGTATCTTTTTCCTATTTTTGTTTTTAAAATGAATATATTGACAATATTATCGCCGTTGAGTTCAATATGACCATCATTTTCGGTACTGTCTCGATTTGTTTCTGTTCATTGTTAGCGTTAAGCAGTGAGTCTCACGTCGTCTTTACTAAAGGTCATTCAATTTTTGCACTTACTTCCAATCAATAGTTCTGGCATTATTTTGCCTATGAAAATGAAGAAAGGTTTGAACTTCGCAGTGAATTTACTAAAGAGTTTTGTGTTTGGAGCATTAGGGGCATTATTCATGTCAAGTGTTAGAGAACATTTTTCTTTCACTGTGACATTAATCGTTTTAATTGTTGTTATCGCAGTTGCATTCATTCTTGATGGTGTATGGAAAAGGCATAAAAAAAAGAGAGAAGAGGAGTCATCCTTTTCTCTCTTTTAGGTTATTTGGTTTGATTTTCGTCTTTGGGTTTAGTGAATTTCGTGGAATATCCAGCGATTAATAAAAAGATAATGGCAAGAAGATAAGCTAAGATGCCTTGGTGAAATACGTATATTGAAATGACGTGAGATACTGCGGCAAGAAGGATGAGGATCATTGTGTATCTATTGAATCGCAAATGAGGGACCCCCCCTTATGGGTTTCTTGAATCATTTTACCATTTGCAAATTCAAAGATAAAGAAAGCCAAAAGCACCCAGAGTCCCTTCAATTTTTGTTTTTCATACAGTCAATTTCTCTTGACAACTGATGGTTGAATCATGATAATAGACCAGTCACTATATTTTTGATTGCAATTCAGTGAGGTGGGAATGTTATGAGTTATGGAGATTCCCGTGAGAAAATCCTTTCGGCAGCTACCCGGCTTTTTCAGCTGCAGGGTTATTACGGCACGGGGCTGAGCCAGATTATAAAGGAAAGCGGCGCGCCTAAAGGCTCTCTTTATTACCACTTTCCGGGCGGTAAAGAACAGCTGGCGATCGAAGCGGTGAATGAGATGAAGGATTATATCCGACAGAAAATCGCGGACTGCATGGAAGCGTACACCGATCCGGCGGAAGGCATTCAAGCTTTTTTGAAGGAGCTTTCGTGCCAATTTTCATGTACGGAAGACATTGAAGGCTTGCCTGTCGGTTTGCTTGCGGCTGAGACGTCATTGAAAAGCGAACCATTGAGGGAAGCCTGCCATGAAGCCTACAAAGAGTGGGCCCTTGTGTATGAGGAAAAACTGCGGCAGGCAGGCTGCAGCGAGAGCCATGCTAAGGAAGCCAGCACCGTGATTAACGCGATGATTGAAGGCGGTATTCTTCTATCTTTGACGGCAAAAAACAGCACACCGCTCCTTCATATCTCCAACCGCATTCCTGCCCTGCTGAAGAGATAAAAAAAGACATACTATACAAGCTGAATGAATACATTCAGCTGACAGAGAGGGGAAATGATTTTGGAAACAGCAGCTAAAGCATCTCCGCAATACAAAGTGATGCCGATTATGATTTCCTTGCTGTTGGCCGGTTTTATCGGCATGTTCAGTGAAACGGCACTGAATATCGCGTTAACCGATCTTATGAAGGAATTGAACATTACAGCATCAACCGTTCAATGGTTGACGACAGGCTACCTGCTTGTACTTGGTATCCTCGTTCCTGTATCAGGCCTGCTATTGCAGTGGTTCACAACTAGACAGCTTTTTACCGTGTCACTTATCTTTTCAATTGCAGGCACCTTGATCGCGGCGCTTGCGCCGAGCTTTCCGTTTTTATTAGCGGCTAGAATCGTTCAGGCTATTGGAACGGGGCTTTTACTGCCGCTGATGTTTAACACGATTTTGGTGATTTTTCCGCCGCATAAAAGAGGCGCGGCGATGGGGACGATCGGGCTTGTCATTATGTTTGCGCCAGCCATCGGCCCGACTTTCTCCGGATTGGTTCTGGAGCACCTCAACTGGCACTGGATTTTCTGGATCTCTCTTCCGTTCCTTGTGCTTGCACTTGTTTACGGTATGGCATACATGCAAAATGTATCTGAGATTACAAAGCCGAAAATTGATGTTTTGTCTATCATCCTGTCGACGATTGGTTTCGGCGGCATTGTGTTTGGATTCAGCAACGCGGGTGAAGGCTCCGGCGGATGGTCCAGCCCGACTGTTATCGTCTCACTGATTGTCGGCGTTGTCGGTCTTATCCTATTTTCATTCCGTCAGCTGACGATGAAGCAGCCGATGATGAACCTCCGTGCATTCAAATACCCGATGTTTATTTTGGGCGTACTCATGGTGTTCATTTGCATGATGGTCATCCTGTCGTCTATGCTGCTTCTGCCGATGTATCTGCAAGGCGGCTTAGTCCTGACGGCATTTGCTGCTGGTCTCATTCTCTTGCCGGGCGGCATTTTAAACGGTTTAATGTCCCCTGTTACAGGCCGTCTGTTCGACAAATACGGACCGAAATGGCTTGTCATTCCGGGATTTGTGATTGTCACTGTTGTCCTTTGGCTCTTCTCGAACGTCACTACAACTTCAACGGCTGTGATGATTATCATCTTGCACACCTGCTTGATGATCGGGATCTCTATGATTATGATGCCTGCGCAGACAAATGGTTTAAACCAGCTTCCGCGCGAGTTTTATCCAGACGGCACCGCCATCATGAACACGCTCCAGCAAATGGCGGGCGCTATCGGAACAGCGGTTGCGGTCAGCATTATGGCTGCAGGCCAGCATGATTATATGAACACAGCCAAAAATCCTGCCGATCCGGCAGTCATCCCGCAGGCTTTGACAGCGGGCGTACAGCATGCGTTTGTGTTCGCGATGATTGTGGCGATTATCGGTTTAATTGGCGCTTTCTTTTTGAAGCGGGTTAAGGTTGATCATTAATATGAAAAGCCCCTGATCTCAAGGTCAGGGGCTTTTATATGTTTACATGTGCCGCAATCAGCGCGCGGAGAAAACCGCCGCGATTTCATCAATCGCATGACGCAATTCATCCTTCGTGTTGTAAAAGTGGGGAGCCAGACGGATGACAGTGTCCCGCGGCGCGCAAATCACTTTTTTCTTCTTCAGCAGCGCCGCCGTTTCCGATGCCCGCTCATCCCGGACCGCAACCATTCCGGGATGATGCCCCGCTTGTGCCGCCAGCTGCAGGCCTTTATCAGCAGCATATCGACAGGCATCGGCACAGATCGTTTTGACATGATCCCGGATATGAGAAACCCCGATATGATTCAGCAGTGATAAAGCCGATGCCGCTGCGTATACACTGATAAAAGCAGGGGTGCCTGTTTGAAAACGCCGCGCGCCTGTCGCATAAGCCTTATCGTTCTCTCTGCCGAACCAAGCTGATGCTTTCGGCTTAAGCGCATCCGCCAGCTCCTTTCTCACATAAAGAAACGCCATTCCCGGTATGCCAAGCAAATACTTCCGCGTACCTGCCGCCAGCATATCTACTCCCCATTCCTTCACATCAATGGGAATGTGCCCCGCTGATTGATAAGCATCCACAAATAACAAAGAACCCTTTCTCTTAGAAATCGCAGCGATCGCTTTTACATCCTGAACAAAGCCGTCACGATAATGAACGTGCGGAACACACGTCAGCACTGTTTCATCGGTAATATGTGTTTCATATTGTTCGAGAGGCAGTCCCCCGTCTATTGATGGAATGACAGATACGGCATAATCGGATTGTGACTGCCAAACATGGGACACCGCCGGAAAATCCATCTCCGTATACACAACATGCTTCTTTCCAAAAACAGATAAAGATGATGCTACGGAAACGAACGCATCAGAAACTGACGGCACAATTGCAATTTCATCCGGTTCAGCCCCTATCAGCTTTGCAAACTCATTCCTCGCACTCTCTGTTTTTTCGATCGCTTCATTCCAGTTCGTCCCCATATGCAGCAGGCTGTCATGATAGTCGTTGATCGCCCTTGATACAGGCTCTGCCAACGCGCTCTGAGAACAGCTGGCAAGCATCGTATGTGTCTGCACGGTTGGGAACAGCTGGCGATACTGCTGCGGTAAATGTTCCATTGGCGATTCACTCCTTTTCATTATTTTGAGGAAAAACCCAAAAATAAACAATAGAATAAAAGGAAAAAGGAGATGGGAAGATGAGAAAAAAAGTGCTGATCACAGGCTTTGACCCTTTTGACAAAGAAACCGTCAATCCATCATGGGAAGCGGCGAAACGGCTGAATGGCTTTGAAACAGATGAAGCAATCATCACAGCAGAACAAATTCCGACTGTTTTTAAAACCGCTCTGGACACTCTGCGGCAAGCCATTCAGAAGCATCAGCCGGATGTCGTGATCTGTGTCGGCCAAGCCGGCGGGCGGATGCAGATCACACCGGAACGGGTGGCGATCAATCTTGCAGACGCGCGCATCCCCGATAATGAAGGACATCAGCCGATTGATGAAGAGATTTCTCCAGGCGGGCCCGCCGCTTACTGGACCGGGCTTCCCGTGAAACGCATGACTGCGAAAATGAAGGAAAACGGCATTCCGGCCGCTGTCTCTTATACAGCGGGCACATTTGTATGCAATTATTTGTTCTACGGATTAATGGATCACATTAGCCGGACATCCCCGCACGTTCGCGGCGGGTTTATTCATATCCCTTTCATTCCAGAGCAAACAATCGACAAAACAGCGCCGAGCCTCAGCTTAGACACGATTGTCCGGGCATTGAGGATCGCCGCTGTTACGGCCGCACAATACGAGCAAGATTTGAAGTCACCCGGCGGGACGCTGCACTAAGCGGCCGCCGTTTCGCTCGTCAGCCTCTTTTTGTAGACAAACGCCGATAGGGTGACACTCACTTCAAACAAGACAAACAGAGGGATCATAACGAGAAAATCAGAAATGAAATCAGGCGGTGTAATCAATACGGACACGACAATCAGCAAAAAATAGGACAACTTTCTCGCTTTGGCCAGCCTGTAGGGATTTAAGATGCCCAGCCTTGTTAAAAACATCACCACTAAAGGCATTTCAAACAGAAAGCCAAACGGCAGGCTCAAATTCACCATAAACCTGAAATAGCGGTCCGCCGTAAACATTGTTTCAAAATGCCCAGAAGACAAATGAGTCAAAAAACTGAGTACGATTGGAAACAAGACAAAGTATCCGAAAGAGATCCCCGCCAAAAATAACGCAAATAACCCGGGTATGTACATGACCGTCACCTTGCGCTCCGTTTTCGTCAGCGCCGGGGCTACGAAACGCCATAGCTGGTAAGCGGCAACAGGGATGGAAGCCGCAATGGCACAAATACCGGCAAGCATCATATACACCCAGAGAATTTCACTCGGTCCAAGCACAGCCAGCTTCCCATCCAAATCTCTAATCAGCCAGTCATAAATATCCTGCACAAACAAAAAAGCCGTGATGAGAAATAGAAGAAATACCGCGAGGGTCACGATAATTCGGCGGCGAAGCTCTTCTAAATGCCCGATCAGATGGGTTTCTTTTTTATCCATTCAAAAAAGCCCTCCCTTTCATAAAAAAAGAGGCAGACCCGGTGTCTGCCTCATCAGCACTCAGCCCGCGTTTTTGTCCTGCTTTACCGCTGTCAGCTCAGCCGATTTTTCTTCTTTTTCATCACCAGACACAAGTGATTTTGTGGCGCTTTTAAATTCCAGCAGTGTCCGTCCGGCCGCACGTCCGATTTCCGGCAGCTTTGAAGGGCCAAAAATAATGAGGGCGATGACAAAGATCAGAATCAAGCCCGGTATTCCAATGTTTGAAAACATACTTTTCACTCCTTAATTCGTGATTTTTGCCCGTTTCTTAATCATTTGTTTTTCGTGGGCTTTGTTGTGTGCAAAGAAACGATCCTCTTCAACTTCATCGGATTGCTTCACCCCGCCTTGGACTGTCGTGGAGGATACCTTTTTCAATCCAGTTTGGTCCTTTTGATAAACGAATGAAGCCCTAGTTGAAATGGCTGCGCCAGGCTCTGTCACAAACGGTATTACCCGATAATCGGCTTTCCACTGGTGAGGCGTCACGGTACAGCGGACATATCCGCGATAGTCGTTAAAAAACTTAATGTGCGGATTTTCTTTTAAAATTTTGTCTGTGTCCGCCCGTTTATCCGCACCGTTCCCTCCAGAGGTGATCGAAGTTCCGACAAACTCAGCCCCGAAAATCTTTGAACTTGTCTTCTCAAAGTCGACGTGCAGATTTGATGCCCAGCTTGCATGTACATCACCTGTCAGCACAACAACATTATTCAGATTTTTACTTTTAATGAAATTGATGACCCGCTCGCGCTGAGCCGGATAGCCGTCCCACGAATCCATGCTGTAGATCGGACTAGCGCTTGTTCCGAAGTTCCACTTCGCAAAGAAAATCTGCTGCGGCAGCACATTCCAGTAAGCGTTTGAGTTGCTCAAATTGTTGAAGAGCCACTGCTCCTGTTCTTTTCCTAACAAAGTCCGATTCGGATTGCGCGATTCATCGGAAGGCGGCTTATTGCCGTCATTATTGGCCTGGTCATCTCTGTACTGGCGGGTATCAAGAACATTGAAGGACGCCAGGTTTCCGTACGTAAAATGACGGTACAGCTGCATATCCGGACCGTTCGGCAGAGAGGAGATGCGGAGCGGCATATGTTCATAGTACGCCTGATACGCAGCTGCGCGGCGGAGTACGAACGCTTCAACCGACTGTCCTTTTTCCGGGACTTTATTGGCATAGTTGTTTTCGACTTCATGGTCATCCCATGTCACAACCCAAGGGAACGCCGCATGTGCAGCTTTTAAATTCGCATCAGAACGATATTGGGCATGGCGGTTCCGATAGTCTTGCAGCGTTATGATTTCTGCGCTGTTGTGCGTGCGGACATTGCCTGTTTTTGAAACATATTCATTTGGACCGTATTCATAGATGTAATCACCGAGATGGAAGACAAGATCAAGCTTTTCCTTCGCCATATGCTTGTAGGCCGTATAATATCCATGCTCATATTGCTGGCAGGAAGCGAACGCAAAGGTCATTTTCGGCACATTGGCACCAGGGGCGGGCAATGTTTTTGTTTTTCCGACAGGGCTTAGTTCATGTCCGGTTTTGAAACGATAATAGTAGACTTTATTTGGCTCAAGCCCGTCCGCTTCTATGTGAACAGAGTGGGCGAGACTCGGTTTGGCCATTTCAGTGCCCTTTCTCACGATCTTGCGGAAATGCTCATCCTTTGCGACCTCCCATTTGACCGGCACCGCCTGCTTCGGCATCCCCCCGCCATTCAGCGGATCTGGCGCTAGACGCGTCCAGAGCACGACACTGTCAGAAAGCGGATCTCCAGACGCGACCCCTAGCGTAAACGGATAGCTAGAGAACTTAGGCGCAGCATTGACTTCAAATGCACCAACTGACTGAGCAATCGTTAATCCAAGAGAAAGCCCTGCAATCTTCCCCGCTCCTTGAATAAATTTGCGGCGGTCAAACGTATTGTTTTGAAAGCTTTCCTCTTTCAACTTCTGTACCCATTCATCAAAACGACTGTCGTATGCCATTCAAGATCTCCTCTCTTCTCATTGATCGCCTCCATTATAGGAAATCATTGTTAAATGGATGTGAAGAAGTGTGAACCGATTGTAAGCGCTGAACTACAGAAACAGGTCTTCACTCACAAGCCTGCCGCTGAAACTTGCCGAAAGCTGGCTAAATGGCGCGTTTTCCGCATATCCTGTCGTTTGCAAGCCGCCCATTCGGACTATTTTTCTTCACATGATCTTAAAAAAACAAAAACACCGAGCCATTTCGCATAATGACTCAGTGCCGTACCAGTTATTTTGAAAATAATCTGCTGAAGAAGCCCTTCTTTTTCGGCTTTTCAGCAGGTGGCTCTTGTTCTCTTACAATCCCTTTTTTCTTCGCTTCTTTCAGCCAAAATGGAAATTCAGTAAGCAAAGCGTCATAAAGCTCGTCATCAGAAATACGGTCGATCTCTTCGATACGCAGGAAGCTCGAATTATCAACGACACGTCCTTCTAACGTATCCAGTTTATTGAGAAAATCGAAGTTTCCGTTTCCGATGCCGACAAACTGCCAAAACACCGGCTTGTCAGAAGAGGCTTCAATAATTGATTTGATCGACTTTTTACAGCCTCCATCATTAATAAAAACGACGAAAGCGGGATAAGAACTGGGTTCCTCTGCAACATATTTGCGCAGCACGTCCTTCATGACCGGCGGCTCATCATTTCTGCCGAATTTATGCAAGCGGTCATTATTCAAAATTTCTCGATCGACATAGCCCGAAAAATCCTTTTCAGAAACTGGCTTTAATCGGGAGAATTCGTTATCATACACCCATACATCCAGTAATCCGTTATCATCAAATTGATCGGCCACCGCCAAAATCCGTTCCACCACGTTTTGAACCGTTCCGTTTTTATAGAGCGTTCTCATTGAACCCGTAATATCAAGCACAAGTCCGACACGAGCCGTCACCTTCGTTAATTGCTTTTTCTCCAGTACGATCTTTACGCTTTTCTTTTGTAGGTCTATTGTTGCCATTCTGTCATCTCCGTTTTTTTCTTTGATTATCTCACAGGAATATTTTCCATTGTATATCTTTTCAAAAAAAAGCACCGTTCAATTTGAACGGCGCCCTGTCTCTAAAATGTGTTATATACATTTTCACACGTTTCCCCAGTCGGCTGATAAAAGCAGTGTGACTTGTATCTGGCTACAAACGGCTGGTTATACCACTGAGGCGGACAGTTCCCCTCCGGCCTGAAGTACCACAAACTAAATTTTGCAGGCCAGATCCTTTCACCATTAATCGACCGTCGTGCAAGGGCACGCTCGCTGTCTCGAGCCCTTTGATAAAAATATCCATGAGTCACAGCCTCAAACGCGTGCGGCTGAAAAATCATCTGCCTGATGGTGCGGAGGCCTTTAAAATCTGAGCAATTCGCCCTTAGCCGGTTAACTCCCACGTTGCCAACAAGCAGCATCCCCTGTTTGCCTTCGCCTTCCGCTTCAGCTCTGAGCAGCCTTGCCAGCAAATCGACATCTTCACTCGTTGCTCTCACGACCGCCATCACGTCACCTCCCCTTGATCTCCTTTCATCATATTGCAATACTTCAAAAGTGATGACGGAGGACAGGAGAAGTTTTTAATTTATTCATGCGGATTTGCGACAAAGCCTAAAAACAAAAGACTTGTTGTTTGTTCATCAGTGATGGCAAAGAAAAATGGGCGGTTGGCCGTCAAGGTAACATCTGGCGCCAGTCCGGCCTCAACAATTTCCGCTGACGAGGCAGCCGCAGCCTCGGTGCCAGATTCATTCACCTTGATAAATGTATGGTGATTCACATCGTCGATTGAAACACCCCGGCCTTCAGTAAACATTCTCGAAAAGTCAGCATCGGAAAAGACGGAAATCAGCCCCATATCACGAAGAGCGTGTTTTACGTTATACCTCCCTTTCAATGTAAAACGGGGCATACTCAGCTTTACTGTTTTTGGCTGAAATTCGCGGTCCCAAGCTTTTATGTTTTGATTGGTGAAGAGGGACATGAAAGAAGCCGGCGTTTTCTTCGGCAGAAATAAAGTAAACGAAAGTTGTTGATCTTCGTATGGCAGCTTGACTGCTTGGAACAGATCATTTTCTAAGTAAGCGAGGCGTGCAGTCTGCTTCATCATCAGCAGTTTTTTGGCCGAGCCGTCAGGCAGAAAAAAGTGCTCCTCAGCGGTCACATGCTGTTCAAACGGCAGCGCCCACTTTTCTTGAAAATAGACGGCGTTTACCAAAAGAGAAACAGCTTCCGGCGAAAGATGATCCGCGATGTCATCAATATGCCCTTTCGTTTGGAGAGCCGTCCACTGATTGATCACGTTTTTTGCGGTCTGAATATTGTCATTCATTTTAAAGACACTGCCTGAGAAGAATTGTTTAATCGTTTGTTTAAAGTCCGGATCGGTCTCAAGCCTTGTCCATACAGCATTAGCCGTTAGCAGATCTCCTTCAGGCAAAGATTCAAACCTTTTCATGAGTGCGAACGATGACTCATTTATAGCTCTATCATGAATGTCCGACAAATTTAAAGCGGGTTTCATTTCTTTTAATGTATCTCCCGCAGCTCCATTTGCAATCATCACCAGCACCTGCTGTAAGCTGTACGGGGAAATCAGCAGATTGTCCGTTAACCCATCTTGAGCTGACATGTATTGAAACAACTCGGTTCCGAATGTACGCTCCGCTTTAATAAAACCCTCATGAATATCATAAGCTTTGTTTTTTGCAGAATCAGATAGTGAAGACGATTGAGCAGTTGACGCGGGTTCTTCAGCAGGTTTGCACCCGCCTCCGAACATCATACACACCAGCACCACTGTGAACATCTTTCCTTTCATACAAACCATCCACTCCTTTTACACAGCATGTAAAAACACAATATAAGGTTTAACTTTCTGCATTTGAGGAATCATACATAACAAATAAAAATAGAAGGAGGTACTTTGGAATGACACATGTGAAAGCACTCGCGATTAAAGGTATTATGACAATCATTGTGTTGTATCTAGTGCTTGGTCTGGGCTTCGGTTTCACGTTTGGTGATACGCTCTTAATGACACTTGTGTTAGGGGTTATTTCTTATTTGCTGGGCGATCTTTATGTATTGCCAAGATGGAATAATATGATTGCGACGTTAGCTGATTTCGGTCTGGCCTTCCTCGTCATTTGGCTGATGGGCATGCCGCTTTCTATGGGGATGACTGGCGGTGAAGTTGCACTGGCGGCTCTATTCGGCGCGATCGCCATGGCCATCGGTGAATATTGCTTCCATTTCTATATGATGAGCAAAGAGATTGGCAAGAAGCATTATCTTGAAACAAGAACAGATTCATAATAGAATGGCCGGTGCTGATAGCATCGGCCTTTCATGTTGGGCGCCTTTTTTCAAGCATCCTGTTTGTCTGCGTTACTGATCGCCATGTAGGAAAAAAACAAACCGAGAGCAGCAAGAGATAATGGGATATAAACAACAGACGAAATGGAGAAGCCCGGGTTCGTTGAACTGATGAGCATTACAATCACTACAGATGATATGATGGTTGCCGAAACCGAGTGTTTACGCATCCCAAAAAAGATGGGAACTAAACTGGTTCCAGCGGCGCCAAAAGCGAAAACCGCCATTTTTACCGCCTGTTGAGAAATGATCTCGGAAGTAAGCTCTCCCGGTATGAAATGGTAGATCGAGTTGAGCCAAAAGAAACCGGCCGCTATGAGTATATTCGAAAGTAAGATCGTGGTAAACGTCAGTCCGCCCGCGATCAAAAGCTTCGCAGTTAGCAATTTTTTACGGCTGATCGGGTACGTAAACATTACAAGAATGGTTTTGTTTTTATATTCGGAAATCACCAATTTTGCAATCAGCACAGCGCCAAAAACGATAAATACCGCTCTGACGAAGGTGCCGATGATGAGAAACGCTTCCTCCATACTTTGGAACGAAACCCCGGTATCGGCTTTTTCTGAATAACAGATCAGCCACAGAAAGCCCATGATGATCAAGTTGGCAATGAGGGCACCTCTGACATACCAGCCCATCTTCATTTTTCTTAATTCGATTCTGATCAAATTCATCAACGTGTCTCTCCCCCTTTACGCACCGATGCTATTGCCGTTGATCAAGCTGATAAAATAATCCTCCAGCGACGTATACTTTTTGTTCATTGATTCAATGTCTACATCATTTAAAATCAGCGCTTTGGATATGGCAGCTTGAGAGGCTTCTGCCTCGTAAATCCGAATCGTTTTCTCATTTAAGATTTTAAAGTTTGTTAATCGCAGCTCTTTCTCCAGCACAAAGCAGGCCCTTGTCTGATTCGGCGTGACAAGCTCGATGTATTCAGTGTTCTTGCCTCTGACATCTTCCATTGATACCTCTTCAAGCAGCCTGCCGTCCCGAATGACACCGATCGTGTCCGCAATTTGTTCGATTTCACTCAGCAAGTGGCTTGAGATCAGCAGCGTCATCCCGTACTCTTTGCTCAGCACTTGAAACAACTGCCTGATCTTTTTGATGCCGAGAGGATCAAGACCATTTACCGGTTCATCCAAAATAAGCAGATCCGGCTTCGTGAGGATGGCACGCGCAATCCCAAGACGCTGCTTCATCCCGAGCGAAAATGTTTTGACGGGCTTCTTGTCGATTTGTTTTAAATTCACCATATCCAGCACTTCTTGAATGGCTTTTTTATTGTGGTACCCCATGTATTCACAATGCAGATCTAAGTTTTCTGCAGCTGTCAGACTTTCATAAAAAATCGGATATTCAATCATGCTGCCGATGTTCCCCAGCACCTCGTATGATGTGTGGGTGAGCTTGTTCCCTAAGATGCTGATTTCACCGCTTGTCGGTTTAACAAGGCTCGTCAGCATTTTCATAATGGTTGTTTTCCCCGCGCCGTTTGGGCCCAGAAAGCCATAGATTTCGCCTTTTTTAATATGCATGCTGACATTGGAAACGACTTCTTTGCCCTGATACGTTTTGGTCAGTCCGTTTGTTTGTACGATATAAGTCAATTTTGTTTCTCCTTCCTCCTCTTTTCCTGTTTTCTATTGTAGCCGCGAGCCCTGTCATTTTTATTTCTCAAATCTTAAAAAATCCTTACGTTTGTTAATATGTCATTCGTTTTAATGTAATTGTAAATGCGGTTCGTTCGTACGGCTTGCTATGAACGGATATAGTGCCTCCCATTTTTTCTGTCAGCCGTTTCGTGATGGTTAAACCGAGGCCGCTTCCTTGGAATGCTTTATTTCTGGATTCTTCAAGAGTGTACAGCCTCTCAAACACACGCTGCTGATCGGTTTCACTGATCCCCTTTCCATGATCCCATACAGTGATGGCAACGCTCGTCTCATCATACGACAGCGTCATGCCGATAAACTTGCCGGCCGCGCCATATTGAATCGCATTGGATAAGAGGTTTTGCAGTATCCTGTCCAATGCCTCTTCATTCGCCTGTGCATACACCGGCGTATCCGGGATATCGATGGCAGCTTGAAAGCCTTTTGTCTGAACGGCGTCATAATAGTGCAAGATATTTCGTTTGCATATTTCGTTCATATGTATTTTGGTGAGCGGGATGTCTTGGTCTTCAGATTCTAATTTCGCCAAATCAAAAAATGAATTGATCATCTGAATAAGCTCATTTGTTTTCTGGCCGAGCTTCCCCAGCAATCTTTCCCGCTCTTCGTCTGGCATGTCCGGATCACTTTGAATTGTTTCAATATAACCGAGAATGACGGTTAACGGCGTTTTCAGGTCGTGTGACATATTGGTCAGCATCCGCTTCATAGAATGCTCTGTTTTGGCAAACTGAGCGCTGAGCTGCTGACGATCCTCAACGAATAGGTTGATGTTGACAAGCAAGTCTCTGAGCGCCTGATTGTCTGTATGAAGCAAAATTTGTCTTGCCGAATCCCGATTGAGCATGGCGCCAAGCTGTTTTGCCGTGTATGCCAGGCTCCTGTCCCGCTTCTTTTTTATCATGAATTGAATGACATTCAGACATATCAGAACGATGACAGCGGCCATCCATAACACTGTCATTCTAAAACTCTCCTAATTTATAACCGATGCCCCATAACGTTTTAATATATTGAGGTGAAGAGGGATCGTCTTCAATCTTTTCTCTGAGCCGCCGCATATGTACGTTAATGATGTTTTGATCGCCAAAGTACTCTTCATTCCAGACGGAACGGTAGATTTGTTCTTTCGTAAACACTTTTTTAGGATGTTCCGCAAACAGGCACAGCAGCTGCCATTCTGTAGACGTCAGCTGAAGCGGTTCTTCGTTTTTTAAAACTGAGACATTGTCTATATCTATCGTAAGCTGGCGAATCCGGATCACCTTACTCTCAGCCGGTTCCTCCGCCGAATATTGCGTCGCCCGCCGTATCGCGGCTTTTACTCTGGCTGTCAGCTCAATCATTGAAAACGGTTTGGCGATATAATCATCCGCCCCAAACCCCAGTCCCAATGCCTTGTCCACATCTCCGTCTTTTGCTGAAATCATCAAAACCGGAATGTTGCTTTTTTCCCGGACAATTTTCAGAAAATCCATGCCGTTCAGCTTCGGAAGCATGATATCGAGGAGAATCAAATCGTATGAATCCTGCATAAACAGCCGGATGCCTTCTTCTCCATCAAAAGCATGCACCATCTCAAAGCCCTCTTTTGTTAAATAATGATCCACCATTTCACTGATTGAATGGTCGTCCTCCACAAGCAGTATACGCTGCATCTTCTCACCTAACCTTTGTAAAATCAAAAAACACACACGTGATTACACTTATTGTAATTGAAAAACGTGTGTGTTTTAAAAAATTTATTAACTTTTCCTTTTTTTCTATATCCCATACCTGTTATGAAAATGAAGACGGCTCGCAACCAATACCTTGAATAAGTGAAGCAGCTCACCGAGACAAAGAAAAATGTCAAGGCAGGCTCTCCCAATGATATGCCGGCGGCTTGCTGTGCTCCGATTGCGTTTTTGGCCCTCGGCATGGGACCCCTTCGCTATTTTTATACCAGTCACCATTTTATATAATATTCCACTCTCATAAAAAAATGAATCAAGTCACCGGAGCAGGATTAAACAAGCATAAATCATTATGAAGGCCCCAGCGGTCCGCCCACGTTTGTTTGCGGCCGCTTGCCACATCCAGAATCGTCCTGAAGATCTCCCAACCTACGTCTTCGATACTGGCCTCTCCTGTCGCGATTCGTCCGGCATTGATATCGATTAAATCCGCCCAATGCTCTGATAATGAATGCCGTGTCGATACTTTCAGCACCGGGGCAGCGGCCAGGCCGTACGGCGTTCCTCTTCCTGTCGTAAAAACCTGCAGATTCATGCCAGCCGCTAGCTGGAGGGTACCACACACGAAATCGCTTGCCGGTGTCGCCGCGAACAGCAGCCCTTTTCGCTCTGCCTTTTCCCCCGGGCCGAGCACGCCGGTGATGGGGCTTGTGCCTGATTTCGCTACCGAGCCTAACGCTTTTTCCACTACATTGGATAATCCGCCTTTTTTATTGCCTGGTGACGGGTTCGCGCTTCGGTCCGCTTCCCCCCGCCGGAGATAGCTGTCATACCACTTCATCTCTCTGATCAGCGATTGTCCAACCTCTTCACTGACCGCCCGCGGCGTTAATAAATGAATCGCATCCCGCACCTCTGTCACTTCAGAAAACAAAACCGTTGCACCTGCGCGAACCAATAAATCAGCCGCATACCCCACCGCAGGATTCGCCGTCACGCCGGAAAACGCATCACTGCCGCCGCATTGCAGGCCGATAACCAGATCCGAAACAGGGCAGGTCACACGGGTTCTGCTGTTCAGCCTGATTAACCGTTCCTCCGCCATTTCCAAAATGGATTGAATCATCGCCGCAAAACCTTGGTGATCTTGGAGTGAGAGGATATCATCATGCTTCTCAGGCGCAATCCTTGCCGGGAGGAGCTTTTCACAACCCAATCCGATCACCATCACTTCCCCGCCGAAGTTCGGATGCTTCGCCAGATTTTGAATTGTGCGAATTGGAATGACAGCGTCAGGCGCATTGATCGCTACCCCGCAGCCGTATTGATGATGCAACGGCACAACGTCATCGACGTTTGGATAGTTCGGCAGCAGCTCTTCTTTGATCCGTTTGACTGCATAATCCAAAACGCCAACGACACATTGAACACTTGTGGTGATGCCGAGAATATTTTTCGTGCCGGCACTGCCGTCCGCATTTCGATATCCTTCAAACGTGTAACCTTCAAGAGGCGGCAGCGGTTTGGGCACTCTGTTTGCGAGAGGAAGATCGTCTAAAGCCGGAGGAGCGGGCATTCTTACGAGGGCTTCCCTTATCCAGCTCCCGCGTTTGATCGTCTCATCGGCAAATCCGATCACCTCACCGTAACGAACAATCTCATCTCCTTGATTCAGATCGGTTAAGGCCACCTTATGGCCTTGAGGGACATCCTCTTCAAGTACGAGCCCACATGAAAAAGCAGTGCCCTTTGGAAGTCCCCCGTCATTGACAATAATCGCCGTGTTATCTGTTTCATTCACTTTGATGTAAAGGGGCGCTTGGTTCTGCCTGAGGTTCATCGCCATATGAAAATCACTCCTTGTATCATAGTAAACGCTTTCTTAATCGGTTCAAAAAAGCCGCAGCTCTTCCGTTTCAACTGCGGCTGTCTCTACAATTATTTCTCATCCATGCCCTTCAAAATTTTATCACGGACAAATTTTAGATGCTCATACATGTGGTAATGCGCTTTGTAAGGGTCTCTTTTAGCAAGAGCGTCGTAGATTTTTTTGTGATATTCGACCGTTATATCTCTCTCCCTGTACGGTATCTGGCTGTCAATTTTCGCATGGGTGATCAGCAGGGATTGAATCATCCCTTCAACAACAGGGTTATTGGCACTTAATGCAATAATTCGATGAAATTCTTTATCTGCTTCACCATAAAGATTGTCAGTGCTGCTGGCGATGTCGTCGATTGTCTTCTGCAAACGCTGAAGCTCATCCTCATTGATTTTTTCCGCAGCAATCGTCACAAGTCCGAGTTCTAACGCCATCCGCGCTTCAATGATAGCCGGAAGATTATCAGTGGCCAAGGCAAGCATGACGGAAAATGGCTGCATGCCGATTTTATCGTTGAAATACGTGCCGCCGCGGGTTTTTCTCGTAATCACACCAAGTGTCTCCAGTGAGCTGAGGGCCTCGCGAAGCACCGGCCTGCTGACATGCAAAATGTCCATCAGTTCCATTTCTGTCGGCAATTTGTCTCCAGCCTTTAACTGTCCGCTCGATAATAAATGGACAATCCGTTCAATGACCTGCTTGGCTAATGTTTTCCGATTGACTGTATCGACTTTCAGATCTTCTAAACCTTCGTACACGAACAACTCTCCCTTCAGTTGTTCAATTGTAAGACAAAATATCCGCTATGACAATATTTGCAATAAAACTTATCGCACAAGACATGGGCGTTTCCGGTCGAACTCCCAGTTGCTAATCAGAAACTGCATAGGGACCGCATCATTCCGCGCGCCTAAATTCATTTTTCGATAGAGTTCATGGGCTTTTTCCACTCGTTCCATATCAATATCAACACCAAGACCGGGCTTATTCGGCACCTTGACACAGCCATCGGCAATCTCAAAAGGCTGTTTCGTTAAACGCTGCCCGTCCTGCCAAATCCAATGGGTATCAATCGCCGTAATACGTCCCGGAGCCGCCGCTGCCACATGAGTAAACATCGCTAGGGAGATATCAAAGTGATTGTTGGAGTGGGAGCCCCATGTCAAACCCCAATCATGGCACATTTGCGCAACCCGCACCGAACCCTGCATCGTCCAGAAGTGCGGATCAGCCAGCGGAATATCCACCGCGTGAAGTTGGATCGCGTGACCCATTTCCCGCCAGTCGGTCGCAATCATATTTGTCGCGGTCGGAAGCCCTGTCGCGCGGCGGAATTCAGTCATTACTTCACGGGCGGAGTAGCCGTTCTCATCCCCGCACGGATCTTCCGCATACGCGAGCACATTATGCTTTCCTTTGCATAATGTAATGGCTTCCTCTAATGACCACGCCCCGTTCGGATCAAGGGTGATCCTTGCCTCTGGAAAACGTTTTGATAATGCGGTGACAGCTTCGATTTCATCCTCTCCCCGCAGCACCCCGCCTTTCAGCTTGAAATCCTGAAAGCCGTAGCGTTCCTGCGCGAATTCGGCAAGGCGTACAATAGCCTCAGGCGTCAGTGCTTCCTCATGGCGAAGACGGAACCACTCACAATCTGGCTGCTCATCGCCTTGATACGGCAGGGTCGTCCGCTTTCGGTCACCGATGTAAAAAAGGTAGCCGAGCATTTTCACTTCATCGCGCTGCTTCCCTTCGCCCAGCAAGGCCGCGACCGGTTCCTGAAGAAACTTTCCAAGCAAATCTAACAAAGCCGCTTCCAGCGCTGTGACGGCATGGACCGTGGTGCGCAAATCAAACGTCTGGATGCCGCGCCCTCCCCTGTCCTGATCGGCAAACTGCTTTCTGACCGCCTGCAATATCGCCTGATACGCGCCAATAGATTTTCCGACCACAAGCGGCTTTGCCAGCTCGAGTGTACGGCGTATCTGTTCTCCGCCAGGCACCTCGCCAACTCCCTGATTTCCGCTGCTGTCGGTTAAGATCACGATATTCCGGGTAAAAAATGGGCTGTGAGCGCCGCTCAGATTCAGCAGCATGCTGTCATGTCCCGCAACAGGGAATACCTTCATCTCATAAATTGAAGGAATATTCGATCTTTTTTCTTTTTGGACCTGCTCTTGTATTGGTGAACTCATGTTTTATCCTCCTTTTATAAAGCGCTTTCATAAGTATTAGACAGGCAATGATTGATCGGGGTCCTGCTCTTGTTTCTTTAACACGACCCGTTTGATCGGCCCGACCAGCAACAAATAGCTGAGGATCGCCGCAATCGCGTTAGCGCCGACAAACACAAGCGCTCCATTAAAAGATCCTGTAGCGTTAACGATATAACCAATAATAATCGGAGTCGTAATCGAGGCGATGTTTCCGAATGTGTTGAACAACCCGCCGCTTAATCCTGCACACTCTTTCGGAGACGTGTCCGACACGACAGCCCATCCCAATGCGCCGAAGCCTTTTCCGAAAAACGCGAGTGACATAATGACAACGACGAGCCACGCTGAATCCGTGTAGTTACAGACAATCATACTGCAAGACAGCAGCATGCCGACAATGATCGGCGCCTTTCTTGCAAAGGTCAGAGAACGGCCTTTTTTGAGCAAGATGTCTGACACGATGCCCCCAAGCACGCCGCCGGCAAATCCGCATAGCGCCGGCAGGGAAGCGACAAATCCCGCTTCAAGGATAGACATGCCGCGGGCCTGAACCAAATATACCGGAAACCATGTGAGAAAGAAATAGGTGAGAGTTGTAATGCAATATTGCGCGATGTACACACCGATCAGCATGCGGTTCGTCAACAGCTGTTTGATATAAGGCCATTTCGATTCTGTTTCTTGCTTGCTTTTGCTGTCATCCATGGAAATCAGCCCGCCGCCCTGTTCGATATATGAAAGCTCGGCTTCATTGACCTTCGGATGTTTTTTAGGTTCATACACCGCTTTTAGCCAGATGACAGCCAAAAGAATGCCCGCGGCGCCCATGACAACGAAGACGGAATGCCAGCCGAATGAGTGGGTGAGCCAGCCCATTAAAGGAGAAAAAATGACGATTGCGAAGTATTGAGCTGAATTAAAAAAGGCTGAAGCTGTCCCGCGCTCGGAGCTTGGGAACCATGAGGCAACAACTCTTCCGTTTCCGGGAAATGAAGGCGCTTCGGACAAGCCGACCAGAAAACGCAGTGCAAACAGCAGGATAATCGCTGTGCCGGCGGAGAAAAAACCAATCGCCCCTTGCAGCAGCGTAAAAAACGACCAGAAAAAAATGCTTAACGCAATGACAGTCTTTGAACCAAACCGGTCAAGCAGCCAGCCGCCCGGAAGCTGCCCGATGACATAGGCCCAGCCAAAAGCAGAAAAGACATAGCCCATGGCGACCGAGTCCAATCCCAGGTCATGCTGGACGGAATCTCCTGTGATGGAAAGCGTCGCCCGATCCGCGTAGTTAATAGAGGTCACAAGAAACAGCATAAAAACGATGAACCAGCGTACAGACGTTTTATTGCCCGCCGGTGAAACATTCGCATAGTCTTTTTTCATAATATCTTCTCCTTTTCAAAATAGAGAATCATATGCTGGCTGGTGATAAAGCGAGGAAAGAGACGTCCGCCTCTTTCCAGCACCCTTACGGCTTCACAAAAACGGTTTTGATCGCCGTGAAAAAGTCCTTCGCCGCCTCACCCTGTTCACGGGAGTGGGAGCTTGACTGCTTCATGCCGCCAAAAGGCGCCTGAAGCTCAACACCCGCGCTTTCTGCGTTAATTCGGACAAGCCCGGCGTCAATTTCATCAACGAATGAAAGCATTCGGCCGATGTTTTGCGTGAAAATGGATGCGCTTAAACCAAACTTCACATCATTGGCGATGTCCAGCGCCTCCTCCATCGAGTCCACCTTGATCAGGGCAATCACTGGACCAAAAATTTCTTCTTGGGCAATCGTCATCTCAGATGTCACATTTTCAAAGATGGCAGGCTGAACATAATAGCCCTTTTGATACTTTCCATCCTCCAGCTTTTCACCTCCGATCAAAAGGGAAGCGCCTTCCTGTTTGCCTTTCTCAATGTACGACAGACAGTTATCAAGCTGATTTTTGCTGGCAATCGGCCCCATCCAGACATCCTCTTTTAAGCTGTCTCCGATCGTAATATCTTTTGTGCGCTGGAGAAGTTTTTCTTTAAAACGATCGTAAATTCCGCTTTGCACAATGACGCGGCTTGTCGCGGTACACTTCTGTCCGGTTGAACGGAAAGCACCCGTAATGACAGCTTCTGCCGCAGCTTCAAGATCAGCGTCATCAGCTACGATGACCGGGTTTTTGCCGCCCATTTCAAGCTGATATTTGGCTCCTCTCGCTAAAGCGGCCTGCCCGATGATTTTGCCGACTTGATTTGAACCGGTAAACGTAACGGCGTTTACCCCGTCATGCTCAGCAAGTCCCTGCCCGACAACAGAACCCGGGCCTGTCACGAAATTGATGACTCCTGCCGGCAGCCCCGCTTCTTCAAAGCAGGCAATCATTTTCGCGCATGTCACGGCTGTTTCTGTCGCCGGTTTGATGACAACGGTATTGCCGTACACCAATGCCGGGGCCATCTTCCAAATCGGAATCGCCACCGGAAAGTTCCACGGAGAAATCACGCCGACCACCCCGAGCGGAACACGAGTTGTGAACATGAGCGCGTCTTTGTCAGTAGACGGAATGACGTCACCCGTTTTGCGCATGCCCTCTCCGGCGTAATAGCGAAGAATGGCAATCCCGCGGGCTGTTTCCCCTTTCGCTTCGGGCAGTGTTTTTCCCATTTCACGCGTTGCGCAGGCGGCGATTTCCTCCAAGCGCTGTTCCATGATATCCGCTGTTTTGTATAAGTATTGGCCCCGCTCGGCCCCCGTCAGCTTTCTCCAAGCCGTTTTGGCTTCATTAGCGGCGGCGACGGCCCGTTCCACATCTTCAGCCGTTGAATTCTGTACATAGCCGACAATATCATTCACATCTGCAGGGTTTTCGACCTTGACCATATCGCCTGATTGTGACTTCACCCACTCTCCGTTAATAAAGTTGAGATACGTGTTTTGTTCCGTGATCACAGACATGTCCCATTGCCCCTTTCATGTTTTTTCTGTTCATCAAACCGTCGCGGCTTTTTTCGGAAAACGGTCAGCCGCCTGCTTCAAAATCGCTTCTAATTGCTGATAGTGCTCTTTTTCAACCGGGCCGACAGGCGGTCTGGCTGTGTTTCTCACATTTAATCCCATGATCTCCATGCCCGCTTTAATCAAAGATACGGCATATCCTTTTCGTTGTTTGCGAATGTCGTTGATCGGAAGAATCACATGCTGGTAGAGCTCCTTCACCAGCTCTTCATTTTCGTTTTTCAATGCGTCATAGAACATCCGGGAAATATGCGGGATATAATTTGAAATCGCTGAAGAATAAGAGTGAAATCCGATCGGCAGGTAAGCTGGCATCGTCACTTCAGCCATCGGCATTCCGTTGAGCCATCCTAAGCGGTCGCCGAGCGTATAGAAAAGGTTAATATTCAAATCCATGTTCCCCACCCCGTCCTTCACTCCGACAAGCTGTTCCAATTGGGTCAGCCGCTTGATCTGCTCAAGAGAGAGAACGGCGTTATCGCGCTGATAAAGAATCGCATTCAGGTCAGTGCTTTCAATAATCGTTTTCGCATACTGATAGAGCCCCTCCTGTTCGCCATGTACCAAATACGGAGGCAGGATCAAGTAGCCATCGGCGCCTTTTTTCTCCGACAGCTGCGCCCATTCAAGCGCTGTGCTGAGGTTACCCCCCACCCCCGTGTAAACCGGAACCTTTCCTCCGGCTGCCGAGACTGCGACTTCGACCATTTGCGCGTATTCCTTCTGGCTGAGAGATTGAAATTCACCAGACCCACAAGCGATAAAAATCGCTTCTAAGCCTTCTTCCAGCAAAAACTCAATGTTTTGAAAAAGAGCTTCCTCCTCCAGTTTTCCTTGTGTGTTAAAAGGAGCAACCGGAAAACCTAAAATTCCAGCGGGTGCTTTTCTCATACGGCTCATCAACATAACCTCCTGTTATTTGTGTAAACAGCCCTGAATGAAAGCGTTTTTATTAGTTTTTTTCGCATCCGCTCCTTCCCATATATCCTTTTGTTTAATTGTAAGACAAATAAACAATAAGTCAATATCTTTATTTTCTGATATTTTATAAAAAGAAAGTAAACCGCTGTACCTCCGGGGTTCTGGCGCAGCAAAAAAACAGCCGGGACAGCCGGCTGTTTGGTTTTACACCCTTCTTTGTTTCATCGCCTCATGCAAAAGCTTCGCCTCCAAAAAGAACACATGGATGAATTTTTTCATATTCACTCTCGCAGTGGCGAGAGGTTTTGCATCCTTGGATTGGAGTTCTTTCATTTTCTGGCTGACAACCGGAAAATCAAAGAATTTCGATGCATAGGTTTCAAATTTCGGATTTGAAAAATCAGTTGTGCCCAGTGAAGCAAAATGATGCAGCGAATGGATAATCGCTCTGCGAATGCGCTGCTCCGAAGCTTTCAATTCGCGATTGACTTCCGTTTGGGATGCCCCTGCTCCCAGCTTCCGTTCCGCTACTTGAGTGAAGATCTGTTTTAGCGAAGGGATATGTTTTTCGTACGGCTCATGTTCTGCTAAATACTGCAGCACTGCCACGAGATCATGCGCGCCGCCTTCCCCCATCATGCCCAACTCGGACAATAGGAATGTTCCTGCTTCTTTTAAGCCGCTGTCACGATTCTGCTGAGGATGCGTTTTCCGTTCATTCCGATTGACAAGCCGGCTGAGAGAGAGCTGAATAGCCCCAATTGAGTGCTCAAGCTCGATCCGTTCCTTCACTTTTTGGAGAACCGTGACAATTTCAATGCGGTTAATCGGCTTATGGATAAAATATTCGATGCCGAGTGAGTACGCTTCTCCGACCATTTCCTTCGCTTCCACTTGAGAGATCATGACGATCTTGCCGGAGTACGTATTTTGGAGCTGGCGAATCGTCTCAATGCCGTCTCTTCCAGGCATTAACAGATCGATTAATAATATATCAATCTGCTTGAATTGCAGCATATGCCCTTCCACTTGGCTCCCGTCTTCCGCTTCACCAGCAGCTTCCCCGAGATCCTCATCCTCAATGATCTGCCTTAAAATCGACCGTACCGCGCGGTCATCATCAGCGATAAAAAAACGCATAGCTTCGGTTCACCCTTTCTGAATCAAATGCCGGACAGGCAGCCTAACAGCAAACACCACTCCCCGCTGCTGATTATCAAATGTGATATCCCCTTCCAGCTCTGTCACGATTTCCTTCACGTAGGAAAGTCCGATTCCCGTAGAAGGCGTGCCATATTCGTCATATTTTGAGGTAAAGCCCGGGTCAAACACAATCTCTCCGATTTTCTCAGAAATGCCGGGACCATTGTCTTCCACCTGGAATTTTACCATATTCTCATTTGGCCTACGGAGCCTCAGGCTGATCATTCCCTCTTCCCCCATGGCCTCTACCGCATTCGCCGTTAGATTATTAATAATTGAAAGCACGATAAATACGTGATATTCTTCATGCTCCCCCTCTATCAAGCAGTGAAAATCAATCTGCTTTCCCAGTGCTTCAGCGTACTTCTCATTCATGCGAATCACAAGCTGCAGCAAATCAGACGCCCTCATATAATCTCTCAAGCTCTCATTAGAAATCAGTTTTGAAAGCCCGGCGAATATCCGCTGGTTGTCCTTTTTCACTTCATGAATTTCTCCGGCCAGCCTCAGGATTCTGCCGCTGAGCTGATCATCTTTGCCCTTTACTTCCCGATAGAGCTGATACGAATCGTTCGTCACTTGTTCTGTCGTTTTCAGCGTCTTTTTTAGATGCACCGTTTCTTCATATAAATTGGAAACGATCATCAGCATATGCTCGTGCTGCCGCCTTGTCTGTTTTTCTCTCGATTGTGTTTCATACAGCTTCAGCACGCTATAAAAGCTCATCACGATAAATGTGTGAGAAATCGCAATCACCGCGAGGTCGGTGATTTCCTCAGGCGTGACGACGGTATGGAACATGAGAAACTGCACAGCCAGCTCGACACAATCTGCCACAATTTCAATCATAAATCCGACAAAACCGAGCATAAACGGCCGTTCGCGGAAACGATTAGCCTTCAATACGGAAAACAGGCAGGCGTAAGTCATATAAAAGAAAAAGCCAGACGCTTGGTCATACAGAATCGGAGTCAGTCCATCGTGTCCCCCGCGCCACAATTCCAGAAAGACACGAAAGACGAGTACTGCCGCTCCAGTCAGAAAACCCGGCAGCACAGCGGGCACATGCCGCAGCAGCGACAAGAAGAAGAAAAAAACCGGTGCGCCAAAGCTGATCCGGAACTCTTCATTAAGGGGATAAAATTTCAGTTCACCGGCCAGCGGCACCGTCATCAGCATGAGAGCCAATATATATCCGTCTTTTTCAAAAAAACGCTCCAGTTTTATGATGATCACATCCTCGCTTTTATTTTGGGGAAACGGCAGAAAACCTGCAAATTTCTTTTGACCCAGAACATGAGGTTTTTATAAATCTTACGGCTTATTTTCAAAATATTTTTGTCGTATTTTGTATGATTCTGTAGTCGTCATTATACAGTAAATATACCCTCCGCTTTAGTGAAAGCGTTTAATGCCCCTTCATCCTTCGTTTTGGTAAACCATAGTCCTTTAAAAAACAGTGAGGAGGAATTTGATGAAAGAATTGATAAAAGAGCCCCGGAAAGAAATAGACCCGGCGTCCCAGCTGCATGATTGGGTGGAGCACTATCGCCCATTTGCCGCTAATGGACAAAGTGCAAATTATATCCCCGCTTTAGGAAAAGTCAATGATTCACAGCTCGGCATTTGTATATTGGAGCCTGACGGAACGATGATACACTCCGGCGACTGGAACGTCCCTTTTACCCTGCAAAGCATTTCAAAAGTGATCAGCTTTATCGCCGCATGCATGAGCCGCGGCATTCCCTATGTACTGGACCGCGTAGATGTCGAGCCGACAGGTGACGCCTTTAATTCCATCATTCGGCTCGAAATCAACAAGCCGGGAAAGCCATTCAATCCTATGATCAACGCGGGTGCTCTCACCATCGCCTCGCTTCTTCCCGGAGAGTCGGCACACGATAAGCTCGATTTTCTTAACTCGGTGATGGAAACCTTAATAGGAAAACAGCCGAGAATTCATGAGGAAGTGTTCCGGTCTGAGTGGGAAACCGCCCACCGCAACAGAGCGCTGGCCTACTATTTAAAAGAAACAAACTTTTTAGAAGCAGACGTAGAAGAAACGCTTGAGGTTTACTTGAAGCATTGCGCCATGGAGAGCACCACTGAAGATATTGCATTGATCGGCCTGATCCTTGCCCATGACGGCTATCATCCGATTCACCGCAAGCAAGTGATTCCAAAGGACGTGGCAAAATTGGCCAAGGCGTTAATGCTGACGTGCGGCATGTACAACGCTTCAGGCAAATATGCGGCGTTTGTCGGCGTGCCGGCCAAAAGCGGCGTCTCCGGCGGCATCATGGCACTGGTTCCTCCAAGCGCCAGAAGAGAACAGCCTTTTCCATCCGGTTGCGGGATCGGCATTTACGGACCGGCCATTGATGAATACGGCAACAGCCTCACTGGCGGAATGCTGCTGAAGCATATGGCACAGGAGTGGGAACTCAGCATTTTTTAAACATAAAAAAAGAGGTGATTGTATGCAGCAAATCCTGGAACATGTCGTCGGTATCGCAAATGATCTTTTGTGGTCAAAGCTATTAATTGTATTGCTCCTTTCTCTGGGAATCTATTTTACGTTCAGACTGAAGTTTTTGCAGGTTCGAATGCTGAAAGAAATGGTCAGGGTATTAAAAGAAGGTGCTGCCTCCCGATCGAAAAACAGCATTTCTCCGTTTCAAGCGTTCTGTATCAGCATGGCAGCCCGTGTCGGAACGGGAAATATTACGGGCATTGCCATCGCCATTGCGCTCGGCGGACCCGGTGCAATCTTCTGGATGTGGATTATCGCCATTATCGGATCAGCATCAAGCTTTGTTGAAAGCACACTGGCCCAGATTTATAAAGTAAAAGATGAAAACGGCTTCCGCGGCGGACCGGCTTATTACATGGAAAAAGGGCTGAACAAAAGGTGGATGGGCGCGCTGTTCGCTGTATTAATCACCTTATCGTTCGGTATCGTCTTTAACTCGGTCCAATCAAATACAGTCAGCCTCGCCTTTGAAAACGCGTTCGGCACAAACCGCCTGACATTGGGACTCATTTTAATTACTGTGTTCGGCACGATTATTTTCGGCGGCGTAAAACGGATTGCGAAGCTGGCTGAATCCATTGTCGTCGTGTTGGCTGCCCTGTATATCAGCGTTGCGTTTTTTGTGATTTTAACCAACATTACGCAGCTGCCTGACGTGATTGGGCTTATCGTGAAAAATGCGTTTGGTTTTGACCAGGCCGCTGGCGGCGCTTTGGGGGCGGCGTTAATGCAGGGCGTCAGACGGGGAATCTTTTCAAACGAGGCGGGAATGGGGAGCGCACCGAATGCCGCCGCCACCGCAACGACAAGCCATCCTGTCAAACAAGGGCTGATTCAAGCGCTGGGTGTGCTGTCAGATACGCTAGTCATTTGTACAAGCACTGCTTTTATCATCCTGTTTTCGGATGCCTATCAAACTCCGGGACTGAGCGGAATCGCGTTGACACAAGCCTCTCTCAGCTCCCATGTCGGATCGTGGGCATCAGGCTTTCTCGCCATTCTGATTTTGTTATTCGGTTTCTGTGCTTTAATCGGAAACTATTATTACGGGGAAACCAATATCGGCTTTTTAAACAAAAGCAAAAAACTGATTTTTGTCTACCGTATCGGCGTGCTGGCGATGATTGTGTTTGGCTGTGTTGCCAAAGTCCAGCTCGTCTGGGATCTGGCTGATTTGTTCATGGGCTTGATGGTCGTCGTGAATTTAATTGCGATTTTATTATTATCAAAGGTCGTTTTTGCGGCGCTGCAAGACTATACACGCCAGAAAAAAGCGGGCAAAGATCCAGTCTTTTATAAAAATGTGCTCAAAAACCACAATGGCATTGAATGCTGGCCGCTTTCTGACAAACAAGCTGACACACACAACAAACAAATATCATAAAAAAAAGGTGTTCAGATAGACGGGCTGAACACCTTTCCCTTTTGCGTTTATTGACAAACACGTAAACCTCCATTACGATTTTCATATCTTTTCAAAAAATCTGAAAGAAGGCATCGGTACATTCTATGAATCCTATCCAACACATACTAGATACATACCCGCTTATTGTGCTAGACGGCGCCATGGCGACCGAGCTTGAACGCAAGGGCTGTGATTTGAACGACAGTCTCTGGTCGGCAAAAATCCTGATGGAAGAGCCAGATCTGATTAAACAAGTGCATACTGATTATTTTGCGGCAGGTGCTGACTGTGCGATCACCGCCAGCTATCAGTCTACGTTTGAAGGCTTTGCCGCACGCGGGCTGAGCGAAGCGGAAGCACGCCGGCTCATCGAGATGTCTGTCAGCATTGCAGTTGAAGCACGTGATGAATTTTGGGCATTTGAAGAAAACCGTGTCAATCGGCCAAAGCCGATCATTGCGGCTTCTGTAGGCCCTTATGGCGCTTATCTTGCAGACGGCTCTGAGTATCGCGGCGACTACGGAATCTCAGAGGATGAACTTGTTGAATTTCATCGCCCCCGCATGAAAGCGCTGATCGAAGCCGGAGCTGATGTGTTGGCATGCGAAACGATTCCGTGTCTGAGCGAAGCAAAAGCGATTGCGCGGCTGCTGAAGGAGTTTCCTGAAACGTATGCGTGGATCAGCTTCAGTGCAAAAGACAGCCTTCATATTAGTGACGGAACACCTGCCGCTGACTGTGCGTCATGGCTTGATGAGCACCGCCAAATTGCAGCGCTCGGCATCAACTGCACGCCGCTTCAGCATATCCCTTCTTTAATAGAGGAGTTAAAAAAGCATACATCAAAACCGATCATCGTCTACCCGAATTCAGGTGAGCAGTATGATCCGGAGACAAAAACGTGGGACGGGGCGGCATGCGGAGAACCTTACGGAGTAAGCGCACGCGCGTGGCATGAAAAAGGAGCGAAGCTGATTGGCGGCTGCTGCCGGACAAAACCCGAAGATATTAAAGAAATCGCGGCTTGGGCGCGCTCTTTAAAAACAACTTGACTTATCGGAATTGTTTGTATATTCTATCTTAAAGCCGGTTTGCCGGAGTCTCGTGTCACTCGCTGACATGGGATTTTTTATTAAAGGAAAGAAATCGCCGATAGAAAGTTGGAAAAAGATGAAAACTGCTCACAACAAGAATGAGACAAACTTTCAGAGAAGCATGAAAAGCCGGCACCTCTTTATGCTTTCCTTAGGGGGTGTCATCGGAACCGGACTGTTTTTAAGCTCCGGCTATACCATTCAGCAGGCAGGCCCGGCGGGAACGATACTCGCCTACTTAGTCGGCGCCGGAATCGTCTATTTGGTCATGCTATGCCTCGGTGAGCTGTCTGTAGCCATGCCTGTGACAGGCGCCTTTCACACCTATGCAACCAAATACATAGGACCGGGAACTGGATTTACGGTCGCTTGGCTGTACTGGCTGACATGGACCGTGGCATTGGGATCGGAATTCACAGCAGCCGGCCTGTTAATGCAGCGCTGGTTCCCCCATACGTCCGTTTGGATGTGGAGTGCCGTCTTTGCGCTGTTGATTTTCTTGCTTAACGCATTTTCGGTCAAGTTTTTCGCTGAATCGGAATTTTGGTTTTCCAGCATCAAAGTTTTAGCCATTGTATTGTTTATTCTTTTAGGCGGCTCTGCCATGTTCGGCATCATTCCGATTCAAGGCGGAGAGGCCGCTCCGATGCTGTCCAATTTCACAGCGGAAGGCGGGCTCTTTCCACATGGATTTGTCCCGATTTTGATGACGATGCTGTCTGTCAATTTTGCCTTTTCGGGGACTGAACTGATCGGAATCGCCGCCGGAGAAAGCGTCGATCCCGACAAGACGATACCAAAAGCGATTAAAACAACGGTCTGGCGTCTTTCACTCTTCTTTATCGGTACCATTTTTGTCCTGTCAGGGCTGATTCCGATTCAAGAAGCAGGCGTCATCAAAAGCCCGTTTGTCGCTGTCTTCGACAGAGTCGGTGTGCCATACGCAGCCGATATCATGAACTTTGTCATCCTGACAGCGATCCTGTCAGCGGCTAATTCTGGACTCTACGCTTCTTCCCGGATGCTGTGGTCTTTATCAAAAGAAAAGACGCTTCACCCGGCATTTGCAAAGCTGACATCAAAAGGAACCCCGTTTAACGCGCTGGTGTTCAGCATGATCGGCGGCATTCTCTCATTGCTGTCCAGCGTATTTGCGCCAGACACTGTATACGTTGTGCTCGTGTCGATTTCAGGTTTTGCGGTCGTTGTCGTGTGGATGGGAATCGCAGCTTCTCAATTCATGTTCAGAAAACGGTATATCGAAGCGGGAAACAAAGTCGCAGATTTAAAGTACCGGACCCCTTGGTATCCGTTCGTGCCGATTGCCGCGTTCCTATTATGCCTGGCATCCGTGCTCGGCATTGCCTTTGATCCAAATCAAAGAATCGCACTGTATTGCGGCATTTCTTTTATGGCCATCTGCTACGCAGTGTATTATGCGAAAAACCGCATAAACAAGCCGACAGCTGATATGACTCATTCAAAATAAAAAGAACCTGCCTCAGAGCAGGTTCTTTTTCGATCTTTAGACTTCCACTGTCCAGTTGCACGGCCCTTTCACTTTGCCAAGCTGAATATCTGTTATCGTTTCATACAATTTTTTCGAGATGTCCCCGATTTGTCCGTCACCTACAATCACCGTTTTTCCACGAATATTGAGTTCACCGACAGGCGTTACGACGGCTGCCGTGCCCGTGCCGAAGACCTCTGTCAATTCCCCGCGCGCAGAGGCCGCATAAATCTCATCAATCGAAATTCTCTCTTCACGAACCGGAATGCCCCAGCTGCGAATCAGTTCAATCGCAGACGCGCGTGTAATCCCGCTTAAAATACTCCCGTTTAAAGCCGGTGTGACAGCTTCCCCGTTCATGACAAAAAAGATGTTCATGCTCCCTACTTCTTCCACGTATTTCTTTTCAATGGCGTCCAGCCACAGCACCTGGTCATAGCCCCGCTCATTCGCTTTTCGCTGCGCTTCAAGGCTGGCGGCGTAGTTTCCCGACGTTTTTGCACATCCGACTCCGCCATTTACCGCCCGCACGTACTCATCTTCGACGTAGATTTTCACCGGCTTCAGCTGATCGCCATAGTATGAGCCGACAGGTGAAAGCACGATCATAAATGTATAGGTTTTGGATGCCTTCACCCCGAGACTCGGTTCTGTGGCGATGATAAAGGGACGAATATACAGTGACGTCCCCTTTTCCTTTGGAACCCAATCTTTCTCCAGCTCAATTAATTGCGTCAATGCCTCAAGCACAAGCTCTTCGTCTAAAAGAGGCATACTCATGCGCTCACATGATCTGTTCAGCCGTTTGATATTTTGGTCCGGCCTGAACAGCAGCACTCTGCCATCTTCTGTTCTGTACGCTTTTAATCCTTCAAAAACAGCCTGGCCGTAATGAAAGACAGATGAAGAAGGATCAAGCGTAAGCGGCGCGTACGGCGTTATTCTAGGATGGCGCCAGCCCATTCCCTCTTCATAATCCATCACAAACATATAATCAGTAAAATATTTCCCAAATTCCAAGAATGACGGGTCAGGCTTTGCCTTATGAAATACAATTTTTTCTCGTTCGATAAGCTTATTCAATCTGTTAGCACACCTTTCACATCGTAGTTGTTTAAATATTCAGTCTTTTTAAAGCTGCAAAAACTTTAGCCGCTTCTTTGATTATACGCCGCTTTAATCTATAAATTTCAGAATATTCTTTATGATCATCAGCTATTATACACCACATCCATTGTCAAATGAAGAAAAAATAAAAGAAAAACAGCCAGATTCATTCCGGCTGTCTGATTTTAGACTGCTAAATACAGGACGGCAATATGGCAAATCAGCAAAATATACACCGCGATCACAAATTGCCAATTGATCTTCTGCGCCCATGCGAACACCAACATCATGACAGGCAGTATCACTGTCCCCGCCAGCTTGTTCACTGTCAAATCCGGGCTGTTTGTACCATCATAATGAATCGGCATCTCCGCCGGAAGAAACGGATAAAACACCATTGAAATGACGAAAGCAGCAATCACAGACCCCCACAGCGCTTTTCCATTCGTCAATAGAAACATAGAACCACCATTCCTTTCTTCATAACCATCAGGCGTTTTCTTTCATACGCATTGCTTTATGAATGATATGACTGTTCTACGGTGAATTTCGTTCGATCTCCCCGCGTAATAATTTGCGCATATTCCACTACTTCTTCATTTTTATCATAGGTGAGGGATTCTGCTAAAAACGCCGGTGCTCCCACATTGGTTAATAAGTGGCCGCTGATCGTTTCATCGGTTAAAATCGGTTCGATCGATTCCGTGCCCCTGCTGATTTCAATATTGTATTTTGTCCTTAACAGTTCAAAAAGCGAGCCGGTGCACTCTTCCGGAGCCAGACCAGGTGCCGCTTTCCATGGAATATATGAGGTGTGATACTGCAAAGGTTCCCCCTCGGCATATCTGACTCTGACAAGCTTATTGACAGGTTCATTCTCTTTCATTTTCAAAAGCTCGGCAATGGAGTGATCAGCAGGGATCACCACGAGTTCAAGCACTTTTGATTCAGAACGCAGGCCTCTCATTTGTTCTGCAAAGCTCGTAATCTGATGCGGAATCGGCGTTTGTATTTTTGCCGCCGATACAAATGTTCCTTTTCCTTGAATCCGTTTAATATATCCCTCAAGCTCAAGCTGCTGCAGAGCCAATCTCACAGTTGTTCTGCTGACATCATATTGTTCGCAAAACTCGCTCTCCGTCGGCAGCTGATCATTCGCCTGATATTTGCCCGACTTAATTAATTCAATGATTTTAAACTTGATAACAGAATATAAAGCTGTCATTTCATTCTCCCCATCCTGTATGCAAACCGTTCTTTTTGATTGAGACCATCATACCACTTAATCTCATAATGATGAAAGATTTGTATCTTTCTTTTATAACAAATTTTCAGAAATTTATATTGACACTTTAATGATTATGGTGCTAAATTCGTAATGACAACTATTATAAATTGATTGTAACAAATATGGTGCTTGTCTATCTCTTTGGGGGTGTCGCATGAAAATTATTGTCGCCGAGCATTACGAAGAACTCTGTAAGTTAAGTGCTAACATAATCAAAGAACATGTACAGGCAAAGAAAGATGCCGTTCTCGGCCTGGCAACAGGAAGCACGCCGGTCGGCTTGTACAAGCAGCTGATTTCAGACTATCAATCAGGCGAAATTGATTTTTCAAAGGTTACTACATTTAATTTGGATGAATATGCAGGCCTCTCTCCATCTCATCCGCAAAGTTATAACTATTTTATGCACGATCAGCTTTTTCAGCATATCAATATGCAGCCTGACCATATCCATATCCCGCAAGGAGACACTCCGCAGCTTGAGGCTGAATGTATGATCTACGAGGATCTCATCCGTCAGTCGGGAGGCATTGATGTTCAAATTCTCGGCATCGGCGCCAACGGCCACATCGGTTTTAATGAACCGGGTTCTGATGTTGAGGGTCGAACACGAGTTGTTAAGCTGTCAGAAAGCACGATACAGGCAAATGCCAGATTCTTCGGCGGTGATCCTGTGCTGGTGCCGAGACTCGCGATTTCAATGGGCATTAAAACCATCATCAAATTCAGCAAACATATTGTTCTTTTAGCGAGCGGCGAGGAAAAAGCAGATGCTATTCAAAAGATGGCTGAAGGCCCTGTCACGACAGATGTACCGGCCTCCATTCTTCAAAAACACAATCATGTAACCGTTATCACAGATCAAAAAGCAGCCAGCAAATTAAAGAATACATCCTACTCATAAAACAATAAAAGGAGATTGTCATGTTTAAAAAGGCATTTCAAATTCTGCAGCAGCTTGGCCGTGCATTGATGACCCCGGTTGCCGTCCTGCCGGCAGCCGGTCTTTTGCTCCGTTTCGGTGACAAGGATTTACTGAATATCCCTATTATAAAGGATGCGGGCGGTGTTGTATTCGATAACCTGCCGTTGATTTTCGCCGTGGGGGTCGCGATCGGTTTAGCCGCCGGCGAAGGTGTAGCCGGACTTGCCGCTGTCATCGGATATTTCATTTTAACCGTTACCCTCGACAACATGGGGAAATTACTTGGCCTTCAGCCTCCGTATGAAGGAGCGGAGCACCTGATTGATATGGGCGTATTCGGAGGAATCATCATCGGGCTTCTTGCCGCCTATTTATATAAGCGTTTTTCAACAATTGAACTGCATCCTGTCCTTGGATTTTTTTCAGGAAAACGGTTTGTCCCAATTATCACTTCCATCAGTTCATTGGTGATCGGCGTCATTTTCTCATTGGTATGGCCGCTGATCCAAAACGGGATTAACGCTGCCAGCAGTTTAATTGCCGATTCAACGGTCGGCCTGTTCTTTTATGCAACGATCTATCGCTTGCTGATTCCTTTTGGCCTGCATCATATTTTTTATACACCTTTCTATTTTATGATGGGAGAATACACAGACCCGTCAACAGGAAATACCATAACCGGCGATCTGACAAGGTTTTTCGCGGGAGATCCGACAGCCGGGCGCTTTATGATGGGAGATTTCCCTTACATGATTTTCTGTCTGCCGGCAATTGCACTTGCCATTATCCATACCGCGCATCCGGAAAAGAAGAAAATGATCTCCGGCGTGATGATTTCTGCGGCGCTCACATCTATGCTGACAGGCATTACAGAGCCGGTTGAATTTTCTTTCTTGTTCGTTGCGCCCGTGCTCTATTTGATTAACTCTATTCTCGCCGGCGTCATCTTTGTCGTTTGTGATTTATTCCATGTCCGCCATGGCTATACGTTCTCAGGCGGCGGAATTGACTACGTCTTAAACTACGGACTGTCGACAAACGGCTGGGTTGTCATTCCTGTCGGGATCGTATTTGCTTTCATATATTATTATTTGTTCCGATTTGCGATTTTGAAATGGAATTTAAAAACGCCGGGCCGTGAAACAGATGAAGCCGATCAGAATGAGGCAAAAGCGCCTGTTGCAAAAGACCAGCTTGCCTTTCATGTGCTGCAGGCCTTAGGCGGACAGCAAAATATCGCCAACTTGGATGCGTGTATTACAAGGCTCCGTGTGACCGTTCATCAGCCAAACCAAGTCAGCAAGGATGAATTAAAACGGCTTGGCGCAGTAGGTGTGCTGGAAGTCAACAACAACTTCCAAGCGATATTCGGAACAAAATCCGACGCCTTAAAAGACGACATCAAAACGATCATGGCCGGTGGCGTGCCTGATACAGCCGCCGCGCTGGATGCGGAAACTGTCGTACAGCAGATTCCCGCTTCTGACGAATCCTTTATTTATCCGCTCAAAGGAGAAATAGTCTCTTTAACGGACGTGCCTGATCCAGTTTTTTCAGAAAAAATGATGGGCGAGGGGTTTGCGATTGATCCATCGGAAGGAAAAGTCATTGCCCCAGCAGACGGCGAAATCGTCTCCATTTTTCCGACGAAGCACGCCATCGGCTTTATGAGCGCCGGCGGCATTGAAATCCTGATTCATGTCGGCATTGATACGGTCAAATTAAACGGGGAAAGCTTCGAAGCACATGTCACGAGCGGACAAGCTGTCACACAAGGCGAACTGCTTCTCACATTTGATCTTGATACCATCAAACAGCATGCCGCTTCAGCTGTAACCCCGGTCATTTTCACAAATGCATCTGAAGAAGATATGAAGCACATTCAAATAAAGTAAAAAATCCCTCCTGCTGGTGATGTTTTCGTTGGCACATGAAAACATCACCGCCAAAATAAAAAAGGACAAAATCCCGAAACGAAATGTTTTAGGATTTTGTCAACATCTGAGAATACCTTGAATACAAGGTGTTCTTTCTATTATTCAGCAGCAGCGTGATCTTCTTTTTCAATCGCTGCCAGTCTTGCGATGACTTCTTCTTCTGTCATATTGTGCTCTTTGACATACAGGTTTCTTGAGTTCGTGCGGCATTCGTGGCTGCAGCTGCGCATATACTTATACTCATTTTCCGGTGTGCATATCATTTTTTTGTTGCATGATGGATTTGCGCAGTTCACATAACGCTCACACGGTTCACCTGTAAAGCAGTCTTTTCCGACAACCACATGCTCGACACGGTTGACAGGCACGCTGATTCTTTCATCAAAAACGTAGCACTGGCCGTCCCAAAGCTTACCTTGCACCTCAGGATCTTTTCCGTATGTCACGATTCCGCCGTCAAGCTGTGATACATCTTCAAAACCTTGCTGCATCAGCCATCCTGAGAATTTTTCACAGCGCACGCCGCCCGTGCAGTACGTTAAAATCTGTTTGCCTTCAAGCAGCTCTTTGTTTTCTTCAATCCACTCAGGCAATTCACGGAAGGCTTCGATGTCAGGACGGACAGCACCTCTGAAATGGCCAAGATCATACTCGTAGTCGTTACGCGCGTCGAGCACAATTGTGTTGGGATCCTGCATTTTCTCAAAAAATTCTGCAGGCTTCAAATGCTGTCCTGTTGTTTGATTCGGATCCACATCATCTTCAAGACGAAGCGTCACAAGCTCTTTTTTATGACGGACGAAGATTTTTTTGAACGCATGGTCCTCTTCTTCATCAATTTTAAATACCATATCCGCAAAACGAGGATCAGCTTTCATTGTTTGCATATATTTTTCAGTCTGTTCAACCGTACCTGATACCGTACCGTTAATTCCTTCAGAAGAAACAAGAATACGGCCTAACAAACCAAGCTCCTTACAAAAAGCCAAATGCTGCTCTCTAAACGCCTCTGGATCTTCAATCGGAACATATTTATAGTAAAGTAATACTCTGTATTGTTTTTCCATGATTTAAACACCCTGTTCAATTATAGTTAGTTGCTATGCACACTCTTACTATATCATACAGGAAAATGCCGCAAAGATGAACATATCCGCACAGACTGATAAAAATATCCAAGCTCTTACAAACCCATGCGGCACAAGGGTTCATTAATAGTGAATAGTATTTTCCATTAACTTACTAATAACAATAGTTATCTGAAAACTATTTTTGTAGTTCCTCTTCAAAAGATAAATTTACCGGTTCATCTAAAAGTTCTCCCGGCATTTCAAGGTTTGTTGAAGGAACGCTCTCATCTACCTCTTCAAAAACAACATGATCCATCCACACCTGACCCGGCCCAGATAATTGGACACCAAAGGATATCACAGCGCTATTTTCAGGGACATCTAAAACAATAGCATAATGATTCCAATTGGTCGTTCCGGTAATAGGTCTGTTGCTCATATTGTCAAATTGGAGAACATCATCAGCAGCACTGTCAACCCGCATCCAAAGCGAGGCGAAATGCTGCACTTCTTTTGTTTTGATAAAACTTGATAGACGAAGCCTTTTTCCTAGATAGCGATCTGCTTTAAATTGCTGCATCATCGTCGCAAATTCACCGATATCCTGCACCATCATTGATTTTAAATACCCTGAAGCTTTTCCCTGATGTACATTTTCCCGGTCAACTCCCATTTCGAATTGGAACGGATGGCTCCCGCTCAAAACCCAGCCCTTCATTTTTTTCTCCATGTAAGATTCCTCCTTTTTTGAAGTAAAACGCTTCATAAATGTTCGATATGCGCCAGGCGGCATGTGATACAGCTTTTTGAACGTCCTCGTAAATGCTTCTTGAGATTCAAACTGATAATGCAAAGCAATATCAATAATACGAAGATCTGTATAAAGCAAAGCTGCCGCTGCATTCGCAAGACGCCTTAACCGAATATAAGAAGCAACCGACATGCCGACTTCTTTTTGAAAAATCCGATGAAAATGGAATTTTGAAAAGCCTGAAACGTTTACAATATCCTCATTTGATATTTGCTCATGTAAATGTGATTCAATCCAATCAATCGTTTTCTGGACAGCTTTTTCATAGTACATTGCACGCTTCAATCTCCTTTCTTTTTTAGAATAATGGATCACGGCTTATATGTTTTGATGATTTTTGCGATATGTAAAAATCCCCTGTTTACCCAGGGGACGCCGCTCACTTGATAATGACAGATGGCGTGATATGCTCCAGCCAAATGACACCGTCATATTGTTCCTTTAGGATCATCCGCTCTTCCATGAACCCCCAATAGAGTGCTGTCCGCGGGGTATACATCCACGAAGTGCCTTTCTTGTTTTTTGTATGGAGAAAATCAACAAACACAGCTGGATGGTCCGCAGCCTTCAGCAAAGCTTCGAGACTTCCAGTCGGCGGCGGGCTTGTGACCGGCGTAACGGTCTTATTGTCTGAGCTATCAAGACTGGCGCCTGAATATGCATAAATGCCAATCGTATATGTTTGTTTTTTCAGCCGCTCCGGCAAATAATCACCCATATTAGGAGTGTTCGCCTGTGTCATATCCTTAATCATTTTCGTATTCTGTTTGCGGAGATGGTAATTGTGGCCCCAGACAATGATTTTCTTTTTCGGATAAAGGGTTTCCGCTACCCACTGAAATTGTTCAGCCATCATGCGGTCTCTTAAAACGAAAGGAAACTCCTCTAAATTCTCCGGATAATCCTCTAGCTTTTGTTTCATTTCTTGAGGCATATACGTTTCCATTACGTCAATTCGCAGCTGGAGAGAATGCATAAACATCTCATAAGCTTTCGGCTCTTTCGGTAGTTGTGCTTTTAACTTCGATGCATGTGTTTCTGCGAATTGAATAAGCTCACCGTAGTTTTTCACCAGCACTTCCTTCTTTTGCGTAAATTCCTCAAAGGTGCTACTGCCAGTCACCAATTCTAAAAAATCGTTTTCTGATTGGGAAAGCAGCTCAGCTTTTTCCGGGTTCACCGCCTTCACCCATTGATTCGCATTATCATTAAATGAATCTTTAAGGCTTTGAATATCAAAACCGGTCAAGATAAGCGGATCGCCTTTCTCTTTTTGCTCTTTCATGTAATCAAACAGGGCAAGAACATCTTCTGTGTGCCAAACGGCGTAAATGGAGTTTTTCATCGTGCTCTTAGAGGTGGATTGGCCCATATTAAGGTAGGATGTATTTGTATCCGAAAATCCGGACTCGAATGCCAAAACATCATATCCTAATTCTTCATGGAGGTATTTGATCATGCGGACCTTTGTTGCATTGATTTCACCAGCGCCGTGTGTGGTTTCCCCTAACTGAACGATTCGTTTTCCCTTCAGCACCTTCTTCAGAAAGCGAAGGTCTTTGTTTGAAGCATCGGAAGAATCCAGTGAACGCGCATGTCGTTCAATCCAGCGCTCCCAATGTTTTTCTTCAGAAGCAGCACGGGCTGAGGCTGAAAAAGAAGAAAACACCAGACAGACAATCAGCAACGGCAGAGCCGTTTTCACTATCATTCGTTTCAATTCTATCTCTCCTTTTCTGCAAGGTTCTCTAGTAGTTACGAGATAGATATAGAAAAAGTTTCCTTTTCCTGCCGACAAAAAAAGCTTCTCTATTAAAAGAAGCTTTCACTGGATTCTCTCATCACCTGCTGAAAGTAAAACCGATACGTATTACGTAAAAATGTTTCTACTGGAAGCTGCACATCCGCTTGGTATTTGCTGATGATAAACGGAAACCGCTCGATTCCTTTCTTGTGCAGGTCGCTCGCTAGTGCCTCATCCGTTGCCATTTCTTGCAGAATCAATTCAACGATCGGCCAACACGCCTCCCGCACTTTCCTCAGGACGGCTTCATCTCCGGTTTTCTGATAATCTGTGATCCAGCTGGCGATTTGTTTCTCCATGAGTCTCACTTCCTTCCAAAAAAAGAGGCGCTTCGTTTAGACAAGCCCCTCTTTTTACTCTTCGTAACCTATCAGTTCTCCGACTTGGACTTCCTGGCCTTCTGTTAAATTGGCGGCCGGCTTGAACGCGTCTTTTTCAAAAATCAAAATGACGGTTGAGCCGAATGAAAAGTATCCCAGCTCCTCGCCAATCTTCAGCTCATCCCGGGTACTCGTCTGCACGATAGAGTTAATATTCAACGCGCCGACAGGAATCATCAGGACACTTCGACTGCCGCCATTCAGCTCGTATACAAAGCGATAATTTTTCGACAGCACATCTTTTCCGTATTTTAACCCTAATTGATTTACCGGGTATGAACGATTTCCGAGCTCGGCCAGCTTTTGATACCTGCAGCTGATTGGGGAATGGAAACGGTGATAATGCCGCGGGCTTAGATACAGCACGACGAAGTAACCGCCGTTGTATTGATGGTCCGCGCGTTTACAGCCGGTCAGCTCAGCGAATGAATAATCTTTCCCCTTTACCGTAAAGGTTTGATTCGGGTTGATTTTTCCCACCGTCTGAACCACACCGTCAACAGGGCTGACCACCGCCTGCAACTCTTTTGAAACAGGGCGCCGCTCCAGATTAATATGTCGAATGAACAATTCGGAAAGCGAACCATAATCAGCGGCCGTACCGTCAACATCATCCCAATTTAGCTTGAAATGCTTTGAGAAAAGCGGAATGACCGGTTTGCTGATTTTAGACTCGCAAAATCCTTTAATCAGATAGGATGACAAACGATGATTCGTCAGCTCTATCAATGAACGATACAGAATCTTTACAGCTGTGTTAAACATGAATAATCCCTATAACCCTTCCGATTGTAATAAAAATAAAGCACCATAAAAAGGCGCCGATTGCCGCAAACGCAATATACGTTTTCAGCTCCATTTTGCCGATTCCCGAAAAGTAGCACGTCATATGTCTGACGCCGGGTATGAAATAACCTAAAATAAGCGAATATGGACCGTATTTCTTCATCCATTTTTCCACTTTCATCATTCTCTTTTCTTTTAATCCGACCCACTTGCCGTACTTGTCGATAAATGGGCGACCGGCTTTTCTGCCGATCATGTAGCTGATCAGCATGCCTGACAAAGCCCCGACAAAACTGATGAATATCGAAAACTCATAATTCAGCACGTCCGTATGCGTAAAGTAGCCCACGACAGTCATCATCACTTCATCCGGTATCGGCAATCCAACAATCCCTAATACGAGCATCAAAAAAATAGCGAGATAACCGTAATCCGCTATGAGCTGCTGAACTAATTCCATCTCCCGGACTCCAAGTTTTCTGCCGCGTGTTTTTTAAAATGAGGAAATTTAATTTTGCTCACCATTAAATATGAAAGTCCGCAAGTGCCGATCGCCAGCAGGATCGGGTTATAGGTAAAGCTGAGAATCACAAGACACATGCCCGCAAATGGAATCGGCATTCCGATAAATGTCGGAAGCTTACTTTGTTCAATGTTAAATTTAGAGAGGCGAAGCATTCCGCAAATGCTGTACGTCAATGCGCATAAAATCCCGATAAATGGAAGAGAGTATAATGCGACACTGTAAGCAAGCATTGAAGGAGCCACGCCAAACGTCACTAGGTCGGCAAACGAATCCAGCTCTCTTCCCATATCCGAAACGGCATTCAGCTTACGTGCAGCCATCCCGTCAAAAAGATCGAGAAGCATGCCGGTGAAAATGAAGAGCACTGCTGAATGAATATTGTGATATAACAAGGAATGAATCGCCAGCAGTCCGCAAATAAAATTTCCTATCGTAATCATACAGGGGATATAATTCACAGTGTAACCAAACCTCCAATTGTAAAACCATCTATCATTATTCGACGTTATGGATCGAATAGCGTTACAGGAAAAATTTTCTCTATTAAGCATGATAACATAAAATGCCCTGCAAAAAGCAGCATTCAAATTCTATTATTATACAACATTTGTTACCTTTTGAACAATGAATGCCATTCTTTTCATGTTTCTGACAATTTTATTCTCCGCTCAAAAAGGACAAGACTCGTTGATTGACGTACTCTGGCTGCTCTAGAGATAACAGATGCCCGGCGTTCTTCACGATTTCAGCCTGAATTCCCGGCACCAATATTGAAGCCCGCTCTAAAGCCATTTGCTGATGGCACATGACCTCGTGCTCACCGAACATCAGCAGCATCGGGACCGCAATCGATTTCAATTCCCGGTCTGTGAACACGTACGGAAAGCCTTTTTCTGTCGGTTTCAGGCTTCTTTGTTCATCCTGCCATTCCACACCCGCCACAATTTGTCTTTGCAGCGCAGGATGCAGATCATAACGGCTAGCCGTGATCCACTCGATATAGGCCTCAGCCCCTCTTGCCCCCGTAAGACCCGCAGCAAATTTATAGACATCTGGATGAAATGAAATAAATGCTTCAGCAGGACTCATCACAACCGCCCGCTCTACTCTTTCAGGCGCTTGGAGCAAAAAATTCACGATATGGGAACCCCCCAGCGAGAGGCCTGCCAAGTGTGCGGTCTCAAGTTCAAGCGAATCTAAGACGTCTTTCAGCCATTCTGCGCAATCTGCTCTCGTATCCAGAGCAGCTGATGGTATACTTTTGTTTTTGTCTCCTATTATATCGACCGCATATGTACGATATTGACTGCTCCACGCCGCGATATTCGGATACCACATAAGAGAGCTGAAGAGCCCCCTGTGAAGCAAAACGAGCGAAGGTGCGTCCTTTGGCCCACTTGCAATGATATGCGTTTTTCCATAACGAGTAGAAACATAGAATGCTTCCGACTCAATCGGCCACAAAGAAAGGCTTTGATCATATGCCTGGTAAAAGCTAAGACTGCTTTCAGCCGCGGCAGGCTGCATCGAATATTGTGTCATTTTCTTCTTTTTCCTCCGGGTTGATTGATATAAAAATCAAGGATAATGCCCCTTTTGTCTCGTAAGAAAAAATACCTATTTATGATTATCTCATATTATAAATTTCCAGTATATATATATAGTTTGGCTTTCTGTGATAAAAAAAGGCCGTTTCCTTGAAATCAAGGAAACCGCCTATTCTTTGAAAACTAATGGAATGACCTTATCTTTTTTATCCTCAGTTAATGAGATGTGATGGGTTACTGATTTTTCACCCTTCGTCAATGCGACTGAGTAGTCACCTTTTTTGCCTGTATCCCATTTGATGTCCCCATTTTTGTCTGTTTTACCAAGTATCTCGCCAATCTCTATACTCGGCTCTTGGTCTGAGGTTGGCGCTTCGACAATCGTCACTTGAACCCCTTCAACTGGCAGCCCCTTGGCATCCTCCACATGAAGAGTGACAGGTATAGCGGTTTCTTTCTGAGCAGAATGCGTCTGTGAACTGCATCCGCATAAAAACAAAATAGACATGAAAATAGCTAATTTGCTGTATTTATTGATTTGCCCAATATTGAATATTATTGAATACATCGTTCGTCACCCTTGTTCCCAAGTTATATGACGATCCCCCGTTCGTGTGAATCGCAATAGCTGTCTGTCCTGTATCACTGTAGTTTCGATACACAGGCGAGCCGCTTTGGCAGCCGTACGTATCAGTTGTATAGGTCAGCTTATACGTTTCAGCGGATCGAATCGGCTTTGTACCAGACCACATCGTGCCAAATGTTTTGTCACACGGGAATCCTGTCACTGACGAGGAAAGACCCACGGGACTGCTGCTGTTTGTTGTCCGGTAGCCGTACCAGCCAACCGTGTTTCCAGGAGAACCGTTTAATTTAACAGCTCCGTAATCATAATTGGTATTTTTGCTATCCGTCCATCCTTTGACGGAGTAAAACATCGTGCCAGAATAAGTTCCATACGGATATGACGAACCATTGCGGCCCGGCGCGGCTGTTATCGTTGAAGCCCATCCGTGATCCTGGCTGTACACACAATGTCCAGCCGTTACGACAGTATTCGCATTGACTAAAAATCCGGTACATCCATAAGTGCTTGAAGTGTTGGGATACTTGATTGAAAGTTGAACAGTTGCTCTGTAAGGAAAAGAAGTAGTACTGGAGATTCTGGTGCGTTCATCGGTTCCGATGATACTTGAAGGCTGTAAGGCTTGAATGTCTTTTGCCAGTTCCGTGCTGCCGTATAACGATTTACTTGTTTTCCCGGTTCCTTCATAAGGGGCGGAAACCTGTTCTTCTTTTGATGGTTGATTTTTCGTGGCATCAGCTTCTTTACCGGTATTGGAAACAGAAGTTTGCGGATTCTCTGCCGCTTTGGCCGGTGCGCCGAAAGATACCGCTGCTGCCAATGCCAAACATAAAACCGTTAAACCAGCGAACCATCTTTTTCTGAATGTTGAAACTAATTTCATTCTAGCCATCTCCCTCCCTTTGTGTCAACCACTCTTATACATGGAAGACTTTTACATTATAATCACATTTCTGATTCTTATGATAAAACTTTTATGGAGGATGAAAAAACAGGCCTTGTACATGACAAAGGCCCGCTTAAACTCTACTTTATAGATAGCTGATCCAACGCTTTCTTTGCGTTCTCTCTCGCTGTTTCGACTGTATCTGCCCCAGAAAGCGCAACCGCCATACGGCGTCCGGCTTTCGTTATCGGCTTGCCAAAGACGCGAACTTGTGTCTTCGGTATTGCCAGCGCGTTTTCCAGGCCTTCAACAGTGTAGTCCGCTGATTCTTCCGGTGCTTTGAGGGGCCGGCTGGCGCCAGGAGAAAGCTGGGTGATTTCTGTAATCGGAAAACCGAGAATCGCCCGGACATGCAGCGCGAATTCTGACAAATTTTGCGTCACCAGTGTGACAAGACCCGTATCATGCGGACGAGGAGATACCTCACTGAAATACACTTTATCTTTCGCAAGGAACAGCTCAACGCCAAACAGACCGTATCCGCCAAGCTCATCCGTAATGGCTTTCGCAATATGCTTCGCTTCTACCTTTTGCTGCTCTGTCATATGATGCGGCTGCCATGATTCGATATAGTCTCCGTCCTTTTGCACATGGCCGATCGGCTCGCAAAATGTCGTCCCGTTGACCGCACGTACGGTTAAGAGCGTAATTTCTGATTCGAATGGAATAAACTCCTCAACAATCACGCGCCCGTTTTTCACCCGTCCGCCTTCCATCGCCGTCTCCCAGCAGCTCTCTAGATCCGCTTCAGAGCGGCACACGCTTTGACCTTTTCCAGAAGAGCTCATCAATGGTTTAACGACACAAGGGAAGCCGATCTGAGCTGCCGCTTGTACAAATTCTTCATATGTATTCGCAAATTCATAGCCAGCCGTCGCAAGCCCGAGCGTTTCCGCCGCAAGCCGCCTGATGCCTTCCCGATCCATCGTCAGCTTCGCCGCACGCGCATTCGGGATGACGTGAAATCCTTCCTCTTCAAGCTTCAGTAATTCATCCGTCGCGATCGCCTCAACCTCAGGTACAATCAAATCCGGCTTTTCTTTCTCAATGATGGTTCTGACCTGCTCCCTATCCAGCATATCAACGACATAGCTGTTATGCGCGACCTGCATCGCCGGAGCATGCTCATAACTGTCTACCGCCACCGTATGCACCCCAAGACGCTGTGCTTCAATCACTACCTCTTTTCCTAACTCACCTGAACCTAACAACAAAACCTTCTTCGATTGGTACATCTCTGCCCCTCCTATCTGTTTCCCAATCATTATAACTGAAATATTCGAAAAATAAATTTTTATTAAAAAAGACAAAATAAGAAGATCTTAATTTGCCTCATTAGAAAATATCCACAAGTATTGTGCAAATAAAGCTATTATCGAGGAATAAAAATCTTTAGATTCTTATACGAAAGCAGACCAATCACGGTCTGCTTTCTCTATTTCAAACAGCAACATCATACAAGAAATCCCCAAAAATCATGCTACACTTAATCCAAGACCACCACATCGACAGGAGGCATCCCATGCAAAACGAAACACGCACACTGCAGCTTGACCCGCACCTTCATATAGAAGCCTACCGCTTTAAGGGGATTATGCAAAAATTCCCGAACCACTTTCACGATTATTATGTGATTGGCTTTATTGAAAAAGGGCAGCGGTATCTGGCCTGTCAGGGTCAAGAATACGTCATCAATCCAGGTGATCTTCTCCTCTTTAACCCCCGTGACACGCATAGCTGTGAGCAGATTGACGGGCGGACGCTTGATTATCGGTGTATCAATGTGATGCCAGATGTCATGGAGAAGGCGGTGGAAGAGATTACTGGCACAGGACATCTCCCGTATTTCTCCCAGCATGTGTTATTCCGCCACGAGCTGACAGCCAGCCTGCAGGAATTGCATATGTTGATATCCAGAGAAAAGCAGGCTTTGCGCAAGGAAGAGCTGTTTCTTCACCTGCTGGAAGAGCTGATCCGCCGTTATTCTGACGTCACGTTCCTCAGCAGCATTCCCGAACCGTCCGACGAGGTCAAAATGGTTTGCGAATTTTTAGAAGAGCATTATGCCGAGAACGTCATGCTCAATGATTTGAGTGAATTAACAGGCTGGAGCAAATATCATTTATTGCGTTCATTTACAAACCAAAAAGGAATTACGCCTAATAGTTACCTGGAGACAATCCGGATTAACCAAGCGAAAAAACTCCTTGAACAAGGGGTCAGACCGATTGATGCGGCTTTTCAGACAGGATTCAGCGATCAAAGCCATATGACGAAGTTTTTCAAACGGCAGGTGGGCCTGACGCCGAAGAAATACATGAAGATTTTTGAAAAGGAGCTTCAAAGATGAGCACACAAAGAGAAACGGCCGGACATACCGCAGCCATTGCGACCATTCTGGTTTGGGGAACGACCTTTATTTCGACAAAGGTTCTGCTGACTGACTTTACGCCAATGGAAATATTATTTTACCGGTTTTTGATGGGCTTTATTGCTCTTATTCTCGTACGTCCCAAAATGATACCGTTCAAAAACTGGCGGCAGGAGCTGTTATTTGCCGGGGCAGGTTTATTTGGTGTAACACTTTACTTTTTATTAGAAAATATAGCCCTTACGTATACATACGCTTCAAATGTCGGCATGATCGTATCCATTATCCCGATGATCACGGCTGTACTGGCTCACTTTCTGCTTGAAGGCGAAAAACTGCGGCTGACTTTTTTCATTGGTTTTGGGGCGGCACTGATCGGGCTTTTATTGATTACGTTCAATGGCAATGTCGTACTGCGGCTGAATCCGTTCGGTGACATCATGGCAATCGGGGCCGCTATCGTGTTTGGAGGCTATTCGATATTCATGAAAAAATTAAGCGCTTACGACTTTCATATCATCGAGCTGACACAGAGAGTTTTTTTGTACGGTTTGTTGTTTATGGTTCCCGCTTTATTTTTGTTCGATTTTCATTTTGACCTGAGCCGATTTTCATCTGCTTCAAATGTACTCAACATGCTCTTCCTCGGCATCGGCGCTTCCGCCCTGTGCTTTGCCACATGGAATTACTCAGTCGGCGTGCTCGGCGCCGTCAAATCCAGCGCGTATATTTACATGGTCCCAGTCATCACAATCGCCGCTTCCATCCTGATCCTGCACGAAAACATGACCTGGATCGCTCTCGCAGGAGGTGCGCTTACACTTTTAGGCCTCTACATTTCAGAGCTGAAACCGAAAGCGAAGCTGGTGGAGAACGGATGTCATATGGATGCTTAACGGCATCTATTTTTTATTTTGTCCTACGTTTGCCACCTATAAATGAACGCGATCTCATGAAGGAGGAATCGAAATGGATGAAATGGTCTTTATCACTCAGCAATGGCTAAACAGTACGTACAGCGGAAAACATGGGTATACCCCAGTAGAAGAGAGCGGGAAAACTGGATGGGACACGATCTACGGCCTGACTCGGGCGCTTCAAATTGAACTGGGCATCTCGGAACCGGCCGATAACTTTGGTCCGACAACACAGCGCTTATTTAAACCTCTTAAAAAACAAGATCCAAATTCAAAACCAAGCAACATGAATTTTATTTTACAAGGCGCTTTATGGTGCAAAGGTTTTAATCCCGGCGGTTTTACAGGCGTCTTTTACGAACAAACAGAAACTGCGGTGAAGGAATTTCAGAAAGCGGCCGGACTGACAACACAGGATGGAATTGTCACCACGTTGATTATGAAAGCTTTATTGGACATGAGCGCTTTTAAACTGGTATCTGGGGGCGATTCAAGAATACGCCAGATTCAGCAAAATTTAAACCGAGACTACAATGACTACATCGGGTTGATGCCTTGTGACGGACTGTATGCCCGCGATACAAACAAAGCCCTTATTTATGCCCTGCAAAAAGAAGAAGGCATGAGCACAAGTGTCGCCAATGGATTTTTCGGAAACGGCACAACAAGTTTATGCCCTACTTTAACTCCCGGCGATTCAAGAACAGGCTTTGTCTTGATTGTTCAGTACGCTCTTTATTGCAACGGAAAATCGTTCGATCCCGGTGAATTTGACGGCAAATATGGCGTTGGTGTCGTTTCAGCCGTTAAAGCATTTCAAGAGTTCATGTGCCTGCCTCAAACAGGTTATGCCGACATGCCGACCATTAAAGCTTTATTATCAAGCTCAGGAGACACAACACGGACAGCTTCTGCTTGTGACACCGCCACAATTATAACGGCAGAAAAAGCTCAAACACTGCGGAATAACGGTTATAAAACGGTTGGAAGATATTTAACCGGGAATGTGCGGACAAGCACCGGCCTCACATCGAAAGCTCTAACGTCAGAAGAACTTTCAGTTATTTCTGATGCGGGATTAAAGGTTTTTCCCATTTATCAAGACGGCGGCTATGAATCTTCTTATTTTGTCAAAGACCAAGGCACAAGAGATGCATACAGCGCTGTTTCTGCGGCTCGAAGATTAGGTTTCCCGTCAGGTACGACCATTTATTTTGCCGTCGATTTTGATGCATACGATTATGAAGTAACCGATAAAATCATCCCATATTTCCAAGAAATCAAGTCAGCTTTTGCTAAAATGCAGACATTTTCAACCGCACCTAAATATGAAATTGGGGTTTACGGACCGAGAAACATTTGTAACCGTACATCAGAAGCAGGGCTGACAAAATATAGTTTTGTGGCAAATATGTCAACTGGATTCAGCGGCAACCTTGGCTATCCGATGCCAAATAACTGGGCCTTTGATCAATTCTATGAGGGAACAATCGGAAGCGGTTCTGGAAGCATCGGAATTGATAAAGACGGCTTTTCAGGAAGAGACTCAGGCGTAAGCCATGTAAATCCGCCGTCTGATCCGAAATATGATGCAAGACTGCGTACACTGACAGACATTTTAACTACCATTCCGGCTTTAGAAAATCTAACAAACCTCGCAAATGCGATGTTTGAATTTGATACGACAGAAACCATTTTTACATCACCTGAGTTGGATATTATTCTATCCACTTCACTTCTGGCAACCATTCCAAGTGAAGGATCACCAAATACGATTACCATTACAAACGGTAAACCAGGTGCCTATATCACAGGTTTACTGGGCGACACTCAAACGTCTCTCACTGCGTCACAAATCGACTCTTACCAAAACCTTTTAAACAGTCTCAGCTTATCAGTCCGTAATGGTTATTTGGAGATTTATGTAAATCCAACCGTTCAATCATTAAATATTCAAGTTAAAATCTATACCCCTGATATTCCAGTAGGTGACAGTGCTACAACTGGACTTACGACTACGATTACGTTTAAAATAAAGACATACAAGGGCGTACCAGTAACGTCTCCCGAGAGTGAATTAGCCTTAGATTGGCCGTCTTATGATCAATATTTATTCCCTGTTGTAGGTATTGCTGCACTTTTTCTAATTGGGAATATGGGCAGTGATTTAATGAACAATAAAGGAGTCAAAGCAGCCACCGCACTATCTGCTATGTTATTGGCCATTTTTGCCTACTATACTAGCTAACATCAATACAAAACTGCATGAACATAAGTTAAAATATGCTCATGCAGTTTTTTAGTTTATTTATGATCTTTTGGAGGTTTACCAAAAATGAAAAATGATCAAATAGTTTTTGAAAAAACAAGAACCATCGCTCATGATATCGATGAGATGCAAAATCAACAGGAGATGATAGATTATCTTTTTCGTCAAGATTCTCTTACACTCAACCAGTTGAAGCAATATTATTCTGAACCTCCCCTTCCGCTTCAGTTTCTAGTGAAAGTAGCAGTTTTATGCATGTTTATATCTATGACTTTAGCTTCTTTCCTTTTCATTCAAGCAAAAGAAGTCTTCACTAATTCTATTCTATCTGATATTTTACCTGCTGTATTTTCTATCTTCACAGTCATTTGTATCTTTATGGCTTATACCAAAGTCATAAAAAGAGGATATAAAAACAAAGGAGATGCATCCCTTATTCAACAATCTGAATTCCATGAGAAAAACAAGCTAATTAATACAATACTTTATAAAAAGTATAAAATGGATCAACAAAACATACAGGCTAATAAACCAACTGCCTCTGATAAAGAAGATTCAATGAATTTTAATGCTGTATTGAATCATGTACTTACAATTAGTAAAAATGATAAAGAGCTTTTGGGCTACTTAGATACAAAAGATAATGCTGTGCTGAGCCAATTAAAAGCATATTTTTCTGCTCGTCCATTTTCCCTTTCACAATATATGAGTTTGATGTTTTGCGGAAGTATAATTGTCATTTATGCAACTACTCTATTTTCAGGACAAATCAGTTACATTGACATACCAGACATTTTTATCTATCTTTTATTCATTATTTTCTTGAAAATCCTTATTGATTTGATAAAGCTTTTAAATATATCTAGAAAAGGACAATTACATACTGTTCTGCATTTTGCACAGAGAGCCGAATATTTGCGAATGAAAGGAGTTATAGATTTTATTCTAACTGAAAGATATCACAAAAAAATCCTTTAGTTTTGTTTCACCTTGAAATAAGAAAATAAAATACGCAATTTCTATACTTAGGAGATATATGTATTGAATAAAGACCTACACACATATAAAGAAACCGAAACAGCAGCGACGTTTATTTTAGAACATGCAAAAGATGATAGAGAACTTTTGATTTTCCTAAACAAACATGACTCCATCATGCTGAATCAATTAAAAGTATTCTTTAGCGAACCGCAACTCACATTCAAACACACTGTCAAAATCGTTTGTTTCGTGACATTCGTAACGTTATATATTTATTTTTTCAGCACTCGTTTTAATGAATTAATAGAATTAACTGTACAAATGTTTTTTGCCTTGATCGGCCTTTTTTGGATTTTTGTTGTTTTCCCATTCTCAAGAAAAGTTCAAATCTCTGAGCGCTTCAAACAAAAATCCGAAAACGCCCGTATTGTCGGAATGATTGATTTCGTATTAGAACAGAAATACAAAAAAAGCATCTCTGAATAAAAGAAGAGATGCTTTTCTCTTACAGCTTCTCCACCACAGCCGCACTGTCACGCGTGACCGCCGCGGGCTCCCTAAGCAACACATTCATCACACTGGCCAGCACGAGCATCCCGATCGACAAATAAAAAGCCAGTGTATATTCACCCGTTACCGTATAGATGACGCCAGGTATATACGCGCCGAGTGCCGAGCCGATTTGATGGGCGAGCGACAGCCAGCCGATCATGAGGCCGATCGAGTAGTTTTGAAAGTACTGGGTGGCGAGCATTTGAGTCGGCGCTACCGTGGCGAAGTCCACTAATCCAAACAGAATCGCAAAGCCTAAAAGCAAGTAAGGCTCGTGGCTGTAAATCAGAATCACAATCGACAGCGCGCGCACCGCATATAGAAAGCACAGGATTTTCCGGCTGCTCCACCGGTCCGCTACAATCCCGGACAGTAAGATGCCAGCGATATTAAAGCCTGCCAGCAGACTGACAGCGGCACTTGTGACAGTCGTTGAAAAGCCGTGATCGTGAGAAAAGGGAATCAAATGAGTATCCATCAGCCCCACGGTCGTAAATCCGCAGATCAAAAACGGCAACATCAAAAACCAGAATTGCCTCATCCGAAACATCCCGGTAACTGAAAGAGCAGTTGTTTCGGGCGCTGTTTCTTTTTCCGCAGCCGCAAGCCCGCCTATCGGCTCTGCATTCTTTTCTGAAGGATTGTTTCGCAGCATCAGCATTGCAGCCGGAAAGACAATCACGATTAACAGCAGCCCTAACACCACAACCGTCAACTTCCAGCTAAACCAATGGATCAGCATGAGTGAGCCGGGAACGAGAAGCATTTGCCCAGCGCCAAAGCCTGCTTCCATGATCCCAAAAGCTAGTCCCCGCTTTTTGCTGAACCAATTGACGACCAACACACTTGCTGCCACATTCGATGCTCCCCCAACTCCAAGCGATACACCTAATCCATAAAGCAGAAACAGCTGCCAAGGCGAAGTGACAAAGTATGTTAAGAAAATACTGACTCCTGTCAGCAGCGCACTCCATGACAAAACAGCCCGAGCACCCCATTTATCCACAAGCCGCCCGATCACAGGCTGAGATATGCCATAGACAATAAAGCTTATCGTAGAAATCAGCGAGATGGTGCCTCTATCCATTGAAAATTGCCGTTCCCACGGCTCCACAAACGCACCAAACGACAAGCGCACCCCCTGAACGGCCAATAAGATCAAAAAGGTGACGGAAACGATGATCCAAGCATAATGCAGCCTTTTCATGATAGCTCCAAATCCCACCGTTCTTCTGTCAGACGCTGCCCCCATAATGGCGCTTCTTCTTTTACTTCACTTATCCTGAATCCAAATTTTTCGTAGAGCGGACGGGCCTCAGCCATGGTGCTCACCGTCCAAAGGAAAATGCGTTCAAACCTCATTTCCCTGCAGTATGCAACCAGATGCTCAAGCAATTGAGTGCCGAGCCGTCTGCCCCGAAAATCGTCATCAACCAGGAACCATCTGAGCTGCACAGTCTTTTCATCATGTTTGACCAAGCCCACACAGCCGGCAAATTTCCCGCCGCTTTCCGCGATCCATATGTTTTCGATTTCCGCATCAAATGTCTCATGAAGATAAGCTAAAAACGTGTCGTCCCAGCCATGCGCCTCCGCATAAAATTGTCTATGTTTTTCAATGAGGATTTGAAGATCATCCGAAAGAAAATAATCTCTAATCGATATGTCTGACGTTCTGGAAGTTAGCGACTGTGAAAGGATCGCTTCAATTTCCGCCATCGCCTCCGCAAGCTTGTGCTGGTCCTTTTGGTCAATTTCCTTCAGCATCAGTTCTACTTGTTCGTTCGCTTTCTCCTCCAGCTTTTTATAAATCGTTTTTCCTGATTCCGTGACATAAATATAATGGTGGCGCGCATCAGCTTTGCTCTTCTGTTTATAGATCAAATCTTCTTTTTCAAACAGTTTCAACATCCTGCTGACATATCCCCGGTCAAGCCCAAGCTTATCCTGAAGGGCTTTTGCCGTACAATTAGGCGTATTATAAATTTCAAATAAAATCCGTGTTTCTGTTAAGGAAAACGGGCTGTCGTAAATGTGCTCATTAAGGAGGCCAAGAACATTTGTATAAAATCGATTGAACTTTCTGAATTTTAAACCGACAGATGATCCACTGGTTTTCAAATCTATCCCCACTTTCTTATATCGTTGATTAAGGCAATTATAATCATATTTAGTTGCCATAGTCAACGATATATTGGAAAGTGGAGCATTTTCATTTTCCTGATGCTTTCCTTTTCCTGATCACAATCATTGTGATATAGGATATAGCCAGTGAAACCAAGGTATAGACAACAACCCATCCCAAAAATGATAGATTAAAAACGGTAAAGGTGAGCACTAGCGAAATCATCAAACTAAACATCGGTATCAGATACGCGTTTTGACAAACACAAGTCCCGACAACCGATAACACGATAATCCCTAACGGCAGAATACCGAATGCGATATCTAATTCATCCACCTGCAACAGCCTCCCTCCAGATTTTTATGCTGCTTGTAAAAAAACATACCCGCAATTAGTAAAAGGATAATTTTCACTCCCTAGGTCCACATTTGAAAATTACCCGTTTACATTCACTCCGGACTATGATAATTTAAGAAAGCGCTATCATGATAAGTTAATAGCTTGGATGGAGATGAGGAGAGCCAGGAATCCAACCCCTTTTAAACAAGGGGGTGTTTTCTGGCTCTTTTTGTTTTTCGGAAAGGAGGCACGCCACACATCCAGCACAAACAGCAAAGGGGATGATTTTGATGTTTCACATGTTTAAACCGGCTCCTCACATTGAGAGACTGGATGATTCAAAGACGGATGCGGCTTATAAAAAGCTTAGGCTCCAAGTATTCATTGGTATTTTTATCGGATACGCAGGCTACTACCTGCTGCGGAAAAACTTTGCCTTTGCCATTCCTTATCTGCAGGAACAGGGATTTTCAAAAACGGAACTGGGCTTGGTGCTGGCCGCTGTGTCCATTGCGTACGGCTTCAGTAAATTCATCATGGGCATGGTGTCTGACCGCTGCAATCCGAGATATTTTCTCGCGACAGGCCTATTTTTATCAGCAATCGTTAATATTCTTTTCGTTTCAATGCCTTGGGTGACTTCGAGCGTCACCATCATGTTCATTTTTATGTTTATCAACGGATGGTTTCAGGGAATGGGCTGGCCGCCATGCGGCAGGACAATAGCCCACTGGTTTTCCATTAGTGAACGCGGGACAAAAATGTCGATCTGGAATGTCGCCCATAACATAGGCGGCGGTATTCTTGCTCCGCTTGTCACTCTTGGCATTGCGATGTTCGCGACTTGGAAAAGCGTGTTTTTCTTCCCAGCCATCATCGCCATTATCATTTCATTTTTGATTGTTTTATTGGTTCGCGATACGCCTCAATCTTGCGGACTCCCGCCAATTGAAGAGTATCGTAATGACTATCCCAAACACGCTTTTAAAAATCAGGAAAACGAATTAACAACAAAAGAAATCCTTTTTCAATACGTGCTGAACAACAAATTTCTTTGGTACATCGCGTTTGCGAATGTATTTGTCTATTTTGTACGGTACGGCGTTGTTGACTGGGCACCTACTTACCTAACAGAAGCCAAAGGCTTTTCTCCTGAGGACTCGCGCTGGTCGTATTTTCTTTACGAATACGCCGGCATACCGGGAACGATCCTGTGCGGCTGGATCAGCGACCGATTTTTCAGAAGCCGACGGGCACCGGCAGGCGTTTTGTTTATGGCGGGCGTTTTCATTGCCGTATTGGTGTACTGGCTGAATCCCGCCGGTCATCCGCTCGTAGACAACATCGCCCTGATCAGCATTGGCTTCTTAATCTACGGACCTGTTATGCTGATCGGCCTGCAAGCGATTGATCTTGCGCCGAAAAAAGCAGCCGGAACTGCGGCTGGTTTGACCGGATTTTTCGGATACATCGGCGGATCCGCATTCGCCAACGCCATTATGGGCTTTGTCGTTGATCGATATGATTGGAACGGCGGCTTTATCATGCTGGTCTCTTCCTGCATTCTTGCCATCGTCTTCTTAGCTTTGACGTGGAATACAGGAAAACGGGCGGAGCACGTTTAAGAAAGAAAAACAAAAGATTAATCGTTTTCCAACACGCCGTTTACATCAGTTTTCTAATATGAAAGACAAAGATACTGCTTAACTTAAGGAGGAGAAATAATGCGGAAAAATAGAATACTAGCCTTGGTTCTTCTGTCGCTGGGCTTACTCTCATTAATGGTAACACCAGTGTCGGCAGCGTCAAAAGGGAACCTGCTGTCACCTGACCGTATCCTGACGGTCGCGCACAGAGGGGCTTCCGGATATGTGCCTGAACACACGATCCTGTCTTACGAAACCGCTCAGAAAATGAAAGCAGATTATATTGAACTGGATCTGCAAATGACAAAAGACGGCAAATTGATTGTCATGCACGATGAAAAACTGGACCGCACCACAAACGGAACAGGCTGGGTGAAAGACCATACACTCGCAGACATTAAGAAACTTGACGCCGGTTCTTGGTTTAATGAAGCCTATCCGAAAAAAGCAAAGCCGCAGTATGCCGGCCTTAAAGTTCCTACATTAGACGAAGTATTAGACCGTTTCGGAAAACACGCGAACTACTACATCGAAACAAAATCGCCTGACACCTACCCAGGTATGGAAGAAAAACTGATCGCTTCTTTGCAGAAGCATAAATTACTGGGCAAACGTTCTAAGCCCGGCCAAGTGATCATTCAATCGTTCAGCAAAGAAAGCCTGGTAAAAGTTAAGCAATTACAGCCAAACCTGCCAACTGTTCAATTGCTGGAAGCCAAACAAATGGCGTCAATGACAGATGCTGACCTAGAAGAAATCAAAACATACGCTGTCGGTGCAGGTCCGGATTATAAAGCCTTGAATCAAGAAAACGTCCGCATGATCCGAAGCCACGGCCTCCTGCTTCATCCTTACACAGTCAATACGGAAGCAGATATGCGCCGCCTGCTTGACTGGGGAGTGACAGGAGTGTTCACAAATTACCCTGATGTCTTTCAGCATGTGAAAAAAGACTACAAAAAAAGCTTAGAATCCTAGGATTCTAAGCTTTTTCTCATTGATTTTCACCAATAACAGCTTCTGCAACATTGACCGCATGATCGCCGATACGCTCCAGGTTGCTGATCATATCGACAAAGACAATGCCCGCTTGTCCAGTGCACAGCCCTTCATTCAGACGGATAATATGCTTTTTGCGAAGCTTCCGTTCCATTTTGTCAATTTCATCTTCTTTTTCAATGACTTGATCAGCGATCTTCACATCATTCTGGTGCAGAGCATCCATGGACGCCTTCACAGTAGAAATCGTCAAATCCATCATTTTCGTTAAATCCGCCATGGCAGATTCAGTAAGAACCACACGATGTGCCTGCTGATATTCAATCAGTTCAATCACATTTTCGAAGTGATCTCCGATTCTTTCAATGTCTCTGACTGTATCCATCAGCATATGATGCTCCTCAGACTCGTGCTCTGAGAGAGAGCTTGAAGAAAGCTCAATCAAATAATCAGTAATTTTCCGATCAAGATTGTTAACCGCATCCTCTAACTGGTAAGCATTTGCCGCGTATTTCGGCTGTTTTGTGACCAAGAACTGTTTTGTAACCTCCAGCCCCTGCACCGCAAAGTTCCCCATTTGCAGAACTTCTTCTTTTGCTTGCCCGAGAGCAATAGATGGAGATTGCTCAATAAAAATCGGATCAAGATGCGACTTGTATTCCACCATTGAATCCTTGCCTGGAATCAGTTTTGTTACGATCAAAGCCAATATCCCGACAAAAGGAAGCTGTATGAGTGTATTGGACGTATTAAAGATTCCGTGCGCAAAGGCAATCGTCATTTTGGGATCAAGCCCCATTGCAGCCTGCAACCATAGAATCAAAGAGGTAAACGGCTTGAGCAAAATCAGGAAAATCGCTGTCCCGATAAGGTTAAACAGCACATGAGTAGCCGCAGCACGTCTCGCGGCAACAGATGCACCTAGAGACGCGAGAATCGCTGTGATCGTCGTTCCTATATTATCCCCGAATAACACCGGAAGTGCGCCGTTAATATCAATCAGACCATCTGAAAATAAACCTTGCAAGATACCGATCGTGGCGCTGGAGCTTTGCACGAGTACCGTAAACAATGTCCCAATGACAACACCTAAAACCGGATTGGTGCTCATACTAACCGTTAAATCATGAAACGCTTCAAGTGAACGGAGCGGTTTCATGCCGCCGCTCATTAACTCCAATCCATAAAACAGAGCCCCGAATCCAAACACAATCTGGCCAGCATTTTGTATATTTTTATGTTTAAAGAAAAACAGTAAAAATCCGCCGAGAGCAATAATCGGCAAGGCATAGGCCCCTATGTCGATTCCGATAATAAACGCGGTAACCGTCGTTCCAATATTGGCCCCCATAATGACCCCAATGGCCTGGCGAAGCGTCATAAAGCCCGCACTGACGAGCCCTACGGTAATAACCGTGGTTCCGGAACTGCTCTGAATCAAAACCGTCACAATGATCCCCGCCAATACGCCCATCAACGGATTGCTTGTAAAACGGTCTAAAATATTTCTTAATCTATCTCCAGCCGATTTCTGAAGTCCCTCTCCCATGAACTTAATCCCAATCAGGAAAATACCGAGACCTCCGAGAAATTCGAACAGTAATGTTTGTAAATCAATCGCCAACATGTTCACCTCTGTTTAGACATTATTCAGCAAACTCTCTTCGATTATGTTTCAAGTTCAATTGGTTGTAAATAAAACAACCGCTGAATTTACAATAACTTAACAATCAGCCTTATGGTCCTATTTAACGTTTACATTCGTGTAATATTTCGCGATGAACATGACCAATCGACTACAAAATTCTTACATCATCACAAGGTTTTATCATGGCAATTATTCTTTCCCTTTCCAGCTTTCTGTATACAGAAACAACATCCGCTTTACAGTTCTCCTGAGTAAGACAAGCGGCAAGGTTTAGCAATAATGAGAACGGGAATGATACAGGAAACACTACTCTTCAAATAGAAAGGAGTATCACCATGAAACAAAAGCTGTTACTTTCAGGTCTCGCTGTTTCAACTGTCGGCATCACTTCTTATCTATTAAAAGACCCGTCGAATCGCCAAAAAGCAAGAGAATTCATTCACAGCATGAAAATGAAAATGACAAAACAGCCTGAAATGGAGAAGTTCCCAGTCGATAAAGCCGGCCACCCGCACCCGCAAGATATCGAGGATAACAAAATGGTATCCGAAGGCTCCATGTATCCCGTCCAATATTACGATGAAAAAAAGAAGTAATCTAAAAGCTCTCTTCGATAAAGGAAGAGAGCTTTTAAATTTACCCTTTTCGTCTGACCCCGCTCATCACAAATCCACTTTCAGGCAATGACGGCATCCTGGCAAGACTGTAATGCAGCGATTGTTCCGGAACGTCGTATTCTACCTTATTCACGAGAAAATCCAAGCTTGCTTTCATGACTTCAATTGTTATCCCTTCCCCCGGACAGCGATGCCCTTTCTCCGCGTCACCTCCGCCTTGAGGAATCAAATCAAACGGATTTTCCTCCCGATCCTCAAATCGTTCAGGCCGAAATTCATCAGGATGATCCCATAAGCGGGGATCGTGATTCGTTCCATATACATCAAGCAATACAGATGTCCCCTTCTTAAACTCACAGTTATTCCATACAAAATCCTTTTTAACAAGCGCTCCTAAAAACGGTGCGAACGGATAATATCTGCGGACCTCCTGCACAAACATTTCTCTTTCCCGGCTGCTTCCAGAACCCAGCCATTTCTTATACGCAGAATGCTCGTGAAGCGCCAAAGCTGAAAACACAAGAAAATAGGAAATAGCGATGATAGGCCGCAGTACATTCATCAGCTCAATGGCTGCCATCCGGGAATCCAGCTGGCTTCCATCTTCTTGTGTGTGAAACGCCATTTCATACAGCGCTGTTCCGGCAGATGTTTTCAGCAAGCCGGCACGAACATCTTCAATCATTCTTTCAATCCACTCTTCAGCACGCGGCCTTGCTCTTCGTCCCTTCCAATGACGCGGCCCCACCGCACCGAACGCGTCGACCATATCAATGAAATCATCAGCTCTCTCTTTGACTTCTGTTTCTTTCAGCGGAACACCTGCCCAATAGCACGCTACCCGGCATAAGATTTCTTTTGCTTCTTCAAATAACACAACCTGATCTGCCTTCTCCCATCTCGTAACTGCCGCTTCCCATTCCTCTGTCATCAGCTCAGCCAAACGCTTTTGATGCGGCGGTGTCATTAATGACAGAAAAAGCAGCTTCCGATGAAGATGAGCTTCACCATCCATTGTCTGGATTGCATTAACGCCAAACAGGGATTTCTGCACACGTTTCGGGAGAGCACCCTGCCGCTGAAATCGCTTCGTATCGTAAAATACCTTCGCGGCCTCCGAGCCGCTCATACAAATAAATGTTTTTCCAAGCAAACGCGCCTGAAACAAATCCGATTGGTAATGCTCTTTTCTATTCTTTACAAACAAATATCCTTCCCGCACCAAAGCCAGACTGTTATCGAGGCTTTTGTCATGTGGAATCTGCTCATTCATCCCGCAACCCTACCTTCCTTTTTACCCTCTTTTTTCACGTTATCTCATGATGATAAACCCAATGACAGTATTTGCTTCTAAGCATTTTTTCATTATTTATAACGAAGAAAAGCAAAAAGTTGTACTTGCTCTGCGCATTGCAGGGATCGGCAGCTTTTCCATCCACACAGCTTTCTCTGAATGTCGATGACGAATTTAATAATACGGATGGAACCTTCATCCTGCACGATATGCAAAAGGATCAGACATTTGTCTGCAACAGAGAACGGTCAAACAAAAGACAAAAACTCCGCAGTCCACCTTTAAAGTCGTGAACCCTTAATCAATTTGCAGGTAAAAACTGTTCGGGATGAATACGATGGGACGGGGTCAATCGTGAATTTGAATCATGGAACCGAGACCATACGCTTGGCTCGGCCATGCGCGAATCCGCAGTCTGGTATTATCAGAATTAGCGAGAGACATCGGCGAGGAAAGAATGAAAACATGGCTTCATACATTGTCTTACGGCAACGAGGATATCAGCGGGGTATCGACTAATTTTGGCTGCAAAGCTCTCTGACAATTTCTCCGCTGGAACAAGAAGCCTTTTTGAAGAAGCTTTTAAAAAGTGGCGTTTCCATTTAATCAATCAGTGATGAAAACAGTTATGCGCATGATGATTCAAGAAAAAGGCGTCATTACACGTTCTACGGGAAAACCGGAACCCACCTGACAGATATGGGGTTAGGCTGGTTTATTGGATTCATCAACACAGAGCATGGCTCATATATTTTTGCACCAATGACTTTGATTCCGGCACAAAAGCTAAAAACATCACAGTGAATATCCTGAAAAAGCATGGCCTGATCACATCATAAATGAAGGAGCCCTGCAAATAGGCAAGGCTCTAAATCTCATGCTCAAAACAATAATGATTCACAAGCTCTTCAATCAAATCATGATCGGGAAATTCCCCGTTAAATTCAAATTCAATTTCTTCCACAAATTCGCCGTGAAGATACACATGGATGGCTCCGTTTTGACGGACGACGCTAAACTCCGGCTGAAATGTATATCCGCTTCGTTCAATTGCTCCCACTTCTTACCCCGCCTTTCAAAGCAGTAATTCATACACCTCGTTTAATTCCTTGGCCCGTTTTTGATCCTGTTCATTCTGGGCATACTTAATTTCTTTTTCTAACACATGATTCAAAAAAGACATTTCATTGTCATCTAAGTCTTTTACAAATTCCTCTTCATTCGCATACCGCTTCGCCAGCATCTTCTTGCAAATCCGCTGGCAGACTTCATTTTCAAGATGGTTCGAAAGTGATTCACGCAAATAACCGAGTGTAACATCCATTTTATGAACACCTTTCCTTCCGCTATCTTTATCCTATAGCTTGCTAAAATAGGAAAAATCCATACGCCAAAAATAAAAAAAGAGACATCCGTGAATGTCTCTTTTCCATGTTATTCAACCGCTTGATCGCTTTTTGTCACATTCGCCTGCGTACGTTTGCCAATCCCAAACCCATAATAACTAATGACCACAAGCGCTAAGAAAATCACGCCTACAATCAGAGAGATACGAGTATCATCGTTGAACCACATGCCGACCAGAACCATCAGCAAGAAAGCAATCGTCACATAGTTTGTGAAAGGTGCAAACGGCATTTTGAATGGATGTTTATCTAATGCAGCGCCCTTCGCTTTTCTGAATCCGATGTGGCTGATCAAGATGACAAACCAAGGAATCATACCAGGCAGCACGCTTGCGCTGTACACATACACAAAAACCTTCGGCGGCGCGATATAGTTCAGCACAACACCGACAGCCAAACCGATCATTACAGCAATTGTGCCGTAGAGAGGCACCCCATTACGTGAAATCTTCGTAAAGAATTTCGGTGCTTGTCCATTTACCCCAAGTGTATAGAGCATGCGTCCTGCACTGAAAATACCGCTGTTACAGCCGGACATTGCCGCTGTAATCACGACAAAGTTAATAATACCGGCCGCTGCCGTAACTCCGATTTTCGCGAACGTAGACACGAACGGACTTCCAAGTGAATTGAGCTCATCCCAAGGATACACTGTCACGATTACAAAGATAGCGCCAATATAGAAAATCAAAATACGCCAGATAATACTTTGAATCGCACTTCTTAGCGTGTTTTTCGGGTCTTTCGCTTCACCGGCTGTAATCCCGATCAGCTCAACCCCTTGATAGGCCGCAATAACGAGAGACAGCGCAAAGAAGAAGCCAGAGAAGCCGTTAGTAAAGAATCCTCCGTGAGACCACAGGTTCGACAATCCGATCGCATCTCCGCCGTTTCCAAATCCGAAGAAAATAATCCCGATTCCGGCAATAATCATCAAGATAATCGTCACGATTTTAATCATCGCAAACCAAAACTCAAACTCACCAAACGACTTAACAGAAATTAAGTTCGCCGCCCCGAGAATCACCATTGCCACGATACCAGGTATCCAAGCAGGCAAATCTGGGAACCAATATTTCATATACGAACCGACAGCGATAATTTCTGACATGCCGACGATAACCCACTGGAACCAGTTGCTCCAGGCTGTCATATAACCTGCCAGCGGATGAATATAGTTATGACCGAATGTCGCGAAAGAACCCGTGCTCGGCTCGACATACAGCATTTCACCCATCGCACGCATGATAAAAAAGATAAAAATTCCGCATATTGCATAAGCCAAAAGGACAGACGGACCAGTCCATGAAATCGTGCTGGCAGAACCCATAAACAAGCCAACACCAATCGTACCTCCCAAGGCGATCATCTGAATATGACGCGCGCCCAAGCCCCTCTTTAATTCTTGATTTGCCACTCCTCTTCCTCCTCTTAACAGAATACTCGACATCTTTCTCAACAATCAATTATAACAATCTGAAAATTCAAACTTAATATTGTTATATAATCTCCAAAATTACTTATTTCATCATAATAAATTTCTCTGGAAAATACAATTGTTTTTTTCAGGTAAACACCTTTAGTCAGAGTTTTTCATCTACACTTCATTTAAAATCTTTTATATAAATATAATTAAATTGTATGAATTTTATTATTCCTAAAATTCTCATAAAAAATAAGCTGTTCACAATGAACAGCTTTCTAATAAGTCGCGCCAGTTTGACGCTTTAATGTTTCAATCCACTCGGTATCTCCGGTGCCGTAGCTCTTGCTTTGCCCCACATCTCTAAGAGATCCATTGCTGTAATCAATTGATAGGATGAAATCCGGAATGGCATCATACCCGGCTTCCGCCATTTTACTGAGCTCCGAACGATAGTGAGATATAGCATAGGAAGCCGTTTGTTTTTGAACAGGATCTTTTTCAAGCTCTTCTTTATATACGTCTAATAAGTCACGTCCATCAGGTGTTACGTACCGCCCGTCGATCACTTCTAAATCCTTCAACTGATAGCCTGTGACGTCGTACATCTCACGAGCAGCTTGATACTTTTGATATGCCTCTTCGGAATATTGTGTCGAGTCAATACTTTGGCTTTTCATGATATGTAAAAATAGCTCTTTGCTGTTGTCTCCAGATTGCAGCGCTTGCTCAATTTGCTTTATGAGTGCCTCATCTTTCGTCCCGCTCACCTGTACCTTATAGTCAATCGGCGTAATCGTAAACGTCAGCTCTGTCCCCTCCGGAATGTGAATATCATTTCGATTCACCAGCACTTGCAGCTGCTGGTTGACCTGGCTCCGCTGATACACCTTTTCATTCTCAGCTTCCACTTCCCCATGAAACGTGACATTGCGAAACACAGCATCCTGCAGGTTATAGTTTTGCGCCTTCCCTTTGAATAGCCACTCTGTTTCATTATCGTAAGCAGCCTGTCTTTCCGCAGCTGACAGATCACTTCTGAAATAAGGCGACTTTGAATTTTGATATTTATTCTTAATATAGCCTAATGGATCAGACTTTGTTTTGTTAATCGCATTTATCCTGCTGTATTTTTCATCCAGTATTTTGATTCTGATATCACTCTCAGATTCATAGGGGTTATTGGATTGAATCACTGTTTCTTCCCCTGTGTCCATCACTGTTCGATCATTTGCTGATTGATACACTTTGCTGAACGTTCCGCTGTTTCCCGCCACACTGGTTTTAGAATAATTGAACTGATTGATTCCCTTATTGGCAGATCGTGACTCAAGCCTGCTGTATGCCTTTTCCAGCACCGCCGCTGTATTTTCAGACGTATTCTCGCGCTTGGCAGCCGGATTCTGTTTCAATATGTTCTGTGCCATCAGCTGTGAGCGGATAAATTGCCGATTCAGACGCATTGGATTCCCCCCTGAACAATTCTCTCTTACTCTTTTTTATCGGCAATGCCAATGTATATATTAACCTCAAAAAACATTTATTTACACCCGAAGTGTTATTATGTATGATGGAAATAAAAGGAGGTTGTTTACATGACGAAAAAATGGCTCATTCCATTCGCTATTATGCTGTCTGTCTTCTTCACCTTTACACATTCGGCATCAGCTGCCGGAGTCACTGCTATTACAGGAAACAATTCATTTGATACCGCAGCGCCAATCGGTTATTGGAAATATAAGAATATCGATACAACGATACTGGAAGCCGGACAAGATGAAGCCTATTTCACCTTTACAGCTTATAAGGGAGAAAAAGTATACGTCAGAAGTACATACCAGAGCGCGTACACAGGGATGAAAATCGAAATTTACGATAAGAACAGAGTTCCTGTTTCGCAAGGCACAGAAGTCATTAACCCCAATACTTTCTCTTCTTTTATTTATGCCAATGCTGACGCCCAAAACATCACGGATACCTTCTATGTCAAAGTGTCACGCGGCACTTATACCGGGAACATGTATTTTACACTTTCAATTGAAAATCGGATCAAATCCGGCAGCGGAACGTTCCCATTCAGCGGTGTTGCCGATAATAAAGGAAATACAGCCCTTAGCCCCTCAGGTTCTGACTCCAGCGTGATCAAGGTTGATTTAACAAACCAATCCGGAATACCGCGGGATGCCATTGTAACTAGAGTACAAACAACCGCCACTCAAACACCAAGCCAGGGAAATACACGTCATATGATCATGACGAGCGAAAACAACGAATGGCGCCGTGCCCTTGTGAATAGCTCAACATCAGGGTCTTATGATATCTCTTTGTCAGATCAACTAAGTGTCGCAAAAGTATGGAGTTTTAAATACAATACATTAGCGACTGCTAGATCGACGATGAGTAATGTCAAAGCAAAAATAGATTATGAATACGATGTCACAAAACAGTTTTAATTCATACAGAGCTGGTTCAAGTTCCATGGGCCGGCTCTTTTTTATGCTAAGCTCCCCATTACTTAGCCCAAAATGCCATTGTTTTGATAAACTAAAATCAGTACAACCAAGGGAAGTGCAGACATGGCATTAAAACAGATAAAAAAGCTACTTTTTGACCGCCCTTTAAAGGACGGCATTATCCTAAATCATCATTACAGAATCGAAGAATGCCTCGGAATGGGCGGCTATGGCTTGGTTTATTTGTGCACCGATGTCCATACTCAAACACCCTATGTCTTAAAGCAGCTCCGGCCGACAAAAGCAAAAAAGGAAAAAGAAAGAGTCCGGTTCCAGCAGGAAATGAAACTGCTCAAAAGCATTCACCACCCGCAAATTCCGGCCTTCATAGAAGATTTCACCATAGGCGGACAGGCTTATTATGTCATGCAGTTCATTGATGGAGATAATATAGAAGAATTATTATTTTTTCGAAAACAGCCATTTACAGAGCTCATGGCGTTACAGCTGATTTCGCAGTTGCTTGAGATTGTAGAATACCTGCATGATTACCTGATTTTTCACAGCGACATCAGAACGCCTAATATCATCATCAATAATGGCAGGCTCTGCCTCATCGATTTCGGCCTTGCGAAGCAATTGACTACTGAAGAAACGGAGGAAGTAAAAGTGAGGAAACAGGATGACTTTTTTGATCTCGGAGAAACACTGTTATTCCTGCTGTACTCTCAATATAAAGGGAAAAAGAGGAAAAACGCCACTTGGCTGGAGGAATTAACGCTGACAAAAGAAGTAACCCTGCTGCTGAAAAAATTATTGGGCATTGATGAAGAGTATCAGCACACCGCTTCCATCCGTGAAGACCTAAACCGTGCCATTCAATCGGCCACAAAAAAAAACCCTTGTCCCAAAAGCGGAACAAGAACTTTTTTGGATTAACTGCTGCTGTAGCTCCGGCGTTTGTAACGATGACTGCCGCCATAGCGGTCGTAGTGTCTTCTTTTACCTGAGCTGCTGCTGTAGTGCCTGCGCCGGCTGCTGCTGTAATGCCGATGTCTGCGATATCGGCCGCTAGAACTGCTTGAGAGGTGCTTGATTGTTTTAATGATTTTTTTAAACATATGCTGATTACCTCATTTCTTTCTGCCTATTATATAGAGTTTATAGGAGAAAGAAAACATCAGCGGGGTCACTCTTTCGAAAACAAGAACCCCGTTCCATTCTCATTTGTCTGCAGCTCATAAGTAATCGACAGCAGCCTGCATATATCATCAATAATCTTTAACCCAAGCCCTTCACTGTTCTGATTACGATCAAATCCAATGCCGTCATCACAAATAGAAACAGTTCCATGTTCAATCGTAACATCTATCTTTTCAGCTTTTGAATGCTTTAACGTATTTTGAAAAATATTATCAAAAAGCCTTTGCAACCATAACCCGTTGCTCATCCATATCACTTCTTGATCTGCTGGCTTATAGTGCAATTCAATCCCATTCATACTGTATAAATAATCCCACTTTTTCACCGCTATTTCTAATAGCTCGTTTAGGCGCACTTCTTCATTTACGATATAAGAACTTTCTAACGTCTCAGCGGAATATAAATTGAATTCATTTGATAAATCCGCGATATATTCGATTTGCTGATACAATGATTCGAATACAGCCTGATCATGACATTGGTCTTCCAAATAAAATAACTGCAGCCTGAGAGCGGTTAAAGGTGTATTCATGTCATGCCTCAGTTTTTGCAAAAGTTCCTTTTTGATTTCCTCCTGCTGCCTCAGTTCCAGTTCACGGTATGTCGTCCGTTCAATTAACAAATTGACCGACTTAATCAGTTCCCCGATTTCATCAGCGCGTTTCACTTCTATTTTATCAGGCACCTTTTGATCACTCGCCAGGTGTCGAATGGTTTGATTCAATAGATTGATTTTATGCAGCAGAGAATGAATCGACTTTGAAAATAAAAAAGCTAACAATAAGAGTGATAACAAAAATACAATGAGCATTGCTGGATACGCAAAAGACGTGTGAAAAGGCATACCATGATTCATCGGTTTAAACATGCTGTCATAAATGACCGACATCAAAATGCTAACCGCCAGCAATAGCACCGGAACACTAATGACGGCGGTACATAGTAACAACTGATATTTTGTCTTGAGCTTCATTTCTTCACAACGGTATTCAGCCGATACCCTTCTCCATATATATTTTCAATCATCTCACCCGCTTGATCATTGATTTTAGCTCTGATTTTTTTAATGTGCACATTGACGATATTCGGGTTTCTGTCTTCGAGCTGCCACAGATATTCAAAGAAATGTTCCTTTGTCAGGGTGCTGTCCCTATTTTCATATAAATAAAAGAAAATTTTCCGCTCAATTGCAGTAAACAGCACCTCATCATGCAGGCTTTCATTGAACACTTTTTTGGTTTCCGCATCAATATACAAATGTTTGATTTGCGTAAAGGTGCCATAATGATGCTCAAGCATATTCTGCATTCTTAACAGCAGCTCCCTCGGATCAAAAGGCTTCACCATATAATCCTCGCCGACCTGCAAACCTTGAAGCTTGCTGTCCATATCATTGCGGGCCGAGAGAAAAATGACCGGAATGCGCAGCCCCAGCTTTTTGATTTTGGCAGACATTTGATATCCGTCCTCACCCGGCAGCATCACATCCATAATGACCAAATCCACCTTCTGAATGACCGAAAGTACATCCGCTCCATCGGTTTTCCACATCACATGATACCCCTCACGCTGCAAAATCTTTTGCAGCAAATCACCAATCGTCACATCGTCTTCCACGATTAAAATATGATAACCCTTCATCCTAGCGAACCTTTCTCATAAACTCCATGGAGAGTTTATATATTTGATCAGGCTGATATAAATAAATACTGTGTGTTCCCCTCAGTTCCTTTATATCGGCTGTATTGAATTGAGCCGCAAACGCTTCATAATCTTTTCGGTTTTGTATGGCATACTTTGAATGTCTATTTTGGCCAGAAACCGCATCTAAAATCAAGACTGGAGTTTCTTTTGGCGCCGGCAGATTCACAGATTTGCTGCCGTTTTGGTAAGTCTCTAAAAGCTCATGCTCCATATCGGCATTAAAAAATTGCTTATAATTAATAGCTTTATAGATTTCTTTTTCTTCATCGGTTAAAAACGACTGTCGAATCACTTCAGGATTATATACAGCGGAAGGCATAAACCGGTGAAAACCAATCGACGTTAACAGATGGAACCCTCTCACTTTCAGTCTGTCAACCCCGCTCAATTTATACGTGACATACTGCTGGGGCAATCCAATATCCATCGCAATAATCGCCTTGATCTCCTCGGGGTATTTCTGTGCCCAATACATCGCTTCAATCCCGGATATGGAATGAGGCATTAGAATATATGGAGGCTTATTTCCGCTTTTTATAAGCGCTTCCCTTGTCTGTTCCAGTATCGTATCAATGTCTCTATCATCGTGAGACACATCACTGTATCCATAACCAGCCCGATCTACAACAGCAATTTTATTTTCCTTTGAAAATTTGCTGTACAGCCCCTTCATCTCATAAACCGGCGCAGCAATCCCCGAACCGGACATAAACACAAACGTATCCTTCCCGCTCCCCTCTTCATACACATTCATCTTTTTACCATCAACCTCGACTACTGTGCCTTTGCCTTTTAACAATGTTGCTTCCCTATTTAATTGATAATGGTGGTAAATAAATACCGAGACGGATACAAGTAAAACCAAAGCAGCCAAGCCACCAAAAACGATTTTTAGTACTTTCCATAACGTTTTCATATGATGCTCCTTTCACGTGATACGGAAAGGATACGATATGAAAATAAATTTCTGATTAATATTGAAAAGATTTTATTTTGACATTTGACTTTGCCCTTACGGAAAGGTGTACATTGGGAGCAAGGCAGAACATGAATTTACCCACTAATAGCAAATAGTTCATCATAAAAAACCTTCCTGCTTATAGGAAGGGTCGTTTGATCGTAATATTCAACTGTTTGACGTCATACTTACAAGACGGAAAACTTCACAAGCCATTAATCTTTTTTACCATCTTACCCCAACCAACATCCCCCATTGTTTTAGCTACGATCTGCCCGTATTGACTTAATAGACAAAAGCTAGGAATACCTTGTACGTGACAACTTGTGACAATCTCATAGTTTTGGTCTAATACAATCGGAATATCTATTCCCCTATCAAGAGCATACGTCGAGACAACCTCCATAGATTTCTCTTCTTCTATGTAAGGGACATGTACTCCGATTACTTTCACATTTCATATCCTTTATATCTTGAAGGACTTTATCTGTTAATTGGTGACAGTTTGGACAGCTCATTGACCAAAAATAAAGAAGATGATATGTGCCACTTGGACATGTCAAATCAATCTGTGATTGATTCAACCAGGGTAAATGAATTGGCCATACTTTCATTATTTGTTCAGCTTTCATCCTTTCAATCCCCCTTGTCTTTCAGCTGAAAAGCAATCAGCTTTCCTAATGCTTCTTCAGCTGCAAACGGAGCAACCATTCCTGAAGGGTGTTCATGCTCGCGTTTTAGGTATTCATACATCTTCGGTTCAATGTAAGAAGGATCGATCCATGCGATACACCAAGAAGCCCAAAAGCACGATTGTCCTTCACTTTCTTGAGCAATTTTGATGACAAAGGGCAGACTGGGCTTCCCGATTCTCATGAGTGAAATGGCAGCGGCCATTCTTGTATCTTCGGCATGACTTTTTAATAAACATGATAGCTCCTCCGCTGCTTCACTCGCGTCTTCCCCAAACTCACCTAAAACAGCCGCAGCAATATTACGTAAAGATCCTTCCTCTTTTAAGGCCTCAACCAAAATAGGTATCGCATCTTTTCCTGATTTCTTTAACTCCCCTATCGCTTGAACAATTGTGATCTCATTTGTTTTCGCTAAATTCTGAACAGACAGCGACAATTCATGACCATTTGATTTCATAATAGAGCCCCTCTCCCGTTTGATAACAGACACTCAGCATATCCCATAAAGATATGTCAGAAATTGAATTATCTTCCAATCAACATTTAAATACTACAAACACTGTAAATAATCCTGTGAGGAGCCAACAAGTTGGCCGTTTTAACATCGTATACTAGTCTTAACTTGTTTATCAGTTGGTATCAGTCCCACTATAAGAAACTCTGTCGCCCTTTTAAAGGTTATCTCACACCTGCTAAGCGCTGACACAAAAGACCTCTTTGGTCAGTTAACCAAAGAGGTCTTATTCATCAAATTCATCTTATAGAATCTTAAAAAGTTTCTAATGATCTAAAAATAACCGCTTCACATAGATTATATATATTAAAGTCAATTAAACTCTCACAAAACATTATTCCGCAGAGTTCGTTCCATGAAATAACACAAAGCAATGTTTTATTGATTGATATCTTTTAGCGCCTGTTTCGGTTGTGAATTAAAAATCAGCAATGATGCCATAATTGCAATCATAACCCCTGATGCACCAATCCAGGTAATCGAAGCCAATGATACGTTTTCTACAAAAACTCCCCCTATCCCTGCGCCGACTGCCATGGCGAGTTGCATCATGGACTGATTCATGCTGAGCAAAACACCTGACATTTCCGGTTCTATTGTAGCTAGATGAAATTGCTGTGTCGGACCGGTAGACCATGCGGCAAACGACCATAATATCAGAATCACCAACACACCGATATAGGAATGAGTGACAAATGACAGCAGAATCAGTGCGACGATATGCAATGTCATTCCGCCAACAAGTGTAAAAGACACTCCCCATTTGTCGGTGCTAAATCCCCCAAACTTCGATCCAACTAAACTGGCAATTCCAAACATAAGCAAAACACCGCTAAGCAGCTTGCCGTTTATACCTGAAATGTTCAAGAGATACGGTGACAGATAGGTATAAGCAACAGAATATCCCCCGAGCCAGAAGAAAGTGATTGATAATCCCATAGCCACTTTCCGTTTTTTGAAAAGAGCAAGCTGTTGAAGCAAAGGTACAGGCTTATCCCCTTCAGTATGCGGAAGAGTAAAGAATATAACGGCCATTGCGATCAATCCCAACAAAGCAATTGCACCAAATACAGACTTCCAGCCTAATGCTACTGCTATCATTCTTCCAAGCGGAACACCAATGATTAAAGAAGCGGTAAATCCCATAACAACAGTAGCGATGGCACTACCTTGCTTCCCTTCCGGTGCAATCTTAGCGGCAATCGTTAATGCGGTGACAACAACCACACCTGCTCCCATCGCCATAATGATCCGAGCAGCAATAAACCATCCATAACCAGGCAGTACAAAAGCCAGGACATTGCCAAACACAAACAAACCGAGGGCATACATCATCAATCTGCGTCTATCCATACTTGCTGTCAATGCCATAAGTACGGGTGTGGAAAGAGCATATACAAGTGAAAAGATCGTAATAAGCTGGCCCGCGGCAGCCAAGGTTATCCCTAGTGTATGAGCAATGTGATCCAAAATACCGGAAATAATATACTCTGAGGTTCCAACTAAAAAGCTGACAATGGCTAAAATGTAAATTTTCCAAGTGTTAGACATAAAACATTCACTCCTTAATCATTAATAAAACAACATATCACGAAATGTCGATGTAATAATTAAAAAATAAACACATCGTAATATGTCGATATGTATAGTGTAAAAAATAAACATCTTTTAATGTTTATTTTTTATATCTCTGTTTTAAGAAAGTCAGCAAGTTTCCCAATGGCTTCTTCATCTCTTTTGTAATACGTGTACTTTCCGATTCGTTCCGCCTTAATCAAGCCGGCCCTTAAAAGGATGGTAAGATATTGAGAAGCCGTCGATTGCGTCATTTTCAATTTGTCTGTTATTTGACTGACACATACCCCGATTGTGTTCATATCAATCCCTTCATGGGGTGCAAAATGACGATCAGGCTCCTTCAGCCATTGTAAAATTTGCAGCCTTGATTCATTTGATAAGGCTTTGAATACTTCAATTGGTTCCATACCGATTATTATATCGTTATATTCCGATATGTCAATTCGTTTTTTGGTGACTGACTTCTTTTTAGACATTAAAAATTTGAAAACTTATTTCAGTTCCGAAGGATGTTTTCATGACTTCCAGTTAAAATGAGTTTAATATCGATCAAGTGATCAATCCACTAGCATCAAATTCATTATTTAAATTGATGTAAAAAAACATCCGCTCGTAACAAAAGCGGATGTTAGATCTTTCGAAATGAAACCATTGAGTCTTCAGGAATAACTAGACAGTGTGCTATAAATTGATATCTCTTTGCGTCCGCTTAGATTATGAATTAAAAATCATTAATGATGGCGTAACTGTAAGTCAAAAGAAGCGGCAGCTGATTATGTTCAATTTATCATAACTTCCATCGTGTTTAAAAAGGTAAAATATTACAACCTTGAATGCTTCAGCCCTCCACTTGGGCTTGAATAGATTGTTTATAAAACATTTTAATTCTTTACATCAAAGATTCTTCTCTAAATCATTAAATAATTTAAACACCATCACTCGTTCACCTGTCCGAGAGCTTAAATCAGTATGAAAACTTGTCACTTCTTCTCCGGTTATCGTCAGGATAATATCCTTAAGTTCTTCTATACCTGATTCAACTAACTCCGAACGAGTTTGTTTGATAGATAACATACCCTCTTTTGATCCACAAACTGCATATTCAGCTGGTGTTAAAATTCCTTTTAAATTAACAATGATCATGTCCCGCAAGATATCGGTCTTAACAGATACAGACCCACGCCCAAGATAATCCTTTTCCCATTGCGTAATTGACTTACTGATCTCTGATTCAAAAGAACCTTTCGATTTTTTCATTTATAAAACATCTCCTGAGCAAAAAAATTGGCATATTCGTTATTTCGTCTGATTAATATTCTCTTACAACATGTCCTGCATATACATCTTCAACATCCAAATCAGTTTTACTGTTTCTTGTGACGACTATCATTTTGGATAACATATTTTCTTCAATAATAGAGTGTACATGCAAAAATCGAACGCTTCCTAAGTGGGTTTCCTCAACTTCTTCATAAGATTTCAAATGATAAAAATCGATTGCTTTTCTCATTACTTTTTTCATACATTCTATATTTTCACGATCAAACGGATTCATTTCCTCTATTGTTTTCGTTACAAAATCAGTTAAATTCGCGGCCATACTTTCTCCTTAAAACTGCTTTTTCCATATATGAGCGCTTAGAGGTTAACTCCTTCCGTTTCATCATGACAAGCAATGATCAGGTGAGGCTTGACCTGTTTTAGCAGCAGGAACATCCACAATTGAAGATGTTCCATCCTTTGGATTAACGATTAAACCTTTAACTTTAACATAGGACGGCACTAGTGGATGTTGACGAATGATTTCAACACTTTTTTCAATACAGCTCCTACTATCTTCACTTAGCCATTCATCGACCGAACCACCAAAAAATTCAGGCTTGCAATTTTGAAAAAGATAATCCAATGTTTGTACTTTATCTTTCATTGTTTCAAGTTGAGTTCGTACATTGCCTGTGGAAGTCCTCTTATCTTTTGTGCCTACAACAAAAACCTCCTCAACATCTTCCTGATAAATTGCAATGATAACAGACCTCATGATTTCTCCATAGGGATGTGAGATAGCTGCACCATAGCTTTGTATCGTCAGCATATTTTCCGCTGGAGTGTTCGTCACTTCTTGTAAAATAGGCTCCAAGCCGTTTTCAATGTCCGTCAAAAATAATACTTTTTTATCTACATTCATACAGCACACCTCTTCTTTATGTTTATCATTTTTGTATTGAGTAACGAATCCATATGAATAGTTACCAGTTTTCCCAGCGTCCATCTGGATCAACACTAGCCAGTCGAATCCATCCATTTTGAACTTTTTCTCGAAATACTGAATCATTATTTAATAACCGGTCTACATATTCTCTAGGAGCTTGGATGACAACCAGCAAACGAAGAGGAGAATGATAAACCTCTTGATCTGATTGCATGACGGATTGCCAAGGCAGTCCGGCTAACAAGTCACTTGCATTCCCCTGCATAACTCCGAGACCTGCAGTAACGGTTTGAGTTGCTTTATTTCCGCTGCCATAATAATGAGGTGCGACCGTTGATGCGTAATATTGTAAATTAATCCATTGGGCCACAGTTCCAGGCCCTGCAATAATATTTGCTAGGAGTTCACCGCTTTCATCCTGATTCCAATCATAATTATGAAGGAAGGCTCTTCCTTCCAAATCACAATCCTTAGTTAGTTCACGTTGGCCGATAATAAAAGCGGCATTACGAGCTAGTCCCCATTCCGGACGTATCTCACTCCAATCTCCCGCAAATCGGTGTGCCTCAGCCTTCGGATTTTTAAGTTCCTTTTGGAAATTCGGTAACTGGGCTAGACGTTCTGCATTTGCATTATGGCTCACTTTCGGCATAACAGCTTCGATACGATCAAATGCTTCTTGTGCAGCTTCGGAAAGTTCAGGAACATAAATCCAATGTAATTCATCCACTGTTGTTTTATGCTCAGCGGCTACGAAAACGGTATCCTCAGGGATTTTAATTCCTTCAGTTAAAAGAACTTCTCTTACCTCTGAAAGATTACATAAAGCAGCTAAAACTCTTGCATTGAATCCGCCGGCAGCTCCACCGCAGGCACCACAGTCAAGAGCTGCTGCATAAGGATTATTGGTGCTTTGACTGCCATGCCCGCAAATCACGACTAAAGGTGCGAAATTCTCAGTTAACCCCATCATTTTTAGAGCTTGGCGAGCAAAGTTCACTCTTTCTTCTTCAGAAAAACCAACAGGTATCTCTGCCTCTGTGTCATAAACATGATGAAGCGAGAGTTTTGTATCAGGTTTGCGTAACCAAGTCTCACGGAGATGACGAATGAAACGATCTGCTTTTCTTGGTACAAAACTACGCGCTACCATTTGCAGACTTAGCCAAGGTCCACTTAGCTCAGGCAGAAGTAAGCTCGTAAGCACATTCTGTTTCATCGTTTTAAATGTATGGCTTACGGAATAAACTGCCTGCTTGCGTTGGTTGTATTTTTCGAGTACATCATCTTCTACGAACTCTTTTATTTTATGTTGCGGTTTTAGTATGACCGGCAAGGAGGCATGACTGTGTTTACTGCCAAGTTCACAAGTTGCAATCGGCACCCCGAAGAAACCAGCAATACCAATCGTTTCAAACGGACCTTCTTTTTCTAGGTGACGGCGAAAAGGTTCTGATCGTACATCAATACAGAATGCGAATTGAGCTAACGCAGATGTTTTACCGTTGGTTTCATGTTGTTTCGAGATGATCTTCTGACTTAAACGATCTGTGTGTGTTTGTTCCCAAGCTTCTAACCAAAGTTTCCTGCGAAGGTTCTCATCAAAGCTGTAGGCAAATGATAAATATTCGTTTTGTTCATCGGCCGACATCTGTGACCATTCCTCTATTGCAAGGCCCCCCCAATGGATCCAAGCTGCTAAAAGGGAAGTAATCGACATTTTTTTCTCAGGTCGTTGATTAGCCAAAGGTAAATAAGGCTTTACAAGGGCACGCTCCATCAATATTCGAACTGCTAAATATTCTGTTAGAAGTGCATGTTCATGGCTCGATTGTTGGGAGCGCCAAAGCATCATCCCTGCCCATCCAGGTAAGGAAAGTAAATGACCTTCAAGATAACGCTGGATTTCTGATTCGGGGATTTCTAGTGCGAATAATGCTTCTTGTAAAGCCAAATGTGCCTCTTGCGGCCAGCCTTTTAACCTTTCACGCTGCTTTTTACTAAGTGCTGGATCATATTGAATCAGATGCTGCCAAGCACGATAAAAACCTTCATCACGATTGGGCATTGTCCAACCTGCTTGAGAGTCATCAAGATATAATTTACACCACTTAATGACATGATGATCTAGTATATTGATTAACCTTTCACCATCTTGATTCTCTATATATGAACTTATTGGCTGCATAAAAATAGTCTCGATACGATCCAATCCACTACATTCATTCACCAATTTCTCCAGCTTATGCGATGATAAAAGGTCGGAAGGCAGTGGATCTAATTTTAATCCAGCACGACAAAATCGTTCTGCCGCGTCCCGCGGGATAGTAAAGGAATGTGAATCCAACCAACTCTGCAGCCCCATTTCCACAAAATCTTCATCAATCTCACCTTTATTCTTTGCTGAATGGATCAAAGACGCACTAGGGTATATATCAACATCACGGGTATTTTTCAACCAGCTTGCAACCTGATCAAAAGGTTGGTTTTCAAGTCCCATCCACGGATTGCGTGCAGCAAAGGTAGAAATAGGCCAAAGCGGCGCAATCACTCGGCTGGCAGATTCAATTAAAACGTGAATATCACTATCTTGAACATCAAGATCTATATCTTTGTTTTTTACATTTTCTTTCGTTAATACGGATGTAATGCCCATCATTGATGACCTCCTTATGATAAATATTGTTTAAGGTAGTCTGGATGTCTCTCTACTGTCTTTGGTTTTGCTTCACCTAATCGCACTAACCAAAGATAGAGTACTGCGAAGAAAACTGAAGAACGATGACGAGCAACCCACGTACCTAAAGCACTGCCAAATAGTAAGAGACATACGACAATGATCACAGCTGACATTGGAGGCTGAACACTTTGAAAAGCGATTGTATGCAACCACTCATAGAAGAGGCTATGAATGATAAAATATACGAGAGCTGCTCCTCCTAAAAATGTTAAGCCAACAATTCGGCCAAGTCTCCCCTCTCCAAAAGCTACGAGCTGAGTCCAAGAAACGGACAATGACCACCCTAAGATTAGCGCACTAATGAATTGATACCCCTCACCAGGAGCCGTGAGCCAAAAAGAAACCCCTATAACTAAGGATAAAATCCGACCAGCCATGATCCATAAATAGGATGTTCCTTTATTAGCGCCAGCCGATACTTCATGAGACCGTACTGCTGAACCAGCTTGTAAAAACAACGTAGCTTTGAATAAACCATGTAAAATAAGATGAATAATGGCTGCTACATACGCACCTAATGCACACTGAATGAGCATAAACCCCATTTGTCCAATCGTGGAGCCTACTAACTGGCGTTTATAGTCAACCTGGACTAAACTAATGCCAGTTCCAATCAATACAGAGATCCCAGCAAGCATAAGTAAAATAATCGAAGCTATACCACCATTAAATAGAGGTGAAAACCGGGCTAGTATAATCCCGCCTGCATTGACTAAACCTGCGTGCATAATCGCAGAAACGGGAGTTGGAGCAACAATAGACTCAATTAACCATCTTTGGAATGGCCATTGAGCTGCGGGAATGATCACTGCTAATACAATCAATAGATTAATCCCTGTTCTCTCCCATCCCCCCAGTTGAGCTAAACTTTCATTTGTTAAAACCAATGATAACTGCCATTGGCCTGTGACTTGAAAAAGCCAAATCATCGCGAAAAACAAAGAAAACCAACTTAACAAAAATAAGCGGCCAGAAACCTTGGCTGCTTCACTAGCCACTTGCCAAGCACTGTTTAACCTGATAAGTAAGGTTAAACCGACAAGAGTTGCTCCCCAAAAAACAACCATCAGGCGGAGATCACCACTTAACCATGCAATTGAAGCAGCACCTGTCGTGAAAGTAAAAAGCGCAAAATATTTTCGATAGGATCGATCCCCCATTAAGTAACGTACAGAAAAACGCTGAATGATTAGGCCAATTGTTAAAACAAAGAAAGCCATTAACCAAGCTAAGGAATCAAAGTACCAAGGGCCCACATTTCCATTCATACTGCCATTGGTAATAATTACCAATGATACCAACGGTGGTAAAGCCAAAATACCAATATGAATGCGAACAAAACTCAAGGGTACGCGTGGATGTAAAAACAATAGTCCGCTTATCCCAGATGCAATAAGCATAATAAAAAATAATGTTAATAATGATGACGAAACTAACATTCTAACTTCTCCCTTTTTAAATGTCATTAATGTTCAAAAGACCTTTAAGTCAGATCATATTTTTCTATCATTTATTACAATTTTTATTCATCTCTACTTTTTTCCAATAAAAAAACCGACAACTTCAAAATTTCAATGATAATTTTAGATCATTGAATCTTGAAAATTGTCGGCTTCACTTCAACTAACTTCGGTGAAGTTTTTTGAAGAGCTACCTTATTATTGGTCATTTAGCTTTAAGCTATATTTTAACTTCCTTCTAAAGGAATCATCGTTAAAACTTTCATTTAGTCCTTGATTATAAAATAAATCGATTTATGTTACTTTTCCTTTTTAATATTAGAATACTTTTTCATCCAGTCAAGATTTAAAATTAAATATCAAAAGAATGCTAAAGGCCTAATGATTTAGAATGGCGAAAATAAACATCTGCACCGATTATTAAGTTACGTATAAGATATGCTAAATTTTAAATATTGTCAAGCTGTTGGAATACAGAGAATGAAGTATCAAATCCTTCTTTCCCTTTAAATATACATCCTGAATCTTTATCCAAGGCTTATAATATCTATCACTTTAATTTTTTAAAATACAAGAAAAATTTTATAATCATTTTCTATTTTCTTGTTTAGTAAATAACTGAGTTCAATTAGGAACTATAAATGAATACTGGTTCCTACTTTATTTTCAACAGCCTTAACGACCAAGAAATTGAACTAGCTGTTGTGGATATTGTTATAGCTAGAATTCCCCAATTTCTCCGTAGATGTCACTTTCCTTGAAAATACCTTCTTTATATTTTCATATTCTTATGGCAATTCTAAATATCTGTAAAACTAAACATAGCCATCTTTAAAACAAAAAACCCCTTTGGCTAAAACTGTAGCTTTGAAATAAAGGATGATCAAAAATAACACATGAACCTTCAGTTTACGGCAAATTTAAAGAATCCATTTAGAAAAAAAGATAGATCAAAATGGATTCTACAGTTTTGAATACAGATGGAATCTTTATAAAAAATTTGATCATTTTAGGTTACGATTTTTTGAACATTTGCACCCGATTGTTGAATAAATCTAAAAGTTTTTTGACTTATTTTCCTTTCTTTTGAAGCGATAAAGAAGTATGTTTTCACATTTTTCATAAATTTTAATGGTAGTTTGAGTAACATTTAGTTTAGGGAATGTTAAATATATAAAAGTTGAAACTGCTAGGCTTATTAATACTCCTGCTAAAACATCAAAAGGATAATGAACCCCAACCCATATACGGGAGACTCCCACAAGAACAGCTAACAATACCCATAAAATTGACCAGCCTCTCTTAAAGAGCCAGAATGAAATACAATATGAGAAGAATAAAATTGTATGGTCACTTGGAAAAGAATTGTCTTTTTCTTTATGTATCAGTTTATTAACCTCTCCCAATTCAACAAAAGGTTGATAATTCGAGTAAAACACCCCTGAAACCTTCCCTATCGTAAAGGCACAAATGAAAGCGATAGATGCACAAAGAATCATAATTCTATTATCCGTATCTCTTGTAAACCAAATAAAAAGAACACTTAGTGCAAGTAAAAAAACCATATATTCAGCAATAAAACTAAATACAGGATTCAAAAAGGGATATTCTTTTCCTAAGTCATTAACTAGTCTAAACAGTGATATATTAACTTCTGAAATATCCAAACCCAACACCATCCAATCTCTTTTTAGAACATAGTAAAAGAAAATTAGATGACCTGCCATCGAATCAAATTACATTATTTGAGATTAAAGTTACATTTTTGTAAGATTGGTGTCACATCATTTATGTAAAAAGGGGACTCAATATCAATTGGAATCCCCTTATAATTTTTAGTTACCTGCCTCTTTAGTTAAAATAGAAAAATACCCTTAGACAAAAATCATCTAAGGGAAAAAGCATCGCAACATTTTTATAAACGTCGTAACTTTATTTTAAACATCTCATCTTTTTTACAAATTTTAAAGCCACAAAAACAACCAAAGGGGTTAAACATTTTACTCCACAGTAACACTCTTCGCAAGGTTACGAGGCTTATCAACATCACAGCCGCGATGCAGTGCAGCATAGTAAGCGATCAGCTGCAATGGAACAACAGAAACCAATGGAGCAAGCGCTGGGTTTACTTCCGGCAGTACGAATCTGTCATCCGCATCGTCTAGGCCTTTCAGTGAGATGATGCATGTGTTTGCTCCGCGAGCGGCAACTTCTTTGACGTTTCCGCGGATGCTTAGGTTTACGTGCTCTTGTGTCGCCAGTGCGAATACTGGTGTACCTTGTTCGATCAAGGCAATCGTGCCGTGCTTCAGCTCTCCGCCGGCAAAGCCTTCTGCCTGGATGTAAGAAATCTCTTTCAGCTTCAGTGCGCCTTCGACACATACGAAGTAGTCAAGGCCGCGTCCGATGAAGAAAGCGTTTCTGGATACAGTCAAGTATTCACGTGCGATCATTTCCATTTCGTCTTTCTGGTCGCAAAGGGCTTCCATTGCGTTTGCAGCGATACCAAGTTCTTTGACGAGGTCAAATCCGATATCAATGCTGTTTTTGTCTGCAGCTACAGATGCAAGAACCGCAAGAACTGCGATTTGTGCAGTGTAGGCTTTCGTTGACGCAACAGCAATTTCAGGGCCTGCATGAAGCAGCAATGTGTAATCAGCTTCACGAGAAAGCGTTGATCCCGGTACGTTTGTGATTGTCAGGGCTTTATGTCCGAGCGCTTTGACTTGAACAAGTACCGCGCGGCTGTCTGCTGTTTCTCCGCTTTGAGAAAGGAAAATGAAGAGCGGTTTCTTAGACAGAAGCGGCATGTTGTAAGAGAATTCACTCGCTACATGCACTTCAACCGGCACACCTGCCCACATTTCAATATATTGTTTACCGACAAGTCCTGCATGGTAGCTTGTTCCGCAGCCAATGATATAGATGCGGTCCGCTTCCGCTACAGCGGCAGCGATATCGCCAGGCACAGACAGCTTGCCGTTTTCATCTTGATATGTTTGGATGATTTTGCGCATGACAACAGGCTGCTCATCCGTTTCTTTCAACATGTAGTGAGGGTATGTGCCTTTTTCGATATCACTGGCATCCAGCTCAGCGATATAAGAAGCACGGGAAATCACGTCACCATCAAGGTTTTTGATGACAACTTGATCATCAGTGACGATGACCATTTCTTTATCCATCAGCTCTACGTATTCATTGGTCACTTGAAGCATTGCCATCGCATCAGATGCTACGACGTTGAATGTATCTCCAAGACCGACTAATAGAGGGCTTTTGTTTTTCGCTACAAAAATCGTTTCTCTGTTTTCGTTGTCGAATAAAGCAATTGCGTAAGAGCCTTTTAACAGTGTAAGTGTTTTGCGGAACGCTTCTTCTGTTTCAAGTCCTCCGTTGACAAATTGCTCGATTACTTGAACAACTACCTCTGTATCAGTGTCACTTTTGAGCTCTACATCTTGCAAATACTCTTGTTTCAGCTGAACATAGTTCTCGATCACGCCGTTATGAACAAGTGTAAAGCGGCCCAGTGCGCTTTGATGCGGGTGAGCGTTCAGATAGCTTGGTTCGCCGTGTGTTGCCCAGCGAGTATGGCCAATTCCGGCTTTGGCCTCTGCATTGGCATCCACAACTTCACGAAGATCAGCAATGCGTCCTTTTTCTTTGAACACATGAATCCCCTGTTCGTTGGCAACAGCTATACCCGCAGAGTCATATCCGCGGTACTCAAGCTTTTCTAACCCTTTCAGTAAAATTTCCTTCGCATCAAGCTGACCGATATAACCTACGATTCCACACATAATTTCTTCCTCCTAAGATGGTAAAAGGAGACGAAGAAAGTCGAATTTCAAGGGGACTTTCAATCGTCCCCTCCTACATGTTTTTGGAAGATCATGTGATTTCTCTTTGTGCAAGGAGTCGCCTCCTTGGTTTGAAGAAATCCTTACGGCTGTGATCTGCATAATCAGCCGGGAGGCATCCGCCGAAAATTCGATAACCTCCATCCTCGTCAACTAAGCCTTTTTTTTCGGGCGCTTAGTCCGGGCGCTATAATTATAGGTGAAGCAATAATCCCGTCTTTTCTTCCTCAGAGAAAATAAGAACAAGACAAGCTTGATTTTACAGCATGTGCCATGCACGGTCAATTGTTTTTTAAACAACTTTGCCGCATGTCTCACCATTATCATATGTAAACCTCGCTTGTCTTGTTCGCTCTCTGATGATAGGCTTCGTTACTCCAATCCCATTTCTGACCGCACAACTTCAGCAATGCGATTTACGTATTCATCGCACAGCTCTTTCGTTTTCGCTTCAGCCATAACACGGACGAGCGGTTCAGTGCCTGAAGGGCGCACCAAAATCCGGCCGTCGCCGTTCATTTCTTTTTCAACTTCAGAAATAACATCTTTTACTTTTTCATTTTCTTCGACTTTATATTTATTAGTTACTCTCACATTGACTAACAGCTGCGGGAACTTCTGCATTTCAGCTGCAAGCTCTGACAGCGGCTTCCCTGTCGCTTTCAATGTGTTCATCAGCATAATAGCAGACAATAATCCGTCCCCTGTCGTGTTGTAATCAAGGAAAATAAGATGTCCTGACTGCTCACCGCCGACATTGTAGCCGTCATGTTTCATCGCTTCTACTACGTAGCGGTCGCCGACAGCTGTCTGAACGCTTTTGATGCCTTCTTTTTCGAGCGCCTTATAGAAACCGAGGTTGCTCATCACGGTTGAAACGACTGTATCATCCTTTAAGCGGCCCTCTGATTTCAGGTATTTTGAGCATATGTACATGATTTGGTCGCCGTCAACGATATTTCCTTTTTCATCGACCGCAATCAGGCGGTCGCCGTCACCGTCGAACGCAAGTCCGAGATCGGCGTTTTTCTCTTTGACAAACGCGCTGAGCGCTTCTGGATGTGTCGATCCGACGCCGTCATTAATGTTTAACCCGTTCGGGGAAGTGCCCATTGTTGAAACATCTGCATCTAAATCAGCAAACAGGTGTGTCGCCAAGGACGATGTTGCGCCATGAGCACAGTCGAGCGCCACATGAATGCCTGTGAAATCTTCATCAGCTGTCTGTTTTAAAAATTGCAGATATTTTTGGCCGCCTTCAAAATAATCATTTACAAGCCCGAGATCGCCTCCGACCGGTCTTGGCAGCTTATCCTCCGGTTCGTCCATCAGCCGTTCAATTTCAGCCTCCTGTTCGTCGGAAAGCTTAAATCCGTCTCCCCCGAAAAACTTGATGCCGTTATCCTGCACTGGGTTGTGAGAGGCAGAAATCATGACGCCTGCCTCTGCATCCATCGCTTTTGTTAAATAAGATACACCAGGTGTAGAAATGACACCCAGACGCATGACTTCTGCGCCAATGGATAAAAGTCCGGCGACAAGGGCTCCCTCCAGCATATGGCCGGAGATGCGTGTATCGCGGCCTATCAGCACTTTTGGACGTTGTTTGTCTTTTGTCAGCACATATCCGCCGAAACGTCCGACTTTAAAGGCCAGCTCAGGTGTAAGCTCACTATTGGCGACACCTCTTACACCATCTGTTCCAAAATACTTGCCCATTTTATAATCGCTCCTTTTTTATTCTGATGATGATTGTGAACCCGCAGTAGATTCGTCCTCACCCTGATCTTGGTTTTGATCTTTATGTTCGTCTTGTTTTTGATCATTGCTGTTTTTCGTTGTATCTTCTTGCTGGTTGTTCTTTTGATCATTCGTTTGTTGACCTGTGTCATCCTGGTTCCCTGATGTATTGCTGCTGTTGTCATTAGTTGATGTATTGCTTTTTTTAGACGTCAGCTTGATTTTGGCGTTTTTCTGTCCCAAGGACCAGGTTACATTTTGAGGCCCGTTTACTTCAAGCTTCACGCTATGCTCCCCGTCATCTAAATCTGAAACATTCACATACAATTCAATATCTGATTTTTCCAGTTTTTTTATATTGCTGGGAGAGCCTTTAGCCGTCACGTCTATCGCTTGCGAATCAGGGTCTAGAAATTCAATGTTTTGCGAGCTGCTCAGCCCTACAGTCTTAATAGAGACATTCTCAAACTTCTGATCCGCTTCACTATCTACTTCTATATGCAAAGTCACCTTTGACGGCGAGATTTTTTTGACACCGTCGGGAAGCGGGATATCTGCCTCGATATGGGAATCCTTGTTAATTTTGCTTAAATCTATGCTGACGCCGTCTATAAATTCAAGAGAATCCAACACATCCTGCGAGCCGTAAACCGTTACCTCACTGGGGCTGGATTCAATATTCGCTATACTGACACCGTCAGGAAGGCTTCCTGTCCGTTCAATTTTAAAGGGTACTTTTTTACTTGGGCTTGTCACCGGAACGGTAATCTTGATGACCGAAGGCTCCACGTCCACAGGAAGCGCGTTTCCGTCCTTATCATAGACAGTCACTTTTGCCTCCTTTTCAATCGTTTCATCTGCGTTCTCCAGGTTCACTGAAGCTTTCACAAGAGAAATATGATCAATCACATCTTTAGATCCGGTAATCTGCACATTTTTCGGACTGACAATCGGCTGCTCCGGAGAATAGCCTTTTTTCATCTTGCTTTTATTGTAGTACTCCACTTCTACAGGAAAGCTTTTGGTCATCCGTTCTTGAATCGTAACTGTCGTAACAGACGGATTGATTGAGATTGTCAGCCCATCCGACACGTTTTTGGCCTTTAGCTCAACCTTATGTGTACCGGTTTTTAAATTTTCCATGTCGGCATATATTTCAAAATTCTTGGTCTGTCTAGCCTTTTTCACAGCACTTGTCGAGCCTTTTATCGTGACATTAACCGTTTGCGGAACACCCGTCACGACGTAGTTTTCATCATCATAATACGCTTTGACCGGAATGTCGGTCAGTGTTGCCTCATCAATTGTTGATGTTGGAAAGAAAGATTCACCCGGTTTTTTCGGAGTTGGTGCTTGATTGCTGTTGACCGCCACATAAAGCAAGAGCGCGAAAAGCAGAGCAATAATTTTCACAGCCCAGCGATTGTTTAAGAATTTATCCATTTTTCTTGCCCCTCCAATACCAGCGGTTAGAAGAAGTGTCTCTGGTGTTTTTCTTAAACTCGGCGTCAAGCATTTCTTTCAGCGCTTCTTCGGTCAGCTCTCTGTGAAGGTCTCCGTTCTTTGCCACACTGACGCCGCCGGTCTCTTCAGACACAATAATCGTCAAACTGTCTGTCACTTCACTGATACCGACAGCCGCTCTGTGCCGCGTACCCAGTTCTTTTGAAATAAACGGGCTTTCCGAAAGCGGCAGATAACAGGCGGCAGCGGCAATTTCATTATTCTTCATAATCACAGCACCGTCATGAAGCGGGGTGTTCGGTATAAAAATATTGATCAGCAGCTCAGAGCTGACTTTGGCATTCAATGGGATGCCGGTCTCAATATAATCGCTCATTCCAGTGTCCCGCTCAATGGTCAGCAGGGCGCCTATACGGCGTTTCGCCATATAATTGATCGCTTTTGTGATTGCCTCAATCGTTTTCTGCTGCGCTTCCTCCACAGGCGTGCCGCTCCTTGAGAAAAAGCGGCCCCGGCCAAGCTGTTCAAGCGCTCTTCTCAGCTCAGGCTGAAAAATAATAATAATTGCTAAAAATCCCCATGTTATCGCTTGGTCCATCAGCCATTGAAGCGTGCCGAGGCCCAAATATTGGCTGGCCATACGGACAAGCACGATCACGACAATTCCTTTTAACAGCTGAACCGCTTTCGTGCCGCGTATGACCATAATAAGTTTATATATCACATACCAAACAAGGAGAATATCAACGGCATTGCCGAGGTACTGCAAAAAAGGGATATCCTCAAAAGCCATTTCCTCGTCCTCCAAGATTTCAGTCATTTCGTATTTTGTGTTTAACGTGTTACGCATATGTACTTAGCATAGCGAGCCCATTATACCACATTTCGATTCGGCAAGTGAAATGCGCCAGCCCTTACAGCCCGTAAAAAAAGAGCAAAGCGGCTGACACGCTTTACTCTTTTTCGTTCGGTTTTAATGCATTGAGTACACTTTTCCCCGCAGACTTCAATTTATACCATGTCCAGTCAAATAATTGATTGATTTCTTCAATCTGACCAGTTACTTGTCCAGCAGAGGCCATATACTTTTCGCCATTTACGACGGTTACATCCCCGTCTATTTTTCCTTTAATAATCAGCTTGCCGTTTTTGACAGTGACATCACCTTTGACCGTCTCACCTTCAGGCACGATCACAGTATGGTTCTGCACCACAAGATTCGGCTGCTTAGACACGCTGAAGTTGTGGTCATTATGCCAGCTGTTTAAAAAACCTCCGCCCATCAAAATGATGAATACCGCAGCAGCTGCGATAACAGGATGGGTTCTGAACCACCTTTTCACAGAAGCTCTTTTCTTCTCCTTAGGCAATTTAGCCATGACATTAGCGGTAAAATCCGCGGGGGCTTCGACATGCGATGTGCTCCGGACGAGCGCTATAGATTTTTCCATCTCATAAAAATGCTTTCTGCATTTCTCGCATGTCTCAAGATGTTCATTTAATACGTGTTCATCTTTTGGAAGGATATCTCCATCAAGATGCATATGCATAAGCTGCACAATTTGTTCAGGACAGCTCATTTCATCACCCCACTTAAAGATCCCTTAATTGTTTTCGAAGAGCCTCTCTGCCTCTGTGAATCCGCGTTTTCACAGTCCCCACAGGAATGTTTAGAATCTCGCCGATTTCAATTAATGAGAGTTCGTCAATATACTTTAATACGATAACTGTTCTGTATTTGTCAGGAAGCTTTAAAATTTTCTGCTGAATCGTGTTTGAGAGCTCCAGCGACACTACTTCATCTTCTGGCAAAACTCCGTCTGCGGCGATTTGCGAATACATGGTCAAGCCTTCCGTACCAGCCACCTCTGCATCGAGGTAATAATCCGGCTTCTTTTTGCGAATGCGGTCAATAGTCAAATTGGTCGCGATTCGATAAAGCCAAGTTGAAAATTTCCGGTTAATATCAAAACTGTCGATATTAACGTACGCCCTGATGAAAGCCTCCTGTGCAATATCCTCCGCCTCATGCACATTGCCAAGCATACGGTAGCAAAGCTGATAAATTTTATCCTTGTAAATATCTACGATGTCCGCAAATGCATTTTGGTCGCCTTTTTTGACTTGCTTAATTCTCTTTTTAATCATCATTTCCATATTTATCTAACCTCTGCCTTCACCGGTCTGTATGTATACGAGCTTCGTTTTAAAAGGTTTCAATTTTTTATAAAATAAGTTTAACAAATTTTTGGCAGGGTGTAGATGGTAATTCGTGAATAAACTACCTTAACATATTTTTAAAATTATTATACAGACTGAACAGTTAGAAGTTGGAATGATTTTCACAAAATAAAAAAAGACACCTTTTGGTCAAAGGTGTCTGTGACTGGGCTAGCTGGATTCGAACCAACGCATGACGGAGTCAAAGTCCGTTGCCTTACCGCTTGGCTATAGCCCAATAATGGTGGAGGGGGGCAGATTCGAACTGCCGAACCCTGAGGGAGCGGATTTACAGTCCGCCGCGTTTAGCCACTTCGCTACCCCTCCGTATTTTGAAAAGACAGTGCCGGCAAGAGGACTTGAACCCCCAACCTACTGATTACAAGTCAGTTGCTCTACCAATTGAGCTACACCGGCAAGATGGTGGAGGATGACGGGCTCGAACCGCCGACCCTCTGCTTGTAAGGCAGATGCTCTCCCAGCTGAGCTAATCCTCCAAATGGTGACCCGTACGGGATTCGAACCCGTGTTACCGCCGTGAAAGGGCGGTGTCTTAACCGCTTGACCAACGGGCCGTTTGTGTTCTCGTCGAGCTGACAAAAGTTATTATATACAGGTTACCCCCTGTTTGTAAAGAGAAAAATTAAATTTTTTATTTTCAAACTTTTTAACTCCTTTTTTAACTGAAAAAGCCTCCCAACATTAGTCATTTATTTTATGATAGAGACAAGCGAAGCAAGAGAGGAGAAACAAATATGATTCTAGTCAGTTCTTGCCTTGGAGGCATTGAATGCAGATACAACGGCTCTCACGCCGCATCAGAGAAAATCAGAAAACTCGTCGATGAAAATAAAGCAGTCATGGCTTGTCCTGAGCTTCTCGGCGGCTTTTTCACTCCCCGTGAGCCTGCAGAAATCATCGGAGGCACCGGCGAGGATGTTCTCAATGGAACCGCTAAAATCGTGACAGCTTCAGGAGAAGATGTAACAGAGTTATATATGAAAGGCGCCGCTAAAACATTAGCTTACGCAAAAGAAATCAATGCATCCGCTGTCATATTAAAAGAAAACAGTCCATCGTGCGGAAGCAATTTCATTTATAACGGCACATTCACTGGCAAAAAAATCGCCGGCAGCGGAGTGACCGCCGCACTGCTAAAACAAGCGGGCTGCCGTGTCATTTCAGAAAACCAGTTAGACGACATATTGTAAGGAGGGCACCCCATGACTCAAGACATTTCTTTATCCTTCTATAAACCTGAACATTCGCCGGAACTTCAATCATTCACCCTAAACAACGATGACAAGCGCTTTACCTCTCTCCCCAAAGAGGTGCTGACTCAGGCCTTAGGCATACAGGACCGGTATCCGGCTGTCATCTTAAATGACAATCTGCCAGTCGGCTTTTTCATTTTACATACATCAAAAGAAACGCTTGCTCCCTATACTAGCAATCCATTTGCTTTACTGCTCAGCTCCCTGTCTTTAAACGCTGTACATCATGGAAAAGGCTATGCAAGAAAAGCAATGCTTCAGCTTCCCTCGTTTGTGAGCAGTTATTTTCCATGGTGCGATGAAATCATTTTGGCCGTCAATCACCTAAACACACGCGCAAAACACCTTTATATGAAAAGCGGGTTCCTAGATAAAGGACGGCGAAAAATCGGGCCGCTCGGAGAACAGCTGATTCTTCATTATTTCCTATAGTCTCGGATGAAATAAAATTTCAAAAATATAAAATCCAGTTGAAATATCATAACGGAAGTGAATATACTGAATAGTAAGATACATCATTTTAAAACAGGGGGCATCCTCATGTCAGAACCATTAAACCTTCACCGGCTTACAACAGAATCACGCAATAGCCAAACAGCGGAAATCCACAAAACAAACACTCTCGGCATCCTCAAGATGATCAACAACGAAGATTTGAAAGTTGCTGCCGCCGTTCAGCAGGTTCTCCCTGATATTAAAACAGCTGTAGACTGCGCATACAACTCTTTTCAAAATGGTGGCCGGCTCATATACACAGGCGCCGGCACAAGCGGCAGACTAGGTGTCATGGATGCTGTTGAATGTCCTCCCACCTACAGCGTAAGCCCAGATCAGGTCATCGGAATTATGGCTGGAGGCCCCAAAGCATTTTTGCAGGCAGCAGAGGGCATTGAAGACAGTGAAGAAGCAGGAGCGGAAGATTTAAAAAACATACAGCTTACGTCAAACGACACCGTCATTGCCATTGCAGCAAGCGGCCGCACACCTTATGCCGCAGGCGCCCTCACATACGCCCGTAAAGTAGGAGCACACGCCATCGCCCTTACCTGCAATGAAACTTCCGTCATCAGCAAGGAAGCGGATCACAGCATTGAGGTTGTTGTTGGGCCTGAGGCCATTACAGGATCAACACGTATGAAAGCCGCAACCGCTCATAAAATGATTCTAAACATGATATCCACCGCAGTAATGGTCAAAATCGGCAAGGTTTACGAAAACTTGATGGTAGACGTCAACGTCAGCAATAAGAAACTAAAAGAACGCGCCATCAGCATCATCCAAAGCCTCACTAACGCTTCATACGACACAGCCAGACATACACTGGAACAAGCCAATCATCACGTCAAAACGGCAATCCTCATGCTCAAAACAAGCACAGATCAAGAAAAAGCTAAAACATTGCTTGAGGAAGCAAACGGTTTTATAGACAAAGCAATCGAAAACTACCATTCATGATAAGGAGAGACCGAGCATGGCAACAGGCGGTTTAGCGATCATCCAATCAATGAAGCACAAGCTCCCTCCATCCGAGCGTAAACTTGCGGATTACATCCTAACTCATCCCCATAAGGCAATAGAAAACACTGTCAGCGAAATCAGCGCCTTAGCCAATTCAAGTGACGCTGCCGTCATCAGGCTCTGCAAATCACTCGGACTAAAGGGTTTTCAAGATTTAAAAATGAGAGTAGCAGGCGATCTGGCAAAGCCTGCTGTTCAAGGCTACCGGGACATTGCGCCCCACGAACCGCTGTCCTCCATTTCTGAAAAAGCAGCCGGCAATGCCATTCAAGCCATTCAGGACACCTCAGACCTGATGGACTACAAAGAGCTTGAACGAGCGGTTTCTCTGCTTCTCCAAGCTCATACTGTGCATTTTATCGGCGTCGGGGCTTCCGGCATTGTCGCCAAGGACGCCCAGCAAAAGTGGCTTCGCATTCATAAACTAGCAACCGCGTTCACAGACACTCATCTTGTGGCATCATTAATCGCAAATGCAGATAAGGATGACATCGTATTCGCTATTTCGTTTTCGGGAGAGACGCAGGAAATCATTGAGCTGCTCACGATGGCTAAGGAAAAAAGCATCAAAACGATCAGCCTCACACAATTCAGTCAGACATCCGTCTCCGCGCTCGCTGATGTCCCGTTGCACACAGCACACTCCAATGAAGCCCTGATTCGAAGTGCAGCCACTTCCTCCCGCCTCGCCCAGCTTTTTATGATTGATGTTTTGTTTTTAGGCATGGCAGCTGAGCGGTACGAAGAAACAACCGGATATATCGATAAAACGAGAGCAGCCATAAAATCTATGAGAAAAAAATAAGGCATCTTGATGAGGAGGGGTTTTGATGAGCAAAGAAAATAACTACCATCATCTCGCAAAGAAAATCCTTGAGCTATGCGGAGGAAAATCCAATATTTCATCGTATACGCATTGCATGACGCGCCTGCGTATTACGCCTTACGATGAAAGCAAAACAGATGCTCACGCTTTAACAGAGCTTGACGGCGTATTGGGGGTCGTCGAAGCTGAAACCATCCAAATCATCCTCGGAGCAGGAATCGTCAATCATGTCACAGCCGCTTTCTCAAAGCTTGTGTCAGCAGAAGATGATATCGATGTCAAAGATGCAGCTGCCAAAAAGAAAGCCGATATAAACCGAAAAAATGCCACTCCATTTAAGCTTTTCTTACGTAAAATTGCCAGCGTCTTTATACCGCTAATTCCCGCACTCGTCGCTTCCGGTTTAATTACTGGGATTACCAAAGCAATCATTCAAGCCGAATGGCTCTCTGCAGAATCACAAGTCGCTATTATCTTGACAGTCATCGGCTCCGGGCTGTTCACTTATCTCGGCATTCTCGTCGGTATTAACGCATCGAAAGAATTTGGCGGAACACCCGCTCTTGGTGCTCTGGCGGGGATCTTGATTTTGAATCCGGAGATCGCAAAGATCGTTTTATTCGGAGAACAGCTTCTTCCGGGCAGGGGAGGGCTGATCGGAGTTCTTTTCGCAGCCATATTCATCGCTTACACCGAACAATTTATCCGCCGTTTTATTCCTCAATCACTTGATATCATTGTCACTCCAACCGTTTCACTGTTAATCACCGGAATCGTAACGTATGTCGTATTTATGCCTTTAGGCGGCTTCATTTCCGATGCCATTACATCCGGCCTTCTGTCCATCCTGGACATCGGCGGCATAGCTGCAGGCTTTATTTTGGGCGCGACCTTCCTTCCTCTCGTCGTGACCGGACTGCATCAAGGCTTGACGCCTGTGCACATGGAACTGATCAATTCAATTGGAAATGATCCTCTGCTCCCGATTCTGGCGATGGGAGGCGCGGGACAGGTAGGCGCGGCCTTTGCCATCTTTGTCAAAACGAAAAAAACAACATTAAGAAAAGCGATCGCCGGCGGGCTCCCCCCAGGGTTTCTCGGCATTGGTGAACCGCTAATCTTCGGAGTTACGCTGCCACTTGGACGTCCGTTTTTAACAGCATGCTTAGGAGCCGGAATTGGCGGCGCTTTTCAAGCATATTTTCAGGTAGCCACCATTGCCATTGGTGTCTCCGGGCTGCCGCTTTCCTTTCTCGTCCTGTCTTCACAAATTATCCTATATATCATCGGACTCTTTATTTCCTACGCAGCCGGCTTTTTATTGACCTACGCGTTCGGATATAAAGATGAAATGGCTTCTCAGTTCGATTAAATGGTTTCTGTTTTAGGGATAGTAACGGGATAGAAGCATGGAAAGGAGCAAGCCTATGAAAACAAAGACACTTTCCTTATTCAGTGCCATTTTAACTTTTTCCATATTGGTGTCGAACGAAACCTTCGCGCAAACAGCAGATAACCAAATTGAGCCGAAAACCATAAATTCAGAAACTGTACAATTCTCATCGAAGAAACTAAGGAAGGTTGATCGGATGATAGAACGGGATGTTGAAGCAGGATTTCCAGGCGCCGTTCTTGTCATCGTGAAGGACGGCCGCATCATTAAAAAAGAAGCGTACGGCTACAGTAAAAAGTACAAAGGATCAGAGCTGCTGCGCCGTCCAGTTAAAATGAAAAACCGCACGATGTTTGACTTGGCCTCAAATACAAAAATGTATGCAACGAATTTTGCATTACAGCGCTTAGTCACCCAAGGAAAACTGGACGTCTATGAGAAGGTTTCTGCCTATTTGCCTGATTTCAAGGAGCAGCCGGGAGACCTCATAAAAGGAAAAAACAAAATTCGTGTCATCGATGTCCTGCAGCACCAATCAGGACTTCCCGCAAGCTTTTACTTTTACTCACCGAAAAAAGCCGGTATGTACTATTCTCAGGACCGGAATAAAACGATGGAATATTTAACGAAAATTCCGCTCGATTATGAAACAGGGACAAAACACGTATACAGCGACATAGGATATATGCTCCTCGGCAGTATTGTCGAAAATCTCACCGGTAAACCGCTTGATGTATATGCGGAGCAAGAACTTTACAAGCCGTTGAGGCTGAAGCATACCTTATACAATCCGTTACAAAAAGGATTTAAACCGAAGCAATTCGCAGCGACTGAACGTATGGGCAATACGCGGGACGGCTTTATTCATTTCCCTAACATCCGTACAGATACGCTGCAAGGAGAAGTGCATGACGAAAAAGCATTTTACTCAATGGGAGGCGTGTCCGGACATGCCGGATTGTTCTCAAATGCAGATGATATGGCCATTCTGCTGCAAGTCATGCTAAACAAAGGATCATACCGAAGCGTTTCTTTATTTGATCAGAAAACAGCCGACCTGTTCACGGCACCTTCAGCAACAGACCCAACATACGCTCTTGGCTGGCGGCGAAACGGCAGTAAAAGCATGGAATGGATGTTTGGCTCCTATGCCAGCGAAAGTGCTTACGGGCATACCGGCTGGACAGGGACAGTTACGATCATTGATCCAACTTACAATTTAGGCATCGCATTGTTAACAAACAAAAAGCATTCACCAGTTGCTGATCCAGAGGAAAATCCTAACGTGTTTGAGGGTGATCAATTTCCAACAGGCAGTTACGGGAGCGTCATTACCGCGATTTATGAAGCGATGGAATAAATGATTCGACGATAGGAGGAAGTTTCTATGAAACCTGTCTTTCCGCTTATCCTTTCAGCCGTTCTCTTTCTTTCATGTTTTCTGGGCGCCAGCCAAGCAAAAGCTGCTTCATCCAACAGCTCACCCAACGCCAAGCAGCTTGTCAATCGCATGACGTTAGATGAAAAACTCGGCCAGATGCTGATGCCTGATTTCAGAAATTGGCAAAAGGAGGGCGAGTCTTCTCCGCAAGCCTTTACAGAAATGAATAAGGAAGTCGCTAGCCTCATCAAGAAATATCAATTTGGAGGCGTCATCCTTTTTGCGGAAAATGTAAAAACAACAAAACAAACTGTTCAATTGACAGACGCTTACCAAAAGACCAGCAAAATCCCTCTCATGCTAAGTATCGATCAGGAAGGGGGCATCGTAACGAGATTAGGAGAGGGGACTAATTTCCCGGGGAATATGGCACTGGGTGCAGCCAGAAGCAGAATCAATGCCTATCAGACTGGCACCATCATTGGAAAAGAACTTTCTGCCTTAGGCATTAATACAGATTTCAGCCCTGTCTTGGACATTAATAATAATCCTGATAATCCAGTCATCGGCGTACGGTCATTCAGCTCCCATCGAGAACTGACAGCACGACTCGGTTTATACACGATGAAAGGTTTGCAGCGGCAAGATATAGCCTCTGCCCTCAAACATTTCCCGGGACATGGAGACACGGACGTTGACAGCCATTACGGACTGCCTCTCGTTCCCCATAGCCAAGAACGCCTTCGTGAGATCGAGCTCTATCCTTTTCAAAGAGCCATTGATGCCGGTGCTGATATGGTGATGACAGCTCACGTTCAATTTCCTGCCTTTGATGGCACCACATACAAAAGCAAACTCGATGGATCGGACATTCTGGTTCCGGCTACACTCTCAAAAAAAGTGATGACAGGTCTTCTTCGTCAGGAAATGTGCTTTAATGGCGTCATAGTTACCGATGCTCTCAATATGAAAGCAATCGCAGATCATTTCGGCAAGGAAGAGGCTGTCGTGATGGCTGTAAAAGCCGGCGTCGATATTGCATTAATGCCTGCCTCAGTTACTTCTCTGAAAGAAGAACAGAAATTCGCCCGTGTTATTCAAGCTTTAAAAGCAGCCGTGAACAACGGTGACATTCCTGTACAACAAATCAACAAATCGGTTGAAAGAATCATTTCCCTGAAAATAAAACGCGGTATGTATCCAGCTCGACATGACGACAGCATAAAAGAAAAAATAGCCAAAGCCCAGAAAATCGTAGGAAGCAAGCATCACTTGAAAGCAGAGAAAAATATAGCCGAAAAAGCAGTGACCGTTTTAAAAAATGAACAGCGCACCTTGCCGTTCAAACCTAAAAAAGACAGCCGAATCTTAATTATCGCGCCTTACGAAGAACAAACCGCTTCAATTGAACAAACCATTCGTGATCTCATCAAGCGAAAGAAAATCAAACCCGTGTCCCTAAGCAAAATCAATTTTGCCAACCAAGTATTTAGTGCCGAGCATGAAAAACAAGTAAAAGAGGCTGATTATATCATTACCGGCTCCTACGTCGTGAAAAATGACCCTGTCGTCAACGACGGTGTCATCGACGACACCATATCAGATTCAAGCAAATGGGCCACTGTATTTCCGAGGGTTGTCATGAAAGCCGCACTGCAGCACAACAAGCCATTTGTCTTAATGAGCATGCGCAATCCATATGATGCCGCCAATTTTGAGGAGGCTAAGGCGCTCATTGCTGTCTATGGCTTTAAAGGATACGCGAATGGCCGTTATCTTCAAACCAATATTCCAGCTGGAGTTATGGCGATATTCGGCCAGGCAAAACCTAAAGGCACACTCCCAGTTGACATTCCGTCAGTCACGAAACCGGGAGACATCCTTTATCCATATGGCTACGGATTAAATATCAAAACGGGAAAACCGTTTTCATAAGGAGGGACTCATGAGAAAAACAATATTTGCTTTTCTCACAGGGCTCATCATGTTTGGAACGATAACAGCCGCCTCGGCATCACCCGATTCCAAGAATCAAACGGCTAAAAAACCTAAAGTCCAGACCGGCATAGACACGCTTTTGCCAGTTTATAAAAAACATCTCAAAGGAAAACGAATCGGATTAATCACCAATCCAACCGGTGTAAACGCATCTCTGAAAAGCAGTGTCGATATTCTTCACGAAAACCATGATATTAAACTGACAGCTTTATTCGGCCCTGAGCACGGCGTCCGCGGCGATGCTCAGGCGGGAGACAAAGTCGGCTCTTACATTGACGAAAAAACCGGGATTCCCGTATACAGCCTCTACGGAAAAACGAGGAAACCGACTCCAGAGATGCTGAAAAATGTCGATGTTCTTATGTTTGACATTCAGGATGTCGGGACCCGTTACTACACGTACATTTATACAATGGCATACGCTATGGAAGCCGCTAAAGAAAATGGCATTCCTTTTATGGTGCTGGACCGACCGAATCCTCAAGGCGGGGATCATATTGAAGGACCAGTCTTAGAGCCTGAGTACGCCTCATTTGTCGGACTGTATCCCATTCCGCTAAAGCACGGAATGACCATAGGGGAATTGGCTTTACTGTTCAATAAGGAATTTGACATTGATGCCGATCTGACAGTGGTAAAAATAAAACACTGGAAACGGAAAATGGATTTTGACGACACCAGCCTGCCTTTCGTCCTCCCATCACCTAACATGCCGACGGTAGAGAGCACATTTGTATATCCTGCAACCGGACTGATTGAGGGAACAAATATATCCGAAGGGCGGGGGACAACAAAGCCATTCGAATTGATTGGGGCTCCCTTTATCAAAAGCACAGAACTTGCAGAAACATTAAACAGACTCCATCTGCCAGGCGTCACATTCAGGGCAGCTTCCTTTACGCCGACATTTTCTAAACATCAGGGAATGCTTTGCCACGGTGTTCAGCTCTATGTGACAGACCGAAAAAAGTTTGAAGCGGTTAGAACAGGCCTTTCACTCATTAAAACAATACACGACCTCTATCCTGAGGATTTTGAGTTCCTGGCAACAGGTTCATTTGATAAACTGGCAGGCAACGGCTGGATCAAAACAGAAATTAAAAATGGTACTTCTATAGAAGACATCATAGATCGCTATGAAAAACCACTCAAACAATTCAGTAAAACAAGAAAAAAGCATCTCATCTATTAGACGTAAGCTTCGTATGTTACACGTGTAACATATTCTTACCGAACAAAAGACCCTTACTTTCAAACGGGAGTAAGGGTTTTTTTATGACAAAAACCCACCCGCTTTATATAGGAAAACTTTCATTTATTTGGTACAATCTTATTGAAAATGATTATCAATTGAACGTTTCTGAAAAGGTGGTCTACTCTTGCAAAATACAGTGATTTATTATCCCATACAAATTGAATATCTTAAAAAAACAAGTGATCTCTTCTCAGAACAGCAATTAGCCGATTCATTCGTACTGATCTTTCATGTCAAAGGAAACGGCCATATTTCGATCGGAACAAGCATCAGTCCTCTGCAAAAAAAGACGCTTTATGTTTGTCCGCCTAACGAAACCTTCGGCTTAACGCCTGCAGCCGAAGGACATATAGATACCTGTCTGATCAGGATTCAAAGCTATATCAAGGAATCTGGACAAGATATCTTAACGCCATGTACAGCAACGGAATTAGCCAAACTGAAGCTTGTGAATATATCACATATCGAAAACCTTGCAGCCCGGCTTCAAGAGCTTGCTGCGCTATGGAATGAATCGTCTCAGGTTTCTCACCTAAAATGTATGATTGAAGTACAAAGCCTGATTTATGACCTCATGACTGCCAGTGTATCTGATCAAACGGATACACACTCAGCAATCGAGAAAACAAAACAATACATCGAAACTCATGCAGAAACAAAAATGACACTTGCCCAGTTGTCGCAAATGGCAGGGATCAGCGCCAAACACTACAGCGAAACCTTTAAAAAATGGACAGGTCAAAGCGTAACAGAATTTATCACAAAAACGCGAATCACCAGAGCAAAACGTCTCATGGCAAGATCAAACTGCAAATTGAAAGAAATCGCTCATCAAACCGGCTATCAAGATGAATTTTATTTCAGCAGAATCTTTAAAAAGCATACAGGCTGCTCACCTACAAGCTATATGAAAAAACGACGAAAAAAAATTGCCGCGTACGGAAGGGGCACAATGGGCCACCTCATCCCTCTTCATCACATACCGTTTGCGGCCGCGCTCCATCCAAAATGGACGTCTTACTACTATCAGCATTATTCGACAGATATACCCGTCCAGCTCAGCGCATACCGGTTTAATGAAAAATGGGAAGAAAACCTGAATACGTTATCTCAAGCCGAACCAGATGTGATTTTCAGCATGGATTCTATTTCTCAAGAAGAAAAAAATCATCTGAATCGCATCGCAGAAGTTATTTATCTTCCTTCAGAAGAAAGCTGGAGAACTCACTTTCTGCAAACCGCCTCATTCTTAAAGGAAGAGTCCGAAGCAGAAAAGTGGCTCGCGGCTTATGACCAGCAGACGGCGGTCGCCAAAAAAACACTTCAGCACGCCCAAGGGCAGCGTTTTCTCTTTCTGAGGCTGCATAAGCAAAATTTTTATCTGGCACATCATCGAAGCGTCCGCGAAGTCTTTTTTGGAGATTTAGAATTCCGCTCCGCAAAAACGGAAGACACGCCTTCAGAGCAAGCGATTTCGGTAGAAAATATCGCAAATTACCAAGCTGACTGCTTGATGCTTTTTCTATTTAAAGAGCCTGAAACCATTGCTTATTACCAGCAATTGCAGCAGACAGAAGCATGGCAAAACCTAAGCGCAGTGCGGAATAACCGTGTATACCTTTTATCCTTTGACCCTTGGAATGAATACTCGGCTTGCGGCCATGAACGGATTGTTCAGCAAACCATTTCTTTACTATCCGGTGATTGTCCATGATAAATATGGAATTTGTCCATGGCGTTATATCCGTTCATTCTCTATAATTCCAATTGATAATAGTTATCAATTGAACAGGAGGCTCTATAGATGAAAAAAATATCTCTTACCTTATTAATCTTGCTTCTCGCGCTGACAGCGGCAGCTTGCGGCAACAAAAATGAATCAACTGCCAGCAAGGCAAGCAGCACAGCATCCGAGAAGAAGAAAATTGAATACCTGGATAAAACATATGAAGTCACTGTACCAACAGACAAAATTGCCATTACGGGAAGCGTTGAATCGATGGAAGACGCGAAACTGCTTGACGTTCATCCGCAAGGCGCGATTTCATTCTCCGGCAAATTCCCTGAAATGTTCAAAGACATCACAGACAAAGCCCAACCAACCGGAGAAAAAATGGAGCCAAACATTGAAAAGATTCTTGAGATGAAGCCAGATGTCATCCTTGCTTCAACAAAGTTCCCAGAAAAAACACTGCAAAAAATAAGTACAGCCGGCACAACAATCCCGGTTTCTCACATCTCTTCAAACTGGAAGGAAAATATGATGCTCCTTGCCCAGCTGACTGGTAAAGAGAAAAAGGCGAAAAAAATCATTGCAGACTATGAACAGGATTTAAAAGAAACAAAAACAAAAATCAACGGAAAAGCAAAAGATTCAAAAGCGCTTGTCATTAGAATCAGACAAGGCAACATTTACATTTACCCTGAACAGGTGTACTTCAACTCCACACTTTATGGTGATTTAGGTCTTAAAGCGCCGGACGAAGTAAAATCTGCAAAAGCGCAAGAACTGATTTCATTAGAAAAATTAAGCGAAATGAATCCAGACCATATCTTCGTTCAATTTTCTGATGATGAAAATGCAGATAAACCTGATGCATTAAAAGATTTAGAGAAAAATCCAATCTGGAAAAGCCTTAAAGCAGTCAAAGAAGATCATGTGTACGTTAACTCAGTCGATCCTCTCGCACAAGGCGGCACAGCTTGGAGCAAAGTCCGCTTCCTGAAAGCGGCTGCTGAAAAATTGACACAAAACTAATTCAGAGTAGGTTTTTGTATGTATTCAAAACAGTGGACACGTATCATATTGATTACTTCTCCATTTGCTATTGCACTGTCGCTGCTGCTTTCGATCCTATATGGCGCAAAGCATCTAAGCACAGATATTGTTTTTACATCTCTTATTCATTTCGATCCGGGAAACACAGACCATCAAATTATATGGCATTCCCGGATTCCAAGGGCTGCCGGCGCTCTGCTCATAGGGGCAGCCCTTGCTGTTTCTGGAGCGCTTATGCAAGGCATTACGCGCAATTATTTAGCTTCGCCATCGATTATGGGCGTTTCAGATGGTTCCGCGTTTATTATCACGCTTTGTATGGTTCTGCTCCCGCAATCGTCTTCCATTGAGATGATCATTTACTCTTTTATCGGCTCGACATTAGGAGCCGTTCTAGTATTCAGCCTTGCCGCCATGATGCCTAACGGGTTTTCCCCCGTGCAGCTTGCCATTATCGGCACAGTTACAAGCATGCTGCTTAGCAGTTTATCAGCAGCCATGTCGATTTATTTTCAAATATCGCAGGATCTCAGTTTCTGGTACAGCGCCAGACTTCATCAAATGAGTCCTGATTTTCTGAAGCTTGCCGCACCGTTTTTTCTGGTCGGCATCGTGATAGCTGTTTCCCTCAGCAAAAAGGTGACTGCTGTATCATTAGGCGACGACATTTCTAAAAGTCTGGGACAAAAGAAAAAAACCATTAAAATCATGGCGATGCTTTCAGTCATCATTTTAACCGGCAGTGCCGTAGCGCTCGCCGGCAAAATTGCGTTTGTCGGATTGGTTGTTCCGCATATCACAAGATTTCTTGTCGGCTCAGATTATAACAGGCTGATTCCGTGTTCATGCATTTTGGGCGGAGTCTTTTTAACCTTGTGTGATCTCGCAAGCAGATTTATCAATTATCCGTTTGAAACACCGATTGAAGTCGTGACATCCATAATCGGTGTGCCTTTCTTCCTTTATTTGATTAAACGAAAAGGAGGGGAGCAAAATGGCTAAAAAATATGCAGTATTCATCGCTTTGATTCTCGTTGTCAGCTATTTTAGCTTAACGAGCGGATCATTTTCCGTTCAGCCGGCTGAGCTGCTCTCCACTCTTTTTCAGATCGATCCGAATCCGCAGTATAAAATTTTGCTGTTCGATTTAAGACTGCCGCGAATTGTCATGGCGGCCATTATCGGACTCGGTCTTGGCATTGCGGGCGCCGTCATCCAAGCCATCACAAGAAACGGCCTTGCAGACCCGGGAATTCTCGGAATTAACGCGGGGGCGGGAGCCGGGATTGTGGCGTTTATGCTCTTGTTCCAAGGCCAGAAGGAAGTGACATCTATAGTTGCGGCGATGGGAATGCCATTTTTCGGGTTGATAGGCGGACTGATTGCGGCGCTCCTGATTTACATATTTGCATGGCACAGAGGCAATTTAGATTCAGGAAGAATTATTCTGGTAGGAATCGCGATCAATTCTGGATTCAGCGCCCTGTCTTTGTTTTTATCATTAAAAATGGACCCGCAAGACTATCAAATGGCCATGGTGTGGAAAAACGGAAGCATCTGGTCTGCCAATTGGACTTACATCACAGCCGTTCTCCCATGGATGCTGCTGTTTATACCTATTCTTATCGCCAAGTCCCGCTTGCTGGACACCATTCGTTTTGATGAAGACACAGTCAGAAGCCTCGGTATTTCATCAAATAAAGAAAAAACCATCCTGCTCGTCGCCTGCGTAGCAATCATCAGCGCCTGTGTCTCCGTAGCGGGCAGCATGGCGTTTGTCGGCTTAATCGCTCCCCACATTTCACGGAGACTGGCTGGTGTCGAACACCGCAATATCCTGCCGCTGAGCGGTTTAATCGGCATGTTGCTTGTAATAAGCGCAGACTTTGCCGGAAAACTGTTTTTCCAGCCAGCGGAAGTGCCCGCAGGCATCATTTTGGCGATCCTCGGTGTTCCTTATTTCTTATACCTGCTTTTCAAGCAAAAAAAGGGGGAAAATGCTTGAACGGATCTCTTTCAGAGCACAAAGCCGGCGAAAGGAGATTTACGCTGTACCTCCCTCCTTCCTACAGCCCAGACAGCAGGAGATTTCCTGCTGTTTACGTGCAGGATGGAAGTTCGTTGTTTCAAGACCAAATCAAATTATTAGAAAGTACATTTCAGCAGCAAAGGCTGCCTGAGCTCGTGTTGATCGGTATCGAACCCGCAAGTCGGCTGGATGAATACACCCCTTGGCCGGCTGCATCACTCAGTGATCGGTTCCCGGACTTCGGAGGCATGGGATATCACTATCTGTCTAACATAACAAACCGATTCATTCCGTTTATCGAAGAAAATTGGAACGTCACCAGGGAACCGCAGTCAAGAGGAATGATCGGTGCCTCATTAGGCGGACTCATCTCAATGTTCGCCTTAATAAAGTATCCATTAGTGTTCGCAAACATAGGCTCTATCTCAGGCTCCTACTGGTACGAGAACGCAGCCGAAGCCATTCATTTATCTTCTTTAAAGCCCGGCACTGCACGTGTCTTTATGTCTGTCGGCAGTGAAGAAGGCTGTGAAAAACAATCTATACAGCGAAATATGCTGCGGAATACAAAGCAAGTGCATCAAAGTTTAAAAGAAAAAGGCTTCACTGAAAATCAGCTATGTCTTTCAATTGAACAAGGTGCGGTGCACCACCGTAAGTACTTCTGCCAACAGTTCATCACTGCGCTCGAGTGGCTATACGGAAAAAACCGCTCATAAGATTGAGCGGTTTTTTCATGCTTTCTGCAATACAGGTTTTAATTCAAAACGATTCACCATATAGCCAAACAACGCGGCAAGTATCTGCTGAAACAGCATGCCGATCACCACCGGAACAGCAACCTGAGACGGGAAGAATGTAACGGCAAGAACTGCGCCGGCACTGATATTTCTCATGCCTCCCGTAAAAATAAGAGATACAATTTCCTCTTGGCGCCTTTTCATTATTTTCCCGATCAGCCAAGCAGCGGCATAGCCTGTTAACGCAATAAAGAAGACCGTCACAGCTATTCCTACAAATCTCAAATCAACTGCTTTAAAATAAGGGGCAATCGCTGAACTGTTAATCGCAATCACAGCCATCAGACAAAGCTTTGAAAAAGGTGACAGCACACTGCTAACAGATGCGGTTCTATCTGGAGATGACATCTGATTAAACAGCATGCCCAGAAAAGAAGGAATCACGACCATCACAATCAGCCCTCTCATCATTCCCCACACATCCATATGAACCTGAGCGCCGGCCAGCAATGAAAGGCTCAGCGGTACGACCAATGGTGACAGCACCGTATCAACCAAGATAATCGAAAGCGTCAAACCGACATTCCCTTTATACATCGCTGCCCAAATCAAGCTTGTAATCCCGGTAGGAATCACAACAGCCAATGTTAAACCTGTGATTGTCAAAGGATCGCCTTTAAATATAAGATGGCCGCTGCCCCAAGCAAAAATCGGCATGAAAATATGAAGAACAAATAGTGCAAGAATCATGGGAAGAGGATGAGACAACGCATGTCTCAAAGATTGAAAGTTAGCGCTCAAACTGCCTGCAAACGTAATAAAAGCAAAGATCCAAGGCACAGCACTTTCATACCCATTTAAAAATTGAGACAGCAGCACGCCCAGCACAACACTAGCAGGCGTTAAAAGCGGCATGACTTTCCCCAATACATGGTTCAGCTTCTGAAGCGTCATATACAAGTCTCCTATTAAATATTTCTTTCTCACTCTATTATATCAATGCCGTTCAGCCATATGTGATATAAAAAAGCCCAGATCTCATCAATCTGGGCTTTCACACTTTATGTCATTTGCTTCATAAGAGCTTTACTAGCATTGTTCAAACCCTTTACTTCAACTTCAATTCCTTGTTCCTTAAACTTCGCAACAATCTTATCAAGCGCAGCCGCTCCTGAATCATCCCAAACATGGGCCTCAGTTAAGTCAATCACGACTCGCTCAATATCCTCTTGATAAATAAACGCATTCGTAAGATCAGTCACTGAAGCAAAAAAGATCTGTCCCTTTACTTGATACGTTCTCAGCTTTTGATCCCCTGCATGCGAAACAATTTTCAGCTTCGAAATTTTTGCCACAAAGAACACCGCACTTAAGAGAACGCCGACGAATACGCCTTTAGACAAGTCATTCGTCACAACAACCGTAATCACAGTCACAACCATGACAATAGAGTCTGTGAGCGGCGCTTTTTTGAGGCCTTTTAAAGAAGACCAATCAAATGTGCCGACAGAAACCATAACCATAACAGCCACTAACGCAGCCATTGGAATTTTCACGACGACAGTACTCAAGACGGCAATTAAAAACATCAGAAAAGCACCAGCAACAAATGCAGATAAGCGTCCGCGTCCGCCCGCTTTTGTATTAATGACAGATTGTCCAATCATAGCGCAGCCTGCCATGCCGCCAAAGAAACCAGTCACGATATTCGCAATTCCCTGTCCGCGGCTCTCTTTATTTTTATCACTGTCCGTATCCGTCATTTCATCAATAATTTGTGCAGTCAGCAAAGACTCAAGTAATCCGACAAATGCTAAAGCAATCGAATAAGGAAAAATGATTTGCAGTGTTTCAAAGGTGAACGGAACATCAGGGATTAAGAAATGAGGCAACGAACTAGAAATATTGCCCATATCTCCGACCGTCCGCACATCCACATGGAAAGCGACCGCAATAATCGTCATCACAATAATCGCGACAAGCGGAGAAGGAACTGCAGTCGTAAACCTCGGCAGTAAATAAATAATAACCAACGACCCTGCAAGCATCGCATACATGCTCCAAGAAGCACCTTCAAACTGAGGAAGCTGCGCGGAAAAAATAAGGATCGCCAGCGCATTCACAAACCCGATCATCACAGAACGCGGGATAAATTTCATTAATCTCGCAATTTTACTGATACCTAAAATCATCTGAATGATTCCTGTCAAAATCGTAGCCGCAAATAAATACTGAAGCCCATGATCAGCAACCAGCGACACCATAACGACCGCCATTGAGCCGGTAGCTGCTGAAATCATGCCAGGTCTGCCGCCAAAAATAGAAATGATAATGGCTATACAAAATGACGCATAAAGACCGACCATCGGGTCAACACCCGCTATAATCGAGAAGCCAATCGCTTCAGGTATTAATGCTAATGCAACTAAAATGCCAGCAAGAATGTCTTTTCGGATATTACCGAACCATTGCTGTTTTAATGTAAAACTATTATTCAAATATAACGACTCCTTTTTTAAAAAATAAATCCGCACCGTATCTATTGTGCTGGGAGCTTTCTTTATTTTACGGGAGAAAAGGAAAGGCCAAACGAACGAAGAAAAAGGGGAAACGTTGAGTATGTTGTATAGAGGCAAGGAGTTATTATACAAAGAGTATCATATTAAATTTTAATCAAATATGCAAGATGAATACTGAAGAAAAAAATGGCTAAAACTAGGTTTAAGCCATCTTTGAATTATATCATATCCGGATGAGAAACAAGAATCGTTTTAACAACAGCAATATCTTTTCTCTCATTTGACAACGGAGCTATTCCCATCAATTCCTGAATGGCATCCCATAGTTATCAAGCGGCGTTTTCTACATCATCAGTTCAGCAAGCTGAGGCATATCCACGGCACATGATACCCGGACTGGTAGAATCTTGTGTAGGAACAATTATCTTAACAGCAATTATAGAAAAACAAGCAATCGTCATGAGTAAGATGGAAGTAGCGTACGGTTTAGGAACCCTTTTCATGCCGTTGCTGTCTGATTTTTTAATTAGTAATAATGTATGGGCATTTCTGGTATTGGGGCTAATTTCATTTCTTGTGATGCTTGTTTGGAGCCGAATGAGCTTTGGCAGTTTAGACGATTTGCTCATTCGTCAAACAGACACTTCGGGCAATGGAAAACAAGCACCTATAAGTTTTTCGAAGACTTGGCTTACTGTTTATTTCTTTAGCAGCTACGTACTTCTTTTTATGGAGCCAGTGAAGTATCGATTGTTCACTTTATCCCTTCTATCTTCGCTGAGAAATGGGAGATTTCTAACTCCTTAGCAACCATAACGGTAACAATATATTGGATCGGTATGATCATAGGCCGTTTACTGACCGAACCGGTTTCCGAAAAACTAACCTATCATCGTTATCTCAGGCTGATTGATATCGGCGGCCTCATTTCACTTTGTATTTTAGCAATCAGTAAAACCATTTTTGCAGGGTTTGTTCTTTGTTTCTTTTTAGGCTTATTTATGGCTGGCATGTTTACCATTGCTTTAATTATCACCAATCAATTCTACCTTGGAAAAACAGAACAAACGACAAGCATACTGCTAGCTGCCAACGGATTAGGCGGTTCTATCCCGCCAATCGCAGTTGGATGGCGTCTAGATGAATTCTCAGTACATACTGCATTTTGGTTATTTACAACTCTCATGTTGATCATGCTGGGGATTGTATTGGCATTAAAAGTATTAGAAAACCTGTAAATCAGAAAGCTCGATAAAATGGATACTGAAGAAAACAAATCAGTACAGATATAAACCAAAAAACCCAGCTCAATGAGCTGGGTTTTACCTTGCTTGGCGGCGTCCTACTCTCACAGGGGGAAACCCCCGACTACCATCGGCGCTGAAGAGCTTAACTTCCGTGTTCGGCATGGGAACGGGTGTGACCTCTTCGCTATCGCCACCAAACAATTTGAGAGATGTTCTCTCAAAACTAGATAACAGATGTGACATCATTCAAAATATGGTTAAGTCCTCGATCGATTAGTATCTGTCAGCTCCATGTGTCGCCACACTTCCACCTCAGACCTATCAACCTGATC